>JBDUBI010000199.1:0-7018 GCA_040004225.1 Acidobacteriota bacterium
ACGGAGGAACGTCAGCCTCCTGCCTCGGGGCCTGTCGGGCGGGCGGGGATTGGCACAAAGCATCCCCCGGGGTCAGGTTTCCGGGCGCGTCCGGGTGGGCGCGGCGGTCCCGTCTGGCAGGGATCGTGAAACACGAGACTCGAAGCCGGCAAATGCCCGCCCGAGGAACCGATGCACGACGCCGACAACCGCAAATGGCCGGACACTCTGTGGCTCGTGCGCCACGCGGAAAGCGCCGGGAACGTCGCTCGGAACCTCGCCGAAAGTACCGGTGACCCCCGCATCCGCCTGACGACGCGCGATGTGGACGTGCCGCTTTCCGCTCTGGGCGAAAGACAGGCCGACGCGGTCGGGCGCTGGTTTGGGGGTCTCCCGGAATCGGAGCGGCCGACGATCCTTCTCACGTCCCCTTATTTGCGGGCGCTTGAAACCTCGAAGCGGCTGACAGAGGCGTCGGGGCTCGCTCTGGCGCCGGTGGGTGACGAGCGCCTGCGGGAACGGGAGTTCGGGATTTTGGACGGCCTCACCCGAAAGGGAATCGAGGCACGCTTTCCGGAGGAGGCGCTTCGCCGCGGTCCCCTCGGCAAGTTCTACTACCGCCCGCCGGGAGGGGAAAGCTGGTGCGACGTGATTCTCCGTCTGCGCAGCGCGATCGGCACGCTGTCGCGCGACTATCGCCGCGAGCGCGTCGTGATCGTCTGCCATACGGTGGTGGTTTTCTGCTTCCGCTACCTATTCGAGAGGCTGGCCGAGGAGCGTCTCCTCGAGATCGATCGCTCGGTCGACATCGCGAACGGCTCCGTCACCTCGTACGAGTTCGACCCGTCGCTCGGCCGCCACGGGCGTCTGAATTTAAAGCTTTTCAACTTCGTCGCTCCGATCGAGCGGGAGGGAACCCCGGTGACCGCGGCGCCGGATGGGCCGTCGCCGTCGCCTCCGCTCACTTCGTGATCTGCGTTCGCCTGCGGGCGAACGCACCGCCGGGCGGCTCGCCCTGTTGGCTCGACCGCCCGCCTCACGTCGCTTCCGCTCACTGCGTTCGCTCACGCTCCCGCCCCGAGAGGCTCCTCCCTCCCTCTGGTCGGGAGACTCCTCCTCGGGGCGAGCGGAGTCATCATCGTGGCGGTGGCGCAGCTCTGCTCCCTCGCCCCGGGCTCGGGGAGAGGGTTGGGGTGAGGGGGCCCGCAGGCAGGCGGTGCGAATTCGCCGATGGGGCGGCGGCTCTTTTTCTTGAGCGGGGACGGGGGACAGCCTCCGTCTCAGAACCCTGGCGGCCGCTTCGACGCGACGTTGAAGGCGCGCTCCATGGCCATGCCGACGCGCGCGATCGTCCCTTCGTCGAACAGCCTGCCGACGAGGGTGACACCGTGCGGCACCCTCCGCTTCGGGCTGAAAGCCGGCATCGGATGCGCGGGATCGGGCGCCCAGTCGCTGCGCGCCTGCGCGATCTCGACGAACCCGGCGGGAAGCGTCAGGCCGGGATGACCCGTGAAATTCGTGATCGTCAGGATCTCGTCGCGCAGCGCCGGCACCAGAAGCACATCCACCTTTTCGAAGAGACGCGCCATTTCGCCGGCGACCTTCCTTCGCAGACGGTCCGCCTGGACGTAGTCGACCGCGGAGAGGAAGCGCGACTGCCGGAACGTGTTCGGCCAGGCGTCTGGGACCTGCATCTTCAGCTGGTCGAGCCCTCGCGAAAGGGTCAGGTCTTCGAAGGCGGCAGCCGCTTCCGCGAAGAGGATCGTATTGAGCGATCCGTACGGCCAGTCGGGAAGCGCCACTTCGACGGCGGTCAGGCCGAGCCGCCGGACGGTCTCGAGCGCGGCCCGGTCTACCTCGGTTGCGGGGCTTTCGTTCATCCAGGCCGGGAACCAGCCCACCTTCAACCCTCGAACGGGAGAGCTGGCGTCGAAGTCGAGATGGCTGGGAACGCTCGACAGGTCTCCCGCGTCGGGTCCCGAGATCGTTGCGAGCACGAGGCAGGTGTCTTCGACGCTGCGCGCCATCGGCCCGAGCTTGTCCAGCGACCAGCAGAGCGTCATCGCGCCGGTCCGGGGGACCTTGCCGAACGTCGGCCTCAAGCCCGTGACGCCGCACCGCATGGAAGGGTCGACGATGCTGCCTTCGGTCTCGCTCCCGATCGAGAAGCCGACGAGAGCGGCGGCGGTCGCGGCGCCGGGCCCCGCGCTGCTGCCGCCGGAGCCCTCCTCGATCACCCACGGGTTCATGGTCTGCCCGCCAAACCACACGTCATTCAAGGCGAGCGCTCCCAGGGAAAGCTTCGCGACGAGGACCGCGCCGGCCGCGTGGAGCCGCGCCACGACGGTTGCGTCCGCATCGGGCACGCGGTCCCGAAAATTCTCTGCGCCCCACGTCGTTCGGATCCCCCGCGTGTCCAGGAGATCCTTCGTGCCCCACGGAATCCCGTGGAGAGGTCCCCGGTACCTGCCGGCGGCGATCTCCGCGTCCGCGCGCCGCGCCTGCTCGATCGCGAGATCACGCGTGACCGTGATCACGCACCGCAGCTTCGGATCGAAGCGCGCGATGCGGTCGAGGTAGATCCGGGTCAGGCGCTCGGACGTCAACGCGCGCGATTCGACCCACCGGGAGAGCGCGGTCACGGGTGCGAAGGCGATGTCCTCGTCCCGCTTCGGCAGCGGCGGCGCCGGCCCCGCGCTTCGGACGAATCGGTCCTGCTTCCCGCCCGCGGCGACGCCCGGGATCATCGGGTTCCAGAGGGAGGCGGGCGCGACCGAGTCTTCGATTGCGATCTTGCGGGGGCCGGTCCGCCGTTCCATGGAGCCGGCCATCGCGCGGCTCCAGTTGCCCGCGGCCTGGGAGCGTTCGGCGGCCGTCATCTCGATGCGGACGAGTTTCTCCGCCTCGACGAGCGTCGCGGTCGTCACGGGAGGCCCGACCGGCGGCGCCGTGCCGAACGCGGGGGGAGTTCCCGCGGCGGGAGTCGTCGCAGGACCGGGCGGGGCGGTCTGGGCGGAAAGGGCCTTCGCGGCGGCTGCGGCCCCCACGACTCCGGCGGCCGTGCGCGCGAGAAACTCACGTCGGGATTCGGACATGGCGTGCCTCCGTTGGTAACCGGGTCTCAAATCTTGCGGGGGACTCTCGACGGGACACTTCGATTTTTCTGAGAAAAACCGGCGGTCCCGCCCAGCGCCTCCGGGCCGAAACGTGCGCCGATTCTTTCACCGTATGCGCACAAGGACCCGCCGGAAGAGTTCCCGGGCGCCCGGCTTCATTCTCCGAGCGAGCCCGGTTCGAGCTTTCCGGACGTCTCATCCGCTTCCGTCTCCGCGATCCACTCCCGGACGCGGCGTTCGAGATACCCGAAGAAGGGATTGCACGTCAGCCGCATGAGCTGATCCATCGGCACGATGAGGGCCGCCCGTTCGCCGCGTGGCGTCAGCGTGCCGAGACGGACCCCGTAGAACTCGCCGACGCCGGGAGACGACCCGTAAAGCGGATCGTCCGGAGCAAAGGGCAGGGCAATATGCGACAGCGAAAAGGTCTGGGAGGGCCAGGAGAGGCCGATGGCTTCCGACCGAGCCTCGGTCCCGCCTGCCTCGGTCCGCCGCGCGATGACCGCCGCTGTTTCGGGCGTCGCGTTCGTCACGATCGTGATCGCATAGCGTCGCGGGCGTCGTGGAAGAAGACGCGGAAGCACCTCGTCCGACCCGGCGGGCTGGAGCGTGCTCAAGGTGGCGTCGCGGTTGCGGTCGAAGACGACGAGCTCGCTGCCGCCGGCTGAGAGCCGGTCGAAGAGGGAGTGGACCACCGCGGCTGTCGACACGGTCGAGTCGATCAGGGACTGAAACCCGAGCACCGGCGGCATCCGCCCGATCGCGCCGGACGACACCGCCTTTGCAAGGCCGCTCTCGATGGAACGCGTCAGCCGGAAGGTCTGGTAGCCGGCGCTGGCGGGAAACGAGTTGTACTTGAACGGGTTGTACTCGGGCCTCACTTCGATCCAGCGCGACTTCTCGAAGAACGGCATGTACCCGGGAGCGCTGACGGTCTTTGCGAGGCCGGCGAGCCGCGTCACACCGATCATGGGAGAGAGGACGAGGAGCCGGTCGGGACGCGGAAGGGCCGCATCGTCGAGAGCGTCCAAGGCGTAGCGCACCGCCAGCGCTCCGCCGCTCGAGTAACCGGCGACGTGAAGCGGCCGCCCCGGACCGATCCGGGCCCGGATGTGGCGCGCTGCCAGACGCGCCGTGGCCGCCCAGTCTTCCCACGCGACACGGGCGAGCGCGGCGGGCACGGTCCCGTGCCCCGGCATGCGGGGGCAAAGCGCGTAGAAGCCGCGCTCCTGGAAAATCCGGGCGAGCCGGCGCATGCTGTAGGGGGAATCCGTCAATCCGTGAAGGAGCAGAACGCCGCCCCGGACCCTCTCGGGAGTCAGCTCGAACGTCCGGTTCCAGTTCGTCGGAAAGTGCGACGCGTGAAGCGGGCTGCCCTCGAAGTATCGATTCGCGGCGGTGCGGTCCTCGGGGCGGAGCCGGCTCTCGACGTCGCGCCGGACCTCGAGAAAGACCGCCTCCTCGCGCTTCCGATAGTCCTCGAGGGTGAACTCCCCGGTCAGATCGGCAGCCGTAACCTCGGAGGCGGGGGCAAACCGGTGCCAGGCGCGGAGGTCCGGCAGCCGGAGCGAGTCGAACGCGCGAAGCAGGACCACGGTCCCGGACACGACCGCCGCGGAGAACGCCCCGCGGCGGAGCCACTTCCAACCGGCGGGAAACGCCATCCGAGAAGCGTAACAAGAACGTCGGCCAATCCGCCGGCCAACCCGCCTTCGAACTATTGAGCCTGGGCTCCGCCCACCACCTCTCGCCCGCCGAGGCCGGAATCCGCGTTCGCGCCACGATGGCGGTCAAGCTCGCACCGGGAGGAGTCTCCCGACCAGAGGGAGGGAGGAGCCTCCCGGTGCGGGAGCGGGAGCGAGCGTCAGCGAGCGGGAGCGACGGTAGTCACCAGAGGCATCTCGATGAAGCTCGCCTGTCCCGGCGCCTGTCCATGCCAGATGCGCTGCACCGCCTTTTTGTAATCCTGGGGCTTCGCCCAGAAGATGTTGGGCACGAAGGTCTGAGGGTTGCGGTCGTAGAGCGGGAACCAGCTCGACTGGATCTGCACCATCATCCGGTGTCCCGGGAGAAACACATGGTTCGCGGTCGGCAGCGCGAACCGATAGAGGAGCGGCTTGTCGGACGCGATCGGCTTCGCGCTCTCGAGACTCTCGCGGTAGCGGCCCCGAAAGATATCCGCCGACACCATCAGCTGGTAACCACCCATCGGCGCGTCGTCCGCGACCTCGTCCGGATAGACGTCGATCACTTTCACCACCCAGTCGGAGTCCGTACCGGAGGTCGAAGCCACGAGGTTCGCGACCGGCTGCCCGCTGATCTTGACCGGGCTCGTCAGCGGCTCCGACACGAACGCGAGAACGTCCGTCCGGCCCGACGCGTCGCGCTGGTCGTCGACGAGCCACCGCGCCCAGCGGGCCCCGCTGGCGTCGATCGGACGCGGGAGAAACGGCACGGGTCTGGCCGGATCCGAGACGTACTCCTCGAAGTCGGCTCCGGCCGCGCCGGAAGTCGGAGTCCCCAACGACAGCTTCAGGCCGGCGCCGAGGTACAGCGGAGTCGGCGTGATGCCGCAACCCCCGGAATTGGCGCAGCCGGCCGGCCACGCGGAGAGGCGCCGCCACGTGTTGGTGCCCGTCTCGAACGCGGTCACGGGGGACACGTCGGCCTTTGGCGCGCCGTCCTTCAGGTACTGGTCCAGAAAGGGCCGCAGGACGTCCCGCCGGAAGGTCAGGGCGGTGTCGCTTCGGAACTTGAGCGCGCCGAGGCTGCTGCCGTCGTGAATTTCCTGTCCGTGGTGCCACGGGCCGAGCACGAGAAATACCTTGTCGTTGGCCGTGTCCTTCGGCTCGAGGGCGCGGTACACGGCGATCGCACCGTAGATGTCCTCCTGGTCCCAGAGGCTGTGCACGAGCATCACCGGGACCTGGAGCGGCTGCGCGGCGAGCAGCTTGTCCACGGCCTGGTCGCGCCAGAACGCGTCGTAGGCGGGGTGCTCGAGGATTTTCCGCCAGAAGCCGACCTGCTCCATTCCGTGGCGCCGGCCGAGCTCTCCCGCCGACCCCGCGTCCAGGAACATGTCGTAGTCGTCGTAATGGGTCCGCCACCATTTCTCATCGTTCTTGCGCGTCGCTTCCTGGTCCCAGATGTAGGGCATCCCCTGCTCGCGGAAGGCGCCGTTGTGAAACCAGTCGTCGCCCATCCAGCCATCGACCATGGGGTTCATCGGGACGGAGACCTTCAGGGCCGGGTGCGGGTGGACGAGCGCCATCAGGGGAAGGAAACCGTCGTAGGAGATGCCCAGAATTCCGACCCGGCCGTTGCTTTCGGGGACGTTCTTCACGAGCCAGTCGATGGTGTCGTACGTGTCGGTGGCATGGTCCACCGGCGTCGGATTCAGGGACCCGTGCACCGGCCGATTCATCACGTAGTCGCCTTCGGAGCGATATTTCCCGCGCACGTCCTGCACGACGCGTATGTAACCGCCTTCGACGATGACGTCCGTTGCGTTGTCGTAGCCGCTCAGGCTCGGTCCGAGATGCGAGCTGCGGGAATGACTCGTGAGCGCGGAGGCGTCGTAGGGCGTGCGCGTGAGGAGTATCGGAGCGCCTTTGGCGCCCTTCGGAACCAGGATCACGGTGTGGAGCTTCACCCTGTCGCGCATCGGGATCATCACCTCGCGGCGGACGTAGTCCCATCCGAAAGTCGCGGGTTCGAGCTTCGCCGGTGTTTCGCTCGGCAGGGCGGGATAGCTGGCCGGGGCGGGTGGGGAACCGGTTTTCTGGGCCGCCGCGGGCGCCGCAATCAGAAGAGACCCGAAAATCACGGCGCCGAGAGAGACATTGCGAAGGAGATGAATCCGCATCGATAGGTCCTCCTGGTAATCAAGGGAACTCCCTCTCCCCGCGCTCGGGGAGAGGGTT
>JBDUBI010000070.1:0-2106 GCA_040004225.1 Acidobacteriota bacterium
TCATCCGTGAGACCTGTCACCGTCGCGGGCAATTGTGGGTGGAAAACGCGGAGTCTCCGGAAGGAATTGGCTGGGAGGCAGGGAGTCGAACCCCGATTAACTGGTCCAGAGCCAGTGGTCCTACCATTGAACGACCTCCCAGTCGTCAGGGAGAGCGGATTATTCAGTAACGGCCGGTTTCCGTCAAACGCGCGGCCGGCGTGCGCTGCCGAGGGTCGCCCGCCCCGAAACGTCGAGAAGTAAGATCCCGTCATGGATGCCTCCCGCCTCGTCTCCCGCACGTGCGAGCCCTGCCGCGGGGGGATGCCGAGCCTTTCGGAGACGCAGGCCCGGCAGTTTCTGGAGCAGACGCCCGAGTGGGAGCTTCAGGAGAAGGCCTCCCGCCTGATGCGCCGGTTCGAGTTCGAAAATTTCAAGAGCGGTCTCGAGTTCGTGAACCGCGTGGGAGATCTCGCCGAGGAACAGGGGCACCACCCCGACATCGCCATTCACTGGAACAAGGTGGAGCTCGTCCTCTGGACGCACGCGATCGGCGGGCTGCATGAGAACGATTTCATCCTCGCCGCGAAGATCGACCGGCTCCTCGAAGAGCCGCGCCGCGCGACGACGGGCCTCGCCGGGTAAGCGGCTCTCCAGCCCTTCGGGCTTCCTGGGGAGTTCGTCCCGCTCGTCCTTGAGACAGAATTCGGCCGCGGAACTCTCTCCCGCATCGAGGATCGCCCTCCTCCTGCTCTCTTCGATCTCGCTCGCGTGGGCCTCCAACCGGCTGGCGGGCCGACAACGGCGCCTTGCGTGGTCGGCTGGAGGCGGGAGCCTTCCGGCCGTCCGCACTTCCCCGGCGGCCGAAGCGAACAAACCTTCTTCTGTCGCTGCGCCGTGGACGGAGATTTCCGGTGAGGAGGCGGCGCGGTTTTTCGCCGCGAAGGCAGTCTTCTTCGACGCCCGGCGGACCGCGGCTTATCGGGAGGGGCACATCCGCGAGGCCCGATCCCTGCCGGTCTGGGAAGACATCGACGAAAAGTTGAAATCGCTGGTCGCGGAGGGTCTCGACCCATCGGCACCGGTCGTCGTGTACTGCAGCGGCGGCGATTGCGAAGACTCGCATCTCCTCGGGGAGCGATTGAAGACGGAGCTTCCGCGCATGCTGAACGAGCACAAGCTCATCGTGGTGGCCCTCCAGAATCTCCTCAGGGCCGCGACGAAGGAGGGGCATGCGGGTTATGCGCGCTTCGCCCAGAAGCTGATACTTCACGCCCAGATGGAGGAAGAAATTCTTTATGCGGCGTCGATCATCGTCGGGGAATACCTCAAGTGGAAACTCGAATCGGCGGGGCCGGAAGAGGAATCCGAAGGCTGATCCCGGCACCGCAGACAGTCGGACGACGGCCCGAGGGTGTTTCTCATGAGACAGTGGGTCGCAGAAACGGAAGCAGCCGGTTGCAGGCAAGGTTGCATCCGCAGGAGGACGAATGAAAGTTCAGGATTGCATGACTTCGCCCGCGCGCTCGTGCACGACGGACGCGAGTCTCGTCACGGCCGCGCGGATCATGTGGGACTACAAGGTCGGGGCGCTGCCGGTCCTCGATGCCGCAGGTCATCCGGTCGGGATGGTCACCGACCGGGACATCTGCATGGCGGCGGCGCGTAAAGGCCGGTTCGCCGGGGACATCAGCGTACGCGAGACCATGAGTCCGAATCCTTTCACGATTCAACCTGGCGACGACCTGTCGAAAGCTCTCGACACGATGTCGGCGCGCCAGGTGCGTCGGCTTCCGGTGGTCGACAGCGCCGGCCATCTGGTCGGAATTCTGTCGATCAATGACGCGGCCGCGGCCGCGGAGTCGGGGGACCGGGAGTTTCGCGGCAGGCCCGAGGTATTCGCCCGCATCGTGGCGACTCTTCGCAAAATCGCGAGTCCATCCGCGACACCCGGCGGCACGTCCGAACATGCGGAGGACGCAGGAACCCGCGGTTAGCGTCGGAGGAGACGGGTTAAGGCGCGAAACGCGCCGGATGAGCGGCTTTCCGATTCAGGGAGGGAGATGAGCTCCTCGGAGTATCGCCGGGTCGGAAGGTCTCGAATCGTCGCCGCGGCGTGGGCCGCCG
>JBDUBI010000205.1:0-6891 GCA_040004225.1 Acidobacteriota bacterium
CAAATTCGGCCGGCCGGAAGCAGCGGGAGTAGAAATCGTCCTGAGAGGATTGATTCTGGCGAATCCCGGAGACGAGGCGCGTCTCAAGCGCGGCATCATCTTTTTCGACGACCTCTATCAATCGTTCCAAACAGAGGGTCGTCCGGTTTCGAAGGAGGCAGTCCCTTGAAACGAATCTCGGTCGCCTGTGGCGTTACCGCAGTGCCGAGACCTGGTCTGTCGCCCGCCGCAATGCGGACGAAAACAACGGTTCGATTTACCACTTCGTCGCTGGTCGCCGGCGCCCCTTCCGGGAGGGGAGTCCAGGGCCGCGTCGGCTTCTGGACCAGGGCGGACTCCGTGATCCAGTTCGACGACCCGACGATCCAGCCTCGTTGATCGGGAAGGGCACCCGAGGATGAAAGGGAATCAGCTCGGGCGGCACAGGGTCGTCGGATTCTCAGAGGCCCTGCGCTACTGGATCAGACTCGGGTTCATCAGCTTCGGCGGACCCGCAGGCCAGATCGCAATCATGCAGCGCGATCTCGTCGATCGGAAAAAATGGATTTCACAGGAGCGCTTTCTCCATGCGCTGAGTTATTGCATGCTCCTCCCCGGGCCGGAGGCCCAGCAGCTCGCCATCTACATCGGCTGGCTTCTGCACGGCACGTGGGGAGGTGTCGTCGCCGGCGCCTTCTTCGTGATTCCGTCCATTTTCATTCTCTGGGGCCTCTCCGCGGTTTACGCGGCGTACGGAGGTCTGCCTCTGGTCGCGGGGATCCTCGCGGGATTGAAGCCGGCGGTCGTGGCGCTCGTCCTCGTCGCCCTCGTGAAGATCGGGTCCCGCGCCTTGCGCCCCCGCGGGCTCATCGTGATCGCGGCGGCCGCCTTCGTCGGGATCTTTTTCCTGCACGTCCCTTTTCCCGCGATCGTCATGGGGGCGGCAGCTTTGGGCTTCCTGGCGGGGCGGGTCTGGCCCCGCCGCTTTGCTCCCCACGCGGAGAATTCGAACTGTCAGGAGGAGTCCGATCCGGCCGCGGAACAGAGCCGGGAGCGCATCGAGGGAAGGCGCGGGTCCTGGCGGCGCTTCATCCGAATTGCGCTCGTCGGAGTGTTGCTCTGGGCGGGACCGTTTGTCGGGCTTGGACTCTGGCGCGGCTGGTCGAGCCTGCATGTGGAGCAGTACCGCTTCTTCACTCAGGCCGCCTTCGTGACTTTTGGAGGGGCGTACGCCGTCCTCGCGTATGTCACGCAGGCCGCCGTCCAGTCGTACCACTGGATCACGCAGCCCCAGGCGATCGACGGTCTGGGTCTCGCCGAGACGACTCCCGGCCCGCTTATCATGGTGCTTCAGTTCATCGGCTTCATGTCGGGGTGGAACCGGCCGGAAGGCATGAGCCGTCTCGCGAGCGCGTCCCTCGCCGCGCTCGCCACCACGTACGTGACCTTCCTCCCATGCTTCTTCTACATTTTCCTGGGGGCGCCCTATGTCGAGGGCCTCCGGAGGAACCGCGCGCTGACCTCGGCGCTTTCCGGCATCACGGCAGCGGTCGTCGGCGTCATCTTGAACCTCGCCGTGGTGTTCGCGATTGCGGTTCTCCTTCCCGGCGGATGGGGTCATCCGCCGAACTGGTTTGCCCTCGGATTGACGGTGGCCGCCTTCGTGGCTCTTTCCCGTTTCGCGGTGGATGCGATCTGGGTGGTTCTCGCCGGCGGCGCTCTCGGCCTGGTGGAGGCTGTGCTGAAATAGGCCGCGTTACGCCATCACGGTGGGAACGTCCAGCGGGCTTTCAGGACGATCTGGTCCGCCCCGGCCTCCGGCATCGAGGACGAACGGCTTTCGGGATCACGAGTGCCGAAAGATCAGGATGCATTCGAATCGCCGCGATCCGTTTCGCGCGAAAAGGCTCATGGCGACTCAAACCGTCCACGAGTCTTCGTCAGCCGGATTCGGTAGACGACGATCGAGATCCCCTCGGAGTCTGGACCACGGGCACCCGCCGTCCGAACGGGGTACGAGGGATGGTTCGAGCGCACCGCGGGACCCCGCACGAGGCCCTTCATGAGCAGCTCCATGGCGTCGAGCCCGTCGTCTCCGGTCAACTCCTCGTAGCGGCCCCAGGAAATGACGCTCCGCCAGTCATTGATGCCCTTCACGCGGTCCACTTCGAAGCAGACTTCCGGATTGCGCCGCATCGTGCGGATCTTTCGACCTTCCGTGCTGTGGCCGTACACGCAACCCCCACGAAAGACGTATAAGACGGGCACGACGTACGTCATGCCTCCCGCGTGACAGCCGATTCGCCCGATGCTCTCCGACTGAAGGAACGCTTCCCCCTCGAGATCGGTCATCTCACCCAGCATGCCAGCCTCCGTTCCCTTCTCGCGTCCCTCACCCGGCGCTAGACGCGACGGATGGTTTGGACACAGACCAGATCACGCGATCTTTCCTCACCGGCGTCTGCGCCAAACGATGCATTTGCATCATGAAGGGATTCCCCGCCGGGGAGAAGCTGGAGGAGGAAAAGAGGCCCATATGAACCGATTTCAGAAGATCCTGATGGCGACCGATTTCTCCGACGCCTCGGCGCCTGCCTGGAGAAGAGCGGTCGAAATGGCGGCGGAAAACCGCGCCGAGCTCATCGTGGCGCATGCCTTCTCAGCGCCGCATTACCTGGAGGCCGGGCCGATGGCGCCGGGTCTCTACGAAGAGTGCGACAAACATCTCCGCGCGGAAGTCAGCAAAAAGCTTCAGCTCCTGATCAACGACGCCGCCAGATCCGGGGTCGCCGCGCACCCGCTCGTCCTCGTCGGGAATCCCGAAGAGGCGATCGTGCAGGCTGCCATCGAAAACCATGTGGACCTGCTCATCATGGGGACGCATGGCCGCCAGGGCGTCTCGCGGTTCTTTCTGGGAAGCGTCGCGTCCCGGGTCATCGCCACCGCTCCCTGCCCCGTGTTGACGGAACGCGCCGACCACGCCGCTCGGGACCGTCGGCCGGTCGAAGACAGAGTGATGGCGGGCGCGATCGCCTGATCGAGGCGGGGAAGGTTGACGAAGCCGGAGAAGAATCGATTCAATTTGTTTCGTGCTTCGCAGAGTGGGCGGTGAAGGAAAAGGGACGATGCGCAAGCGATCGACCATAGCTTCCAAAAAGGGAGGTGTACACGAGCGCCGGGCTTTTTGCGGGGTGCGGAAACGAGCGCTTTCCCTCCATGACTGTCTCGTAACCTCGGTTGATCTCGCCGTAATGGACGATCGAGGCAAACCTTGTCAACGGATCGCGTCGGTCAGGGATCCGACCCCGACGGTATTCCGGCGCTCGACCTGATCCGCTCGGGCGCCTTGACCACGGTCGTCGTGCACTCCGCGCGCGCGACAACCTCGGACGACACGCTGCCGAGATACCGGCGCAGTGTCGAGCTCCCCCGGGACCCGATCACGATCTGATCGACCTGATTCGAGCACGCAAACTCGACGATGGCCGATGCGGGGTCGGGCGCTTCCAAGACGTGGTAGGTAATCCGATCGGGGGCGATCTCGAGCGCCCGGGCCCAGTGTTTCAGTTCCACCAGACGCTTTACGTGCACGCTCCGCCCCTGCTCGTCGAGTGTGGCGTCCATCGCGATCCGCGAGGTCTTCAGGACCGTGACGCACGCCAGGCGGCCCCCGGGCTCGGTCTGGAGCACGCGTCGCACGGTGGTCCTGAGCGCGTCCACGAGAGCGTCCGATGCCGTCAGGTCGAGTGCCGCGAGGACGATCGGGGCGCGCGCAAGTTGCGAGGAGGCCGACTGCCCCGGATCGGGTGAAGAGCCGAGCGCGCGAAGCCATCGACGCGCGACCGCAGGAACGCCGTCCCGCCGCGCCCGCTCCGCTCGCGCCGTCAACGCGACTTGTTCGGGGTATTGCAGCTGCAAAGCGAGTTGCGCCGCCGTGGCGTAGCGCTACCCGGGATCGACCTCCAGGCATCGCAGGATGATCTCCTGCAGCCAGGCGGGACACTGCGGATTTAAAGCGCGCGGCGGAAGAGGGTCGCGGTAAAGACGGCGGCGCAGCCCGGGGACGCTCGCGGGGTTCCCGAAGGGACGTTCCCCCGTCGCCAGGAAATAGAGCAGCACTCCGAGCGCGAACTGATCGCTGCGCGGCTCGTTTCGTATTTGAAGCACTTGCTCGGGCGAGATGTAAGGCCCCGTGCCGAGCGGCAGCCGGAACTCCTCCGCGAGCAGGTCAGGAAGGCCGTCGTGCCGCGAGAGCCCGTAGTCGATCAGAACCGCGTCGCCGCTTTCCCGGAACATGACGTTGCTCGGCTTCAAGTCCAGGTGAATCACATGCTGGCCATGGATGTCGTGCAGCGCGGCCGCGATCCCCGCTCCGATCGAAGCAATTTCCCCGACGGGCAAGGGCGCGTCGGAGATCCTTGCCCGGAGGGAATCCCCGGCGATCCGCTCCATGACGAGATAGGGCTGGACCGAGAAATCTCCCGAGGCCACGAAGCGGGGCACGTGAACTCCCGAGAGCGCCGGCAGGATCATCTGCTCGACCTCGAAGCCGACGATCGCGGCGGGGTCGTCGCCTTCCGCGAGCGAGGGGATTTTCATGATCAGGGGCGCGCCGGAGTCCGATCCGCTCACGCGCCACAGGATCGACATGCTCCCGCGATGGACCTGCTCCTCGAGACGGAACCCGTCGATCACCGTGCCCGGGCGAAAGCCCGCGAACAGGTCGGTCATTCAGATTCCCATCTCCAGTCGAAGGGCCAGAGCTTCGGGAAGCCCTGCCTCGCGAACCTTTCGGGCCGTTTCCTCCGCGTCGTAGGGGACCCGGTGATACGTCAGTAACCCGCGGGCGTCGTCCAAGAGCGCGTAGCAGGCAGCCGGATTTCCGTCGCGAGGCTGGCCGACGGAACCCGGCAGCGACAGCCAGCGCCGTGTCGCAGCGAGGGGAATGGGAACACCGGGGACCGGCTGGAAATCGAGCGTTCCGCCGGCATCCGTCCGGTGGTAAAGCATCGGCTGGTGGACATGGCCGAAAAAAGTCTGGCGGCATCCCGTCGCCCGGAGGCTCCGATCCGCCTCGCTGGTTCCGGAGACGTACTCCCAACCTCCCGGCGCCCAGGCGTTTGCATGGGCGTAAAGGCGGCCGTCTTCCTCCACGACCAGCGGGAGTCTGGTAAGGAACTCGCGTTGGGCGTGGCCGAGTCGCGCCCGAGTCCACTCGATGACGGTCTGTGCGTCGGCGTTCATCTGCCGTCCGAGCTCGCCCCCGACCGCGGCGTCGTGATTTCCCAGGACGGCGATCGCCCCCCGATCGACGAGAGCCATCATGGTGTCGAGAACACGCTCTGGATCGGCGCCGTACCCGACGTGGTCGCCGAGAAACACGTGTCGCTCGGCGCCGCGGCGCTCTGCGTGTGCGAGGCACGCCGTCAGAGCCTCGAAGTTCGCGTGAACGTCGGCAAAGAGAGCGATTCGCATGCTGCCTCTCATAGGAGGGGCGGGGAAACCGGGTCCCTCGGCTGCCGCCAGGATTGACGATACGAGAAGCGCTTCTGCGATGCCACCAAATCCGCAAAGCGCGTCCAGGCGCAGAGGAGTCGGCGGTCTCCGGTGGGCGGCCCTTTCGGTGCTGTCAACCCGCAGCATCGGGGGACGCGCTCCCCGGGAAAGCCATCGAAATGATCGAAACGCATCATTCCGGCATGGGGCAGGAGGCCGATGCTGGAAGACATCCAGGGAGGCAAATCCATGAAACCCTATGAACGGATCGTGATGGCGACGGATTTTTCCGAGGCGTCGCTGCCCGCGTGGAAGAGGGCGCTGGCAATGGCGAAGAAAAACCGGACGGCCCTCTTCGTCATCCACGCGTACGAACCGCCGAATGTGCTCCAGGCAGCAGCGGTCGCTCCCTTCGTCTACGAGGAGTGGAACCAGAAGGTGCGCGCGAGCGCCAGCAGGAAGCTGGACCTCCTCGTCGGCGAAGCGCAGAAGGCGGGCCTGCACGCAACAGGAATCGTCGAAGCGGGAAACGCGGATGAGGTGATTTTGAAAGCCGCCGAAGACTTTCAGGCTGACCTCATCATCATGGGGACTCATGGCCGCAAAGGGATTTCGCGGATCTTCTCGGGGAGCGTGGCGTCCAAAGTGATCGCCGCGGCCCCGTGCGCCGTGCTCACCATTCGGCTGGCGGAAGAGTCCACCTTCGAGAAAACCCTTGCCACCAGCGCTTAAAGCGGCT
Organism: Acidobacteriota bacterium; assembly: GCA_040004225.1. Classification (GTDB taxonomy): domain Bacteria; phylum Acidobacteriota; class Thermoanaerobaculia; order UBA5066; family Gp7-AA6; genus JALYUA01. The sequence continues at coordinate 6,215 of JBDUBI010000205.1, forward strand.
CACCGTCTCAGCACGCAATCGGGACGGATCCGGCCCACGCCGGCTCCGTCAGTCGAGACGGGTTCGACACGGAAAAAGGGAAACCCGAGGATGAGGATCGTGGTCGCCACGGACGGATCGAGAGGCGGCACCGCGGCCGTTCGGTTCGCGGCGCGGCTGGCCGCGGGCGACCCCGGCGCGGAGCTCATTCTCCTGACGATCGGAGGGCGGCCCGCCGCCCCTCCCCGGTCTGGATCCGCGCCACCCTCCGCAAACGACATCCTCTCCGACGCTGCTCTCGAAGTGCGGACAATGGGGGTCACCGGGAGATGCCGGCTCCTGACTCTGCGGACCCGTCGGGAGATTCCCGAGGCCATCTCCGCCTTCGCCGACCGGCTGCGGGCGGATCTCGTCGTGGTCGGCAGCGAAGGGCGGGACACTCTCGCCGAGTGGGTCGTTGGCGGGGTCGCCCTGCGTCTGATCTATGTCGCGAAGCTCCCGGTCGTCGTCGTTCGCCCGACGCGGCGCCACCGCGCCGCCTGATCGTCCCCGAGTCCCGTCCCCGAGTTTCGAGCGATAGAATCGTTCCGGGGTGCCCGGCCCGTGAACTATTCCTCCGAAACTCTGGATCGAATCTCCCGCAGCGGCGAAGCCGTCTTCGCGATCGATTCCTCGGACCGCGTCGTCCTGTGGAACAA
>JBDUBI010000034.1:0-6871 GCA_040004225.1 Acidobacteriota bacterium
GAGGGTTGGGGTGAGGGGCAGTCCCCCGCTTGAAATCTGCAGCGCTCGAGCGTTCGGGACGGCTTGCGGGGAGGAACCCGCCGGCTCGCCTCTGACCGTGGCGCGGCGGCATTTTCGGCGGAGGCGAGTCGGGGCTTTACTCTGTCTGCCCCGTCGCGACCGTGCCGCCTCGGCCCGGCAGCGTCGCGCGGACCAGATCGCGCACCGGGATTTTTTCCGGATTCGCCAGTGCTTCCCGGGCGATGTCGCGCAACGTGGGAAACGTGACCCCGTCCGCCTGCCAGTCGTCGAGGATCCGCTCGAAGAGGGCGCGGCGGGACCGGCCTTCGACTTCGGTGTGGAGTGTGTGGACCTCGGTGCCGCGGGGAGCACGGCGGTAGAAAACCCGCTGCGCGTCCTCTGTCGGGAGGTCGTCCCAGGCGAGGGTCTCGTCGAGCGTCGGAAGAGTCGACGGGATCTCGAGCGTCTCGAAGACGCGACCTCCGGCGCGCGGGAAGAACGGGGAGCCGCCGCGCGAATTCGAAGTGAAGACGAGGCCGCGTTCGGACTCCACCGACAGCGAAGACGCGTTGGCGGTCCAGCCTGGTGCCGCACTCGAAGTCGCCGCTGTTCCGAAGATGCGCCGGTACTCCGCGTGCGCTTTCTCGACGTGCTGCCGGATCTTCTGCTCCGGCCAGCGGTCGAGCCCGTCGTGCCACCCGACGTGGTCCCAGCCGTGGACGCCGGTCTCGTGTCCCGTCTCGGCGACCGACCGGATCTGCCGGGCGCAGCGCTCCCCGATCTGCGGCGCGGGCAGGAGCGTTCCGTACAGCATCGTGGGAAACCCATAGAGGGACGCCGCGCGGCTCTTCCACATCTTCCGCAGGAACCCGCTCCGGGTGAAAACGCGGCGGGCGGCGACGCCCGACCGATCGGGGCCGAGCGTGAAAAAGAAAGTGGCGTGAATCCCGCGCCGCGCGAAAATTTCGAGGAGCGCGGGAATGCCGTCCCGCGTGCCGACGAAAGTGTCGCAATCCACCTTCAGCGCGACGCGCGGGGGGGCAGAACCGGCGACGGGCGGTCGGATCAACTCCTCGCCGGGCGCTTGTCGAGGTAAAAGGCGACGGTCCTGCGGATCGCCTCCTCCATCAAGACCCGCGGCTCCCATCCCAGGATGTCCTTCGCCCGCTTCACCGAGGGAACGCGCGTCAGGATGTCCTGGTACCCCTCGCCGTAATACTCGCCCGAAGAGACGTCCACGATGGGAGTCTGCCGGGCCTTCTCGCCGAAGTTCGGATGCGCCGCGACGGCCGCAACCAGCGCCTCCGCCAGCTGGCGGACGGAGAGGTCGTTGGCGGGGTTTCCGATGTTGAAGATGCCCCCGTCCGCCACGCCGTTTCGATTCTCGAGGATCTTCATCAGGCAGTCGATCCCATCCGAGATGTAGGTGAAGGACCGCCGCTGAGTCCCTCCGTCGACGAGCTTGATCGGCTGGCCGTAGAGGATGTTGTGCAGGAACTGCGTGAGCACCCGGCTCGAGCCCTCCTTCGGCGAATCGACGTCGTCTAAATGCGGCCCCATCCAGTTGAAGGGTCGGAACAGCGTGAACTTGAGCCCCTCCGACATCCCGTAGGCCCAGATCACGCGATCGAGAAGCTGCTTGGAGCAGGAGTAGATCCACCGCTGCTTATGGATCGGGCCGTACACGAGCGTCGACCGCTCCTCGTCGAACTCCGGGTCGGGGCACATTCCGTACACCTCGGACGTCGACGGGAAAACCACCCTCTTCCTGTAGCGGACGGCCTGCTTGACGATGCGCAGGTTCTCTTCGAAATCGAGCTCGAACACCGCGATCGGGTTCTTCACATAGGTCGCCGGCGTCGCGATCGCCACGAGCGGCAGGACGACGTCGCACTTCTTGACCTGGTATTCGATCCACTCCTTGTTGATCGCGATGTCGCCCTCGAGGTACGTGAAACGGGAGTGCCCGAGAAAGGGCGCGATCTTGTCGCTCCCGATGTCCAGCCCCGAGACTTCCCAGTCGGTCGTGCCGAGGATGCGCTCCGTCAGCGCGTTGCCGATGAACCCGTTGACGCCCAGGATCAGGACCCTCATGGCGCCACCGCTTCCGCTATGAACCGGCTCGCTTCCATCTCGTCCTCTCCCTCCCGCTGCGCAGCGAGGATCTCCACGTACCGGTCGTCGCCGCACGCGACGTACAGGCGGCCCGCTTCGATCCGGATCTGCCCGGGAAAGTTGTCGTGCGCGCCGAGGTTCGGCACGGCCGTTTTCCAGAGTGTCGTCTTCCGCCCGAAGATATCGGTGAATGCTCCCGGCCAGGGGTGTGTCACCGCCCGGACCAGGTCGTGGACCTCTCTGGCGCTCTGAGACCAGTCGATCCGCCCGTCGGCGGCGGTGCGCCTCGAAAATTTTGTTGCCCGGGACTCGTCCTGCGGGAGACGAGGCGCGCGGCCCGTTTCGAGCTCCTCGAGGCGGCGCGTCAGCACGGCGACTGCGGCGGCGGTGACCCGCCTCTGAACCTCGAGAGCCGTATCGTCGGGCCCGATCGGAACGGCCTGCTGGTCCACGATGTCGCCCGCGTCCGCCCGCGAAGTCATGACGTGCAGAGTGGCGCCGGTCTCGGTCTCGCCCTTCAGCACGGCCCAGTTCACCGGCGCGCGCCCGCGGAACCGCGGCAGGAGAGAGCCGTGGATGTTGAACGCGCCCCGGGGCGGCAGCCGGAGCAGCGCGTCCGGCAGAAGACCGCGGTAGTAAAAGGAAAACAACAGATCCGGGGCGGCCGCGCGCACACGTTCCACGAGGCCCGGCGCGCGGGGATCTTCCACGATCTCCGGTTGGATGCCGCGCGACCGGGCGAGCTCCGCGACGCTCGGGAACCAGTGCGCCTCGTCGGGCTTGTCGGCGTGTGTCGCCACAAAGACGACGTCGCGGCCCGCGTCGAGGAGGGCCTTGAGGCACGCGTGCCCCGTGTCCGAGTAAGCGAAAACCGCGAGGCGGGTCAACGCCGGACCGCCGGCGGCGCGTCCGGGGCCGAAACCGACGGCCTCGGGCCCGCACCGGAGGGGATCTCTCCCCGCAGACCCCACGCCCGGCGCACCGAAAACCGGGGACGCCCCCGCACCTGTTCGTAGATGCGGCCGACGTACTCCCCGACGATCCCGAGGCCGGCCATGGCGATCCCGAGCAGCGTGAAGAGAATGGCGAACAGGGTGAAGACGCCCTCGACCTCGGCGCCGACGATCAGCCGCCGCGCGAACAGGAAGATGCCGAACGCGATTCCGCCGAGCGCCACGAAGGTGCCGAGGATCCCGAAGAGCTGGAGCGGCACCGACGAGAAGCCGGTCATCAGGTCGAAATTGAGGCGAATGAGCCGGTAGAGCGAGTATGCGGACTCGCCGCCGGTCCGGGGGGCGTGCGCGACTTCGATCTCCGTCGGGTTGCGCGCGAAGCTCTGCCCCAGAGCGGGGATGAACGTGGCGGCTTCTTCGGTCCGATTGATCTCGTCGACGACGTCGCGCGAATACGCTCGCAGCATGCAGCCGAAATCGGTCAGGCGCATGCGTGTGATCGCGACGGTCACGCGGTTGACGACGAGGGAGGCGAAGCGCCGCGGGAACGAGTCCTGCCGCGATACGCGCACGCCGCCGACGACGTCGTAGCCCTCTTCCACCTTCGAGAGCAGCTTCGGAATCTCCTCCGGCGGATTCTGCAGGTCCGCGTCGAGCGTAACGATCACGTCTCCCGTCACGTCGCGGAACCCCGCCAGGATCGCCGGATGCTGCCCGAAGTTTCGAGAGAGCTCCAGGACCCGCACGACGTCCGGGCGCCGCGCCGCCCACACTTTCAGGATCTCCAGAGAGCGATCGCGGCTGCCGTCGTCCACGAGGAGGACCTCATAGGGGCCGGCCAGCCCGTCCATCACCGAGAGCGTTCGGCGGAAGAACTCGTCCAGGTTGGCCTGCTCGTTGTAGACGGGGACGACGATCGAGACCTTCATGGCGTGTCGCGGAAAGGGCCCGGAGCGGTTCTCATGGCGGCGGTGCGATCTTAAGCCAGCGGCGGAGCCGGCCGTGAGACCCGGCGTTCGCGCGGCAACCTGAGAACGGCCCCGCGAAGACACCGTCGCCCGGGCTGACCCGATGCCGGCTCGGGCCGTCAGGCGGCGAAAGTCTCCAGCACGTCCCGGATCGCCTCGACGGCGTCGTCCTGATCGGCATCCGTCAGGCCGGGGAAGAGCGGCAACGAGACGATCCGTTCCGAAACGAAGTGCGCCTCGGGATAATCGTCCGGCTTCCAGCCGAAGCGGCCGGCGTAGTACGAAAACTCGTGGGCCGCCGTGTAATGAAGCCCGGTCCCGATGTTCCGCGCCTTGAGCTCCGCCATGAACCGGTCGCGGTCAATCGTCAGCCGGTCGACGTCCACGAGCGGCGTGTAGAGGTGCCAGGCGTGACGGACCGGGTAAGGGACCGGGGACGGGAGGATGAGCCCGACGACCCCGGCCAGCGCTGCCTGGTAACGGCGGGCGAGACGCTCGCGTTCCGCCAGGAACCCTTCGAGCCTCTTCAACTGATGAAGCCCGAGCGCGGCCTGGATGTCCATCATGTTGTACTTGAAACCGGGCAGCGCGACGTCGTACCGCGGGCTTCCGGCCTTTGCAAACCTCTTCCACGCTTCGCGGTCCATCCCGTGGAATTTCAGGAGCGATGCCTTTTCGAAGACAGCCTCGTCCGACGTGACCACCATCCCACCCTCGCCCGTAGTCATGTTCTTGTTCGGATGGAACGAGAACACCGAGGTGGTCGGGAAGGAGCCGATCTTCCTGCCGCGGTACTCGGATCCGACCGCGTGCGCCGCGTCCTCGAGGACCGCGAATCTTCGCCGGCTCGCGATCTCCAGGATGGGGTCGAGGTCCGCCGCCTGTCCCACGTAATGCACCGGCAGGATCGCCTTCGTGCGGGGAGTGACCTTTTTGTCGATCTCCTCCGCGCGGATGTTCAGGGTCGCCCGGTCGATGTCGACCAGCACCGGCACCGCGCCGCAGTGCACGATCGTGTTGAGCGTCGCGACGAAGGTCATGGGGGTCGTGATCACTTCGTCTCCCGGTCCGACGCCGAGCGCCAGGAGAGCGACGTGGAGCCCTCCGGTCGCCGACGAGACGGGGACCGCGAATCGGCCGCCGACGTACTGCGCGAATTCCGCCGTGAACCGCTCCACCTTCGGGCCCGTCGTGATCCATCCGGACTTCAGGGTGTCGATGAGCTCGGCGATCTCTTCGTCCCCGATCGAGGGACGGGCGAACGGCAGGAAATCCTGGCGCATGACGCGCGATTCTAGCCGCGACCGTGCCGCGCCCCGGAGCGCGGCGGCGGGGCCGTTCGGAGCGAGCGTCTCGCGAAGTACTCCGTTCCCGTCGCGCAGAGCACCACCCAGAACAGACCGAGCAGCGTTCCGGCGACAACATCGGTCAGCCAGTGGGCACCGAGGTAGACGCGGGAGAAATCGACCGCCAGGATGAGAGGGATGGCAATAAAAATGGCAGCGATCCGGTAGGCCCGCCTTTGAGTCACGTGGAAGACGAGAGCGGCGACGCCCCCGAAGAAGAGGGTGCACATGGTGGCGTGGCCACTCGGAAAACTGAACGTCTTCTCCGTCACGAGAGCGGGCCAGAGGTCCGGGCGATGCCGGTGAAAGGCGATCTTCATGATCGATTCGAGCGCCCACCCGCCGAGGACGGCGCCGAGGAAGAGGAGCGCGGAAACGCGCCGCCCGTTGAACGCGAGCAGGGCCGACGCGACCAGCATGGAGGGAACCAGGAACCGGTAATCCCCGAGGTCCGTGACGCCGCGGAGGAACCGCGTGCGGGCGGGGGTCTGCAGGTGCCGCACGGACATCGTCGCCGTCCGGTCGATGCCGAGGGGGCCGGGAAGCTCCGTGACCTCATCCAGCATGAGCGACAGGAGGAGCACGAGAACCGCGGAGGCGAGAAACCCCAAGGTCAGGTAGAGGCCGAGCGTGCCCTCCCGGGTGAACCGCCGCCGCAGAAATGTGCGGAGCTTCGACGGGCTTTCGAGCGGCTTTTCGGCCTTCATGCCCTCCACCGGATGCCGCCCTCGGTGCGCCACCGCCGGCTCGGGCTCCAGACGCCTCCGACCGCCGTCTCCGACGTCACCTCGAAGCGAAGGACGTCGCGCCGGTAGTCGTACGGGGCGCCGTCCGCCGCGTGCACCGCGGCGTCGAGCGAGTACACCCCCGGCGCGAGCGCGAGGACAGGGATGTCGAGACGGACGCGCGCCTCTCCCGAGAACGTTTCTCCCTCGAGGCCGTCGAGAGCCGTGTTCGATCCGAACACCGCCTGGCCCGAGACCGTCGAGATGGCGAAGCCGAAGACGAAGTCGCGCAGAGCGGGATCCGATCGCGCGTCCATCTCGATCGCGGCCGGCTCTCCGGACCGGAGCCGCCCCGTCGGCCGATTGCGTCCATCGAGCACCCGGACGTCCACGATGCGCGCGCGCCCGGAACCGATGGAGCCGGCGGGAGCGTCCGGGCCCGGCGCGAGACGCTTCTCCCCTTCGCGCTCGGCAACGCTCTCACGGTATCGCGCGACCGTCTCCGCCGCGGGGCCGTCGGCCACGAGCCGCCCGCCGTCGAGCCAGATCGCGCGGCCGCAGCGCGCCGCGACGAGAGACAGGTCGTGAGAAACGAGGAGGATGGTCTTGCCCGCTTTTTCGAACTCCGAGAACTTCTCGAGGGACCGGTGGGAGAACGCCTCGTCCCCGACCGCGAGGACCTCGTCGACGAGCAGCACGTCCGGGTCGCTGTGCGCGGCGATCGAGAATCCGAGGCGCACCGCCATTCCCGAGGAATAGGTGCG
>JBDUBI010000035.1:0-6855 GCA_040004225.1 Acidobacteriota bacterium
GCTCGGGGAGAGGGTTGGGGTGAGGGGGAATCCGTCGCCAGGAACGCGTCCGGGGCGACGATCCGCCCCGGACGCTCCCATCAGTGGGGAACGGTGACCTGAACGTTCGACGTCGCTACGCCGCCCGCCGGATCCGCGCATCGGATGGCGATCGTGTAGATCCGTCCCGCACCCGCTCCGGAGCGCTCCGCCCGAAGCCGGACGTGGTGGGAGTCGATGACCTGCCAGTCTGCCGCCGTGTTGCCATCTCCCTGTCCGTTTTCCGGTTCGTTGCTCGTGACGGACAGGCCGCAGAGGACCGGGCTGCCGCAGTTGTCCTCCGTCGCGTACCGGACCGTGACAGGAACCATCTTGTGGTTGGGTGGAGAGAGGACCGGGCGATCCACGCCTGCCCCGGAAATGACGGGCGCCGGGTTCGAGACGGTGATCGACGTCGTGGCCGTGTTGTTGTCCGGGACGGGGTCGAATGGTCCGCCGGCGACGGTCGCCGTATTGGAAAGCGCCGCGCCGTCCGCGAGATCGCAGCCGAGTGTCGCCGTGAGCGTCACGACGGCCGACTGCCAGGGGGCGAGCGAAGAAAAGGTCACCACGGGAGAGGTGGCAGTCCCTCCGCAGACGCCACCCCCCGTTGCGGTGCAGGAAACGAGGGAGAGACCGGAGGGAATCTGGTCCGTCAACGTGACTCCGGTCGCGGCGCCGGGACCCGCATTCGAGACCGTGAGGGTGAGCGTCACCGTCGTTCCCGAGACCGCCGGCAGGGGCGAGGCGACGGCGGCAACTGAGAGGTCCGCCTCGGGGAAAGCGAAATAGGCGACCGGCATGTCGTGATCGGAGACTCTCTCCGGCCGGTTCGGATCGTTCCGGTACGACTCCGGAAAGTCCGCGTCGTTTCGCGCGTAGGCGAACCGGCTTTCAAGACTCAGCAGGTTCCGAGTGATGAGGATGTGGTCGAGGACCTGCGCGTTGCCGTCGAAAGAAAACGAGTATTGCTCCGCGGCCGGCAGCGTCTCGACGAGGTCGGTCAGGTCGGGATTGACGAGGTCCGCGGAGGCGAGGACGACCTGGTCGGAGGGCGTGGGCTTTCCCTCGATCGTTCCGAGGACGTCGACGTAGCCGTCGCTGAAGGGAAAGGCGTTGAAGTCGCCCACCACGACGATGTGCTCTTCCGGGTTCGCTGCCTGCCGGGACTGCACGAGGCCGGCGAGATACTCCGCCTGCGCGCGGCGTTTCGCTCGGACGCGGCTCCCGTCGATCGGGTCGTCCACGCCCGAAAGAGACCGCAGGTGATTGACGATGACCGTGATCGGGAAACCCGGGCCGGCGGCGGGCGCCACGGTGGCGCGCAGAAGAAGAGGAGGCCTGTCATTCAAGAGCGCCGTCGATCCGCCTGGCGGAATGTACGTGGCGTCCTTCCCGAACTGGCTGACTTCGATCACCGTGACGCGCGAGCTCTTGACCAGGAAGCCCGAGTCGATTCCGCCGACGTCATTGCCTTCCTCGAGATAAGCCTGGTACGCGGGGTCCGGCCCGCCTCCGGCGACGGCATCCGAGTTGACCTTTGCCGCGAGGGCCTGCAGTGTCGTGAGGTTTTCCATCTCCTCGACGCCGAGGATGTCGGGGGAGCGCATGACCTCGCGAATCGCGAGCGACGCCTTGTTGAGCCGGCGAGCGAACGCCTCGGCGGTCAAGGCCACGTCGCTCACACCGGGATCGTTCACCGTGTCGAAGAAGCGTTCCAGGTTGAAGGAACCGACCGTGAATTCCTTCGCCGCGGGAAGCGGGACCGGGATTGCGGCGTGAAGACCGCTGACACCCGGAGGAGTCGCCGGATCCGGGAGGATCGTGTACGTGCGGAAGGAGTAGTCGAGCGGACCGGTCAGGTTCGTCACGAGGGCGCCCGTCGTCACATCGAGGCCGGAGGACCCCGGCTGGGCGTCGCTGTCGACGCGCAGGCGCTCGGGGTTCGCGTCGAATCGGGGAACGCAGCACGGAGAGCCGGGGGGAAGGGGATCGGGGACTTCGATCCCCGGCTCCCGGAACGGCCGCGGCAGGCCCGTGATGACGCCATAGAAGACGCCGTTCGACGAGGAAATTGCGGTTGGCTCGTTGACGGTGCCCGAGGTCGGGGCGATCACCGTGAGCGAATCGACGTGGACGCGCATGCCTTCGTACTTCTCGAGCTGATCAATCGGACCGGAGGGGGACGTGTCGGCGGCTGTCAGTGTGACCGGGAGAGGGAGCGGGTTTCCGGAGGACGAGACGGTGATGGCCGGTGAGACGATCTCCGTCGTAGGCGGGCTGCTCGGGTCGGACTTCGGAATGAACTCGGAGACGACGCCTCTCACGAAAACCGCGTCTCCAACGGCAACAGCGGGGGCGCTCGACGTGAACACGAAAACGCCTTCCGACGTGTTCGGGTCGCCGTCCTCCTGTCCGTCGGGAACCTGGATGAAGAATCCATTGCTCCTCAGTGCGGTCACGACCGACAGCGTCGTCTTGATCGACTGGCCCGTGTACGGGGACGCGGCGCCCGCCCCCTGGATGTCATGGATCGCCAGACTCGGCGTCGGGGAAGCGACCGTGAGCGCGATGAATCCGGATCCTGTCCGAAGCTGGGCGTCCGTGACGGTGAAGGGAAGGCTCCGCGGGCCCGGAGCGGTTCCGCCGGCCACGGTGACCTGGTACGAAAACACCGAGTCTCCCGCCGTGCTGTCCCCGTGGGTGCCGTCGTCGAAAAAGGGCTGCGTCGAGGAGCCTCCGATGGGGGAAAGGTCGCCCGAGACCGACATCCCGGTGCTGGTCGGGTTGCTCCCGGGTGTGACGGCGACCGTCAGACGCACGGCATCTCCGGGCTCCGCGCTCGACGGAACGGATGCGCCCGCGCCCCCCGGGCTGGTAGGCGCGCTGCAGGGGTTCAGTGGCGATGCCGCGTTACGCGGTGCCGGGGCACCGCTCGCAAAGTCGACAGAGTTGTTGTCCGTGTCGGCGCAGCCGTTTGATGCCCGCAGGGCGGCGGTCGTGTTGGTCAGCGCGGGCGCGGCGGCCGCGCCCTCGAAGCAGTTCGCACCGTCATAGCCGACGGCGTCCACGACGGACACGGAAGGGCATATGCCGGACAGGGCGGTGGTGCCGTTGACCAGAACGACCTTTCCGGCTGTCGCGGACATCGCGATCGAGCCGATTGCATCCGGTGTCGGAAGGTTCGTCGTTCCCCCCGCCCCCGCGGACTCCTGGACCAGGTAGTACTGCCCGGGCGCGATCGAGCCTGAAAGGAGGGTCACCTGCCAGGAAGTCCCCGTGCTCGAGGCGTACTGAACGGACCAGCCGGCGAGGCTGACCGGCGACGCGCCGCGGTTGAAGACTTCGATGAAATCGTTCTTGAAGAGGGCGCCGGAGTTGCCCCCTCCGCCGTAGACCTGGCTGACGACGAGATTCGGCGACGCGGCGGACGCCGGCCGCGGAGTCACCACGGCGAACGCGACTGTCAGAGAAAGTGCAAGCCACCGCGAGACTCGATTCAACATTGTTCCCTCGCTTGGAAAGGATGAACTCCTGCCGTCGGCGAACCGCGACCGCCGCAGGCGCATGCGGTGAGAAAGAACTGTGAAAGGCGAGAGTGTAGACCGGGCCGGCGGCAGGCGGTCAAAAGGACCGGCGGCGGTTCGGGTTCGAGTGTGGCCTGCGACTTTCCGGGGTCGGGTAATCTCTCTCCATGGTCCCCCAGATCGTCGTCCGCGCGCTGCGCAAGCAGTTTCCGAAGGTCGTCGCGGTCGCCGGCGTCGACCTCGAAGTCCGCTCGGGAGAAGTTTTCGGCCTGCTCGGCCCGAACGGCGCCGGCAAGACCACCACGCTCGAGATGATCGAGGGTCTGACCACGCCGGACGGCGGGGAGATCACGATCTCGGGCCTCAACTGGAGGCAGCATTCCCAGCAGATCCGCGCTCGCATCGGGGTCCAGCTGCAGGCGACGAGCCTCTACAACAAGATCACCCCGCGCGAGGCGCTCGATCTCTTCGGCGGCTACTACCCGAAGCGGCGTCCCACGGAGGAGCTTCTGGAGCTGGTGCAGCTCGAGGACAAGGCGGACTCGTACCACGTGACCCTTTCCGGCGGCCAGGCGCAGCGGCTCGCTCTCGCTCTGGCGCTCGTCAATGATCCCGAGGTGGTGTTCCTGGATGAACCGACGGCGGGCCTCGATCCTCAGGGCCGGCGTTCGCTCTGGGAAGTGGTCCGCCAGATGAAGGCCGAGGGCCGCACCACGATGCTGACGACGCACTACATGGACGAGGCGGAGGCGCTCTGCGACCGGCTCGCGATACTCGACCACGGGAAGATCCTGCGGTCGGGCACGCCCGCGGAGCTCATCGCGAGCCTCGGAATTCCGAGCGTCGTCGAGCTCACGTTCGAGGGCGCGGCGCCGGATCCCTCCGCGTTCGCGGCTCGACTCGACGCGCCCGTCGAGAGACGAGGCGATATCTGGGAGATCCCGACCCCCGATCCGAAGTCGCTCCTTCCTCGCGTCTTCACGACGATCGAAAGCGAGCGGCTCGAGTACAACCAGGTGCACGTTCGCCGCGCGACGCTCGAAGATGTCTTCCTGCACCTGACGGGCCGGAGCCTGCGCGAATGACGCAGCGCGCCGACGCCCGCTTGCCGAATCCTCTCGACCTTCTGTGGCGGCAGTTCCGGAGCGAGTGGCGACTGTACGTGCGTGACCGCAGCGCCGTGTTCTGGACGTTTCTGTTTCCGCTCCTGATGCTGTTCGGATTCGGCGTGATTTTCCGCTCCGGAGGGCCGCCGGCCTTGAAGCTCGTCCGCGTCGCGCCGGCGCAGGCATCGCCTCGGGATGCGGCGTTCGTGAAGGCGCTCCAGGAGGCTCACCTGAACGTCGTCACGCTTCCGGAGAAGGAGGCGGAGCAACGATGGGCGAAAGGCGAGACGATGGCGCAGCTCGAGAGCGCCGGCGGGGGATATCGCCTGCGACTCAACAGCTACCTGATCGCGCAGGGGCAGGTGGCGGCACAGGCCGCGAGCCAGGCGTTTCTGATCGCTCAGGCGCGCTTGAGCGGCGCGCCCGAGCCCGAGCGCATTCCGGTCGTGGTGGAGAGTCCCGGCCACGCGCGCTCCTCGAGCTACGCGGCCTTTCTGGTTCCGGGGCTGATCGGGTTGAACCTGCTCAGCATGGGCCTGTTCGCGGTCGGCATGGTCACGGTCTCGTACCGCGAGAAAGGCAAGTTTCGGCGCCTCGCGGTGACGCCGCTTCCGAAGTGGGTCTTTCTTCTCGGTCAGATCCTGCAGCGCGTCACCGTTGTCATTCTTCAGACCACCCTGCTCCTGCTCGCCGCCTGGCTCGGATTCGGGATCGTCAACCAGGGCTCTTACGCGCTCCTCGCGGCGCTCGTCGTGTTCGGAACGGCGACCTTCCTCGCGATGGGCTTTGCCCTCTCGAGCTTCGCCTCGACCGTCGAGACGTACGGCGCGATTTCCAACCTGGCGTTCTTCCCGATGATGCTGCTCTCGGGCGTCTACTTCCGGCTGGACAGCGCCCCGCAGTGGATCCAGACCTCCGTCCTGGTCCTGCCGCTGTCGCCTTATCTGAGGATGCTGCGCTCCGTTTTCAACGACGGCTCGGGACTCGCAGGTCATGCGGCCGGGCTGGCGATCCTCGGGGTCTGGGCGGCGCTGTCGTTCGTGCTGGCCGTCCGGCGCTTCCGCTGGGTCTGACGCATGCTGGACGTCACGCCGGAAATCCAGATCCCTGAAACAGAATTGAGCGAGCGGTTCGTGCGCGCTTCCGGTCCCGGCGGTCAGAACGTCAACAAGGTGGCGACCGCGGTGGAGCTGCGATTCGACGTCGCCCGCTCGAACCTTCCGGGAGACATGAAGTCCCGGCTGGCCGCCCTCGCGGGAAAGAAAATGACGGCCGATGGCGTACTGACGATTGACAGCCGCGCGCATCGCACGCAGGCGCAGAATCGCGCCGAGGCCCGGGAGCGGCTGATGGACCTTCTCAGACGAGCCGCCGTGCGGCCGAAGAATCGGAGGAAGACGCGGCCGACAAAAGCTGCGCGAGAGAGACGCCTGGTCTCCAAGGTGCAGCGGTCAGACGTGAAGGCAGGGCGCGGACGGGTTCGAAGCGAGGAGTAGCGGCGCGCCGCTGGATACGAGAGTGGCGGGGTAAGCTCCGGCCCTCATGAGAATTTCCCCCCGGAATGTCGCGAGCCGGCCGAAAGATGGAACGCGCCCTCGCCTTCCTCCAGGCCAGGTGCTCACCGAAAAATGGCCTGTGCTCACATACGGTGAGGCGCCGCTCGTCGACCTCGAGAGCTGGACCCTCCGCTGCTCTGGCCTGGTCGAGAAGGAGCTCTCGTGGACCTGGGCGGAGTTTCGGGCCCTTCCCCGCATCGAAGTCACGGCCGACATTCACTGCGTCACGCACTGGAGCCGGTTCGACAACCTCTGGGAAGGAGTTCCGGTGAAAGAGATTCTCCGCCTCGTCAACCCCAGGCCCGAAGCCGCGGCCGTGATGGCTCACACGGCAGAGGGGTACACGACCAACATTCCCCTCGCCGACCTCCAGGACGAGGACGTTCTGCTGGCGCTGCGGCACAACGGAGCGGATCTGACCTCCGAGCACGGCGGCCCCTGCCGGTTGCTGGTGCCGAAGCTCTACCTCTGGAAGAGCGCAAAGTGGATCACGGCTCTCGAGTTTCTCGCGGTCAACGCGCCGGGATTCTGGGAGGAGAACGGTTACCATCTCCACGCCGACCCGTGGAAGGAAGAGCGCTACTCCGACCAGGAGACCGACGCGATGCAGCGGATGCGGTCCGAGGCGGCGCGGCGTCTGCGCGGCCG
>JBDUBI010000150.1:0-6847 GCA_040004225.1 Acidobacteriota bacterium
GTTCGTGCTGCGGTGAAAAATCTGCATGAAGGCCCGCCGGTCCTCCGCCTCGAAAGGAAACGCCGCTATCCTAGTTCACGCTGACTCGCCGGGGCGAGCGTGTCGAGAAAGCGTCTGCCTTACCGCCGGAGCGCCCGATGCACGACCTCGGCCACATGAAAAGCGGGCCGGTTCGCGAGCTGGGCGACCTGCTCCCGGCAGCTGAATCCATCCGCGACCACCAGGGCGTCCGGCGCAGCGGCCAGGGCCGGCAGGAGGGCGTCCCGCGCGATCGCCACGGAGACGTCGTAGTGGTTCTCCTCGAACCCGAATGCCCCCGCCATCCCGCAGCAGCCCGCGTCCAGGATCCGGACGTCGAGCCCGAGCCTCGACAGGAGCGCCGCCTCGGGATCCAGGGAGGAAAGAGCGGCCTGGTGGCAGTGGCCCTGGAGGACGGCGGGTCCGGAGAGCCGCCCGGGAGTCCAGCCCGGCACTCTTCTCTCTAGAAACTCGGCAAAGAGAACGGTCCGGGCGGAAAGCCGCTTCGCGTCGGGGTCGTCCGGGAAGAGGTTCGGAATCTCGTCCTGAAAGACGGACGCGCAGGAGGGTTCCAGGACGACAACGGGGACGTCGCTTCGGATTTCCGGCCTCAGGACCTCGAGCACGTCTTCCGCGAGCTCACGCGCGAGCCCGAGCATCCCCTGGTCGTAGAGCGGACGCCCGCAACAGGCGCGCCGGGAGGGGAGCCGGACTTCGAAACCCGCCGCCGCCAGGACGTCGGCCGCCGCCCGGGCGATCTTCGGATGGAAGAAGTCGTTGAACGTGTCGGGCCACAGCACGACGGGGCCGCGGGACCCCGCCGGAGACGGGCGCCGCCGGAAACTCGAGCGGAACGACTCCCGGGCGAATCGCGGAATGCTCCTCTCCTGTGCGATCCCCGCCGCGCGCTTCGCGAGCGAGGAGAGGAAGGGCGCCTGCGTCAGGAAGTTCGCGAGCCCCGGTACGGCTCCGCCCATGGGCGCCCACCGGTGGACGAGGTTGAGCGCGTACGCGGAGCGGGGGCGAAGGCGGCCCTCGTAGTAATGGTGAAGAAACTCCGCCTTGTACGTCGCCATGTCGACTTCGGCGGGGCAATCCCCCCGGCATCCCTTGCAGGAGAGGCAGAGGTCGAGGGCTTCGCGGACGTTCTCGTCACGCCATCCGCCGCGGATCGTTTCGCCGCGGAGCATCTCGAACAGGAGCCTCGCGCGCCCCCGCGTCGAGTGCTTCTCTTCCTTCGTCGCGCGGTAGCTCGGGCACATCGTGCCGCCCGAGGGCCGCAGGCACAGGCCCACGCCCACGCATCGCAGCGTGGCGCGGGAAAAATCGCCGCCATCTTCCGGGTACGAGAACGCCGTGGCCGGCCGCATCGGGGCATACCCGACTCCCAGCCGCAGGTCCGAGTCGAGCGGCCGCGGATCGCCCAGCTTTCCGGGGTTCATCCGCCCTTCCGGGTCCCAGATCGACTTGAATTCGGCAAACGCGCCGACGAGATCGTCGCCGTACATCTTCGGAAGCAGCTCCGCCCGCGCCTGCCCGTCGCCATGCTCTCCGGAGATGGACCCTCCGTACGAAACGACGAGGTCCGCCGCCTCGGAAACGAACGCGCGGTACTTCCGGATTCCCGCGGCGGACTCGAGATCGAAATCCGTGCGCGTGTGCACGCACGCCTGGCCGAAATGGCCGTAAAAGTGGCCGCCGTACCCATGGCGCGTCAGCAGAGCGCGCAGGTCCCGCAGGTAGGCGCCGAGCTTTCCGGGGTGGACGGCGGAGTCTTCCCAGCCCTCCCAGGTCAGCGGCTCGCCGGGAGCATGGGACGTGGCGCCCAGGCCGGACTCGCGCACCCGCCACATGCGGCGCTGCTCCTCCGCGTCTTCGACGAGGCGCGAGCTGACGCCGCGTTGGCCGGAGCCCATCCGCTCGATCAGACGGCGGGCCTCTTCGAGAGAGCTTTTCATCTCTTCCGCCCCGAACTCGACTAAGAGCCACCCGCGTCCGGGGGGCAGCCGGTCGAGGGCGTCGGGGAAGAGATTGGCCTTGCGCTCCGCGGCGACCAGACCGTCATCGAAGCCTTCGAACCCGATCGGCCGGTGCTCCAGGATCTCGGGGACGCGGTCCGCCGCCGCGTACACGTCGTCGAATCCGAGCACGACGAGGCAGCGCGCCGGCGGGCTCCAGATCAGCCGGACCGTGGCTTCCAGGAGAAAGGCGCACGTGCCCTCGGAGCCGACGAGCGAACGTCCGACGTCGAACCCGTTTTCCGGGAGAAGCGCGGGCAGGTTGTACCCGGAGACGCGCCGCGGAATGTCGGGGAACCGGGCGCGGATCGCGGCCGCATGGCGGTCGCGCAGAGCCGCGAGCCGGGCGTAGATGTCCGCGCGGCGGCCGCCCGCGGAGGCGATCTCCCGGCGGTCGCGATCGCTCGTCTTCCCGGCCGTCAGCAGCAACCCGTCCGACGTCACGACCTCGAGCGCCTCGACGTTGTCGTCCGTCTTCCCGGCCATGACGGAATGGACGCCGCAGGAGTTGTTGCCGATCATCCCGCCGAGCGTGCAGGACCGGTGCGTCGCAGGGTCGGGGCCGAACGTGAGCCCGTGTTTCTCGGCATCACGCCGCAGGTCGTCCAGGATGACCCCGGGCTCGACGCGCGCGAGCCGGCGCTGAGGGTCGATTTCCAGCACGCGATTCAAGTGCTTCGAGCAGTCGAGGACCACGGCGACGTTGCAGCACTGCCCCGCGAGGCTCGTTCCGGCCCCCCGGGGAAGAATTGGCGCGCCATGATCCCGGCAGACGGCCAGCGCCTCCAGGACGTCCTCGCGATCCTGCGGGACCACGACCCCAATCGGCACCTGCCGGTAGTTGGAAGCGTCGGTCGCGTAGAGGGCGCGCGTCCCGGAATCGAACCGGACCTCTCCCCGGACGCGCCGCGTCAGCTCGTCCGCGAGCGCGGCGGCAGCCGGGCCCTCGCCGCCGGTAACCAGGCGCGGTTCCATGCCGGGGATCCTAATCCGTCGCATCCGCTCACTGCGTTCGCTCCGCTCCCGCCCCCGAAAGGCTCCTCCCTCCCTCTGGTCGGGGGAGACTCCTCTCGGGGCGAGCTCAGCGACCATCGTCGCCGAGGCGCAGCTCCGCCCCCTCGCCCCGGGCTCGGGGAGAGGGCTGGGGTGAGGGGCCCGCAGGGGGTTGGTGCGTTTTCGTCAGTGTGCCGGATCACCTCTCGCGTCGGGGAGAGGGCTGGGTGAGAGGGGTGGGGTGGTCGTTTGCACCCAAGGATGCGCCCTCCGGGGCTAGTATTGGCACGAACATTTTCCGGGAGGTCCTCATGAAGAAGCTCGTTCTCGCGGCGCTGGTTTCCGTGCTCGCCGCCGGCGGGGTTTCCGGGCAGACCGTCGGCGAACTGTTTCAGAAGGCGAAGCAGCAGGTGAAGGTCGCTTCTTACTCGGATGCGCTGACCACTCTCGACGCTCTCGATGCGGAGACCTCGAAGGAGGGGCACGAGAACGAGCGCAAGATGGCCGTGGGCGCGATCGCGTTTCTGCGAGGCGTCTGCCACGCGTCGCTCGGCAAGCCCGACGAAGCGCGCGCCGAATTCCAGACGTATCTGTCTTTCACGCCGAATGCGTCCATAGACGCGGCGATGTATCCGAAGAAGGCGGTCGCGGCGTTCGAGGACGCGCGCAAGACGATGGCGTCGGGCGCGAAGCCGGCGCCCGCCGAAACGGCGTCCCTCGCGAGCTCGTACGCAAAGTTCCGCGAAACGACTCCGGGGCCGCCCGAGAACCTCAACGAAAAGTGGGCGGATGGCCCCGTTCGCCTGCTGATGACGGGAGAAGAGAAGTCCGAGTGGTCGCGTCTCTCCGACCCGGTCTCGCGCTCCGAATTCGTGACGAAATTCTGGGCGGCGCGGGACGCTCGCCCCGAAACTCCGGGCAACGAATTCCGCCACGAGTTCGAGAGGCGGGTCGCGTATGCCGACGCCAACTTCGCGCAGAACGAGGTCCGCGGAAGCCTGACGGATCGGGGAATGGTGTTCGTGCTGATCGGGCCGCCGACGTGGGTCGGCCGCAAGCCGATCCGAACGGGAGAGGACAGCTCCGACGCTGCCGGGATGTCGACTTCCAGCCGCAACGACGTGACGAGCGCCCTCGCGGCCTCGAACTCCGGCACCAACCGCACGACCTCCGGCAACCAGGCCGTCATCGCGGATCGCATGACGGGGCCCGGCACCCGGATTCTCGACTCCGCGGCCAACTGGCGCGAAACGTGGCACTACCGGCGCGAGCTGCTGCCGGCGAGCATTCCCTACCACCAGGTGGATTTCGACTTCATCACCCGCAAGGGGTACGGAACCAACGTTTTGCAACGGGACGCCGCGGCCCTGGCGACTCTCGAAGCCGCGAAGCGGGCCCGGACGAACGGGCGCGCTTCTTAGACGGGGGCGGGTTGGCAGACGCCGCTTCCGTCTCACACCGCTTCTTCTGAGCGTGTTCGGCGCGCGTGGGACTCGCGCGCCCGAAGACGGATCCGCGCGGTGTGGTGCGCTCCTTCCCTTTTAGAACCGCTCCTTCAGCCGGTACCAGAAACCCCGCCGGTAACCGCGGCCCCGCGGCCCCTGGTCGTTCAAGCCCCAGTCAAACGCCTTGTACCGGATCCGGCACGTCTCCTCGGTGACCAGCGACCGGAACGCGTCCGGCGAGTAGATCGAGAGCACGCCCCGCAGCCCGCCCTTCTCCTTTTCGAAATCCTCCGCATGCCAGCGGAAGATCGGAGAGATCTCGGCTTTCCTCTCCGCCGGGTCGAAGTGGTTCAAGTCGTCTCGCGCGAGCCAGCGCAGCATGGCGTACGAGGTCTGCGAGACGAAGCGGTCCGCGCGGTAAGCCTCTCGAGCGAGCGGGGGAGATCCCCGCGCGGCGCAGACGAGCGCGGAGTGCACCAGGAACCCGAATTCTTTCCGAAGGGTTCCCTGAAGGTCGTCGAGCGACGCCTCGCGCCCTCCGATGCGATGCCGCGCCGCCGTGAAGGACCCGCGTGCGTCCTGGATGCTTTCCAGCGGAGAGTTCTCCAGGATCCACGCGATCGTGAACGCGTTGTACGCATTCAGCAGGGCCGCGCCCTTGTCCGCCTTCCGCGCCGGGGGAGTCGCTGCGGCGCCGAAGCGCGAAAGGTAACTCCGCAATGCGGCGCGGTCCGGCTCCGACGCGTTCCAGCGCGCGTAGTCGACGAGCCCCCGGTCGTCCACGTACAGCTTGAGGAGCCGCGTCCACTCGGAGTGGTCGATGCCGGCCGGCACCTCGATCGAAACGGCGGAGGATCCCCTGCGGCACGCCGCGAGGGGGAGCGCTCCCGCGAGGAGCGCGAGGAGAATCGCCCCGCGGAGCGCGGGCGCGGCCCTCTTCACGACGCGGCCCCCGGCGCCTCGACGACGCGGCTCTTCTGGAGCTCGGCCTTCGCGGCCCGCGCCACCCACACGGTGACGCCCGCGGTTGCGGCGAGCCCCGCGGCGAGAGCGGCCCACTCCCACGGGGAGCGGCCCGCGGGGCCTCCGATCGCCGCCCGGCCCGCGGCTCCGATCGACAGGTAGAGCACCGTCACCGGAAGCATCCCGATCCAGCTCGCGAGGACGTACGGCCAGAAACGGATCCCGGTCACCCCGTAAAGATAGTTGGAAGGCCCGTACGGCACGAGGGGCGAAAGCCGGAGCAGAAAGACGATGCGCCACCCTTTTCGCTCGACCGCGCGGTCGACGGCGGCGAACGTCGGGTTGCGGCGCGCGAAAGCCTCCACGCGCGCCCGCGCGAGATGGCGCGCGAGAAGGAAGGCGACCGCGGCCGCGATCGTCGACGCGGCGGACACCAGCGGAAGAGCCCCGGTCAGCCCCCACGTCAGTCCGGCCGCGAGGGTCAGAAGCCACACCGGACCGAGGAGAAGCGCAACGCCGACGTACACGCCTCCGAAAACGAGCCATCCGAAGGGGCCCAGCGCACCGATCCATTTCTGGAATGCGTCCATCCACTCTCGCGCGGGGAGGAGCCGCACCGCGGCGACGAGGACGCCGACGATCAACGCCGCCGCGATCCATCTCCACGGACGGGAGCCCTCTCGTGACATTTTCCAAAAGGATCGCACATCCCGCGAAGGAGGGACCCGGCGCGTCTCCTGCTATCGTCGCGCCTCGTGAGTGAATATCGAGACCGTCTTCTCTCCCTCCTCGGCGACAGCGATCCGTTCCAGGTGCTCGAAGCGACGCCGCGCCGTGCCGTCGATCTTCACGCGCAACTCGGGGACTGGCGCGTGTCCCAGTCGTGGGCGCCCGGCAAGTGGACCGCCCGCGAAGTGCTCGCCCACCTGGCGGACGTCGAGCAGGCGATCGGTTTCCGCGTGCGCCAGATCGTGACTTCGCCACCCGGACACGTCATCCAGGTGTTCGATCAGGACCTCTGGGCAAAGCCGTACCGGCGCCTCGCCTCCCGCGCCGCTGTGCGCGGGCTCGTCGCGATGCGCGCCTGGAATCTCTCGTATTTCCGGACGCTCGAGGCCGAGGATCTGGCCCGCGTGGGTCTGCACCCCGAGAGAGGCGAGGAATCCGTCGACACGCTCCTGCGCATGCACGCGGGCCACGACCTGAATCACCTCGCGCAACTCGACAAAATCGCCGCGATCCCCGAACCGGTCGAGGCGGAGGAAGACTAAGCCGTCGCCAACCGTCGCCTCCGCTCACTGCGGGAGCTGCCTTCGCCGTGCGCGGCGAAGGCACCGGCGAGCGGCTCGCCTGTTGGCTCGACCGCTCGCCTGCTCCCTTCGTTCGCTGCGGCTCCCGCAGCGGGAGGCT
>JBDUBI010000001.1:0-22592 GCA_040004225.1 Acidobacteriota bacterium
CCCTCGCCCCGCGCTCGGGGAGAGGGTTGGGGTGAGGGGGCCCGCAGGCAGGCGCTGCGAATGTGCCACCGCGAGTGATAAAAAAAATTGGGAGGGTTGGTGTGAAACCGTTCCTCGTCCCGCCGCGAGGGCCGGTCTCGCGGAAGGGCCCGCACCCTCATCGGGGCGGGAATCCTTTGTCGAGACCCCTCTGTTACCATCTTCCTATGAGGTCCAACCGCTCCCGCTTTCTCTTCGTCATCGGCTCGCTCGCGGCCCTGCTGTCACTTCGGGCCGTGACGGCCCCGCCGGGGGCGGGCAGGGATTCCGCCACCAGGTCGCTGTCTATTTTTTCCGACATCTTTTCGTTGACCCGTTCGAACTATGTCGAGACGACCGACGCGAAAACTCTTCTGGACGGCGCCTACGACGGGATGTCCGACGCCCTCGACCCGTTCTCCTACTACGTTCCGGCGTCGGAGCGCGCGGCTTACCGCGCGCAGCAGGCGTCCGGTGCGGTTGGCCCGGGTATCGTCGTCGCCCGCCGCGGCGGATTCCCGTATGTGATCGCGCCGCTCCCGGGCTCGCCCGCGGAGAAGGCGGGCGTCAAGCCCGGAGATCTGATCGACACCGTCGACGGCAAGCCGGTTCGCAACTCTTCCCTGTGGAAGGTGAAGGCCGCGCTCGAAGGCCCGGAAGGGACGCGCGTCGAGGTCCTCGTCTTTCGCGGCGGAGACGAGAGACGGGTGACCTTGAAGATTCCTCGCGCCCGCTTTGAGCCCGGCTCTGTCTCGACGCGTTTCGACGGGGACATCGCCATCATCAGGGTTCCTGCGTTCCGCAAGGACACGGCCGCCGGTCTCCGGCAGGCGATCGAGCAGGCCCGCTCGAAACAGGCGCGGGGCGTCATCGTCGACGTCCGCGGCGCGATCGGGGGCGAGATGGCCGAAGCGGCGCCGTCCGCGGCCCTCTTCACGGGACCCGGGCTGGTCGCCAAGCCGGTCGCACGGAAAGTCACTCTGGCCCCGCTCGAAGCCTCGGGAGAGAAACTGTGGACGGGAAAGACTGTCGTGCTCATCGATGACGCGACCGGCGGAGCCGCGGAAGTCTTTGCGGCCGCGCTCCACGATCGCGTGCAGGCGATCACGGTGGGAGAGTCGACGGTGGGCATGGCGATCGTGCAGCGTCAGGTGGCCACGGAGGCCGGCGGAACGCTCTTCATGACCGTTGCCCGGTACGTCTCTCCGTCGGGCACGGTGCTCGCGGGGAAGGGCCTCGCCCCCGACGACCGGGTAATCGTTTTTCCGAGTCCGGCCGCTGCGCCGGGCGCCAAGGCTCCTCCGAGCCCGCACGCGGAACCGGGCAAGACCCCGGAGGACGCGATCCTGCAGCGAGGCCTCGAGGTCGCCCGCGGCGCCGTGCCGGGCCGCCGCGCCGCCTAGGACTCCCTTCCGAGCTTGGCCCGCTCGAAGAACAGGGTTTCGCGGCTGGCGATCTTTTTCGCCCTTCTTTCGTTGATCCTCGGAGCCCTCCTCTACCGCGCGACGTCCTGCTCCAGAACTCCGCCTGTACCGTTGCCGGGGGCGACGCCCCGATCCCGCGCGCGAGCGCCGCGCCGGCTTCCGGTGGTCGAGCGCGAACGGACGGCGCCCCGGCCTTCTCCGCGGCCTCCCCCGGACACCTCGCCATCGCCGCCAGACCGGGGAGGCCCCCTGCCGACCATCGCGATCCTGATCGACGACCTCGGCAACGACACCGCCGCCGTCGACCGGATCGCCGGCTGGCGGTTCGCGGTCTCCGCGGCCGTCCTCCCCGGGCTCCCCGCGAGCGAAAACACGGCGAGAGCGCTTGAACGTTCCGGCAAGCAGGTGCTCCTTCATCTGCCGATGGAGCCCAGGGGGTTTCCCGGGGTGCGTCCCGGACCCGGCGTCGTCCTGCGCTCCCAGTCCGACGAAGAAATCGCTTCCACGCTCCGGAGCGATCTCGAGACAGTTCCCGGAGCGGTCGGGGTCAACAACCACATGGGTTCGGCGGCGACCGCCGACATGCGCGTCATGCGCGCCGTCGCAGGCGTGCTCGCGGCTCGCGGCCTCTTCTTCGTGGACAGCCGCACGACGGGGGCGACGGTTGCGCTCGAAGCGGCGCGGGAGGCGCGAATCCGCTCCGCTTCGCGGCGCGTGTTTCTGGACGACGTTCAGAAGGAGGGCGCGATCGAGGAGTCGCTGACCGAGTTGATCGCGCATGCGAAGACGGACGGCTCGGCCATCGCGATAGGGCATCCGTACGCGACGACGCTCACCGTTCTCGACCGCGAGCTCCCGAAGCTTTCCGCACGGGGCGTGCGGCTGGTCAAGATCAGCGAGTTGGTGCGGTAGACGGTCGTCCCCTCGGTCGCGAGCGACCACCTGCCGCCTTGACGTGTTTTCAGGGCCGGCTCGACCGATCCAGGATCTGCTTGCCGTCGGGCGAAGTGTGAAAGCGCGTCGTCTCGAATTCCCGACGCAATCCGTCAACTTCCGGAGATGGCGCGCGGCCAGGTCGAGCAGCCAGAAATTCTGTTCGCAGTGGCTCAAATGGTTGGGTGAGGCGGGATAGAAAAAAGCAAGCCGGCGATCGAAGAGATCACCCCTCGCACCCTTTGAGTCGCCCTCGCGGGGTTCCCGGGAGGAGGTATGAAGCAGGCATGAGATTTCGAAGGCTGAGGTTCGCAATCGCGGTATGCGCACTCCTTCACTCTTCCGCCTTCGCTTCTTCCCAGTATTGATCGAGTTCTTCGGCGCCTATCTGGCCGATCTCGCGGCCGCTCGCGGCGGCGCGGCGGGCGACGCCCGCGAACCTCGAACGGAACCTGGCGTTGGTCCGGCGGAGCGCCGCCTCGGGATCCACGTGGCGCCGGCGGGCGAGGTTGACGACAGAGAGGAGCAGATCTCCGATCTCATGCTCCTCGGCCGCCGGATCTCCGGCCTCGGAGGCCTCGCGCCACTCCTGGAGCTCCTCTTCGATCTTCGCGGCGACATCAGCGTCGCGTTCCCAGTCGAATCCGAGGTCGGCGGCGCGGGAGGCCATGCGGTACGCGGCGGCAATCGCGGGAAGCCCCTTCGGCAGGCTTTCGAACGGGTCCGCGGCGGCTCCGGCTTTCCGTCGCTTGCGGGCTTCCCAGTTGCGCTTGACCTCGGCCGCGTCGCTGGCGCGCGTCTCCCCGAACACGTGCGGGTGCCGCTCGACCATCTTCGCCGAGACGCCATCCGCGACGGCGGAGAGGTCGAACCACCCACGTTCGCGGGCCAGAGTGGCCAGGAAGAAAACCTGAAAGAGGAGATCTCCGAGCTCCTCGCGCAGCGCAACCGGCTCGCCGTCGTCGATGGCCTCGAGAGTTTCGTAGCATTCCTCCAGCAGGAAAGCGCGGATCGTCTCCGGAGTCTGCTCGCGGTCCCAGGGGCACTCCTGCCTCAGCTTTTCGACGAGCGCGGCGAGACTCTCCAGGGGAGACACTCTCGCATGGTAGCGCGCGCGAACGCGGGCGCGGCGGCCGCCGCCCCGTTCGAACGCGCTCCCGAGCGACCGCGTTCGAGTTAAGATTTCCTATACCCCGAAGAGGAGCGATGACCGAAAAAGAGGAAAAACCGATCCGCGTGGTCGATCGAAGGATGTTCACGCCCGAAGGGGAGCTGCGTCCGGGATTCGAGCCCGAAGAGGAGGCCCCGGATACGGTCCCACCGGTGCCCCCGTCCGCCCCGGCCTCCGCGGCCCCCGCACCGGCCGCCACCCCCGCCGCGGCGCCGCGAGAGGCACCTCCGTCAACACCGGCGCCGGCGCCCGCCGAACTTCCGGACGAGGACCTGGAAGAGCCGGGCGAACCGGGCGCGCCCGAGCCTCAGCCGACCGGGGAGTTCACGGCCATCGTCCGGTCGCTCGCCACGACGGCCTATTCGGCGCTCGGCTTGCTGGCAGACCCGACCGGCGCACGACATCGGGAGCCCGCGGTGGCCCGGCAGATGATCGACTGGTTGAGCGTTCTCGAGTCGAAGACCCGGAACAATCTCTCTTTTGAAGAGTCGGATTTCCTGTCCCGCGTGCTGTACGAGCTGCGACTGGCTTTCGTCGAAGTGACCCGTCCGGCGCCGCGCTGACCGGGGACCCGAACGCAAGACCCAACGGATTTGAGACGGCCGGGTCCCCTGACGGCGCCGCTGCGTATCGGGCGTCTCGTACTGGCGGGAGGGCTGTGCCTCTCAGCGGCGATGCTCGCTCCCGCCGTCCTTCCGGCGCAGGAAGCCGTCTCTGCGCTGCCGCCTCCCATGACGCGAAGTCTTTATCGCGCGCACTGGTTCGAGTTCTTGAACGCGCATCTCGAGGAGGACGCGCGAGGCGCCGCCGCGGCTCTGTCGGCGATGCGGAAGTCCGCGCGCGGGGTGGGCGTCGTGCGGCTGTCGGACTTCTCGCGGACGGCCGTCCACGAGGGCCGCAAGGCCGAAGCGCTCGGGAAGCCGGTGCGCGCGGCGCGGGCTTACGACGCCGCCATCCTGCTGGACGGCTCGAATTACGACGCGGTCCTGTCTCGAATCGGTTTTCTCGTTCGGCGGGGGGACTACTCGCAGGCGTCCCGGCTCATCCCGGACGCCGCCGGCGCGCTCCTCGCGACGCGCGAGTCCCGGCTGACGCTCGCGTCCTCGGCGGCCGTCTGGCTGTCGTTTGCCGTCGCGGCGTCGCTGGTCGGGCTGATCCTGATTCTCCTTTTTAAGCATTCCTCCCGGATTTCCCACGATCTGGGGGAGATGTCCCGCCGGATCGGCGGAAGGGCCGCGGCGCCGCTCGCCCTGGTCGTAGCGCTCTGTCCTCTCGCCCTGGGCCTCGGACCGGGCTGGCTTCTCCTGTACTGGTCGGCGCTCCTCTTCACCTACACGACCGGGACCGAGCGGGCCGTCCTGGCCGCGGGGCTGGTCGCGCTCGGTCTTCTCATACCGGCCCTCTCCGCGGTTTCGCGAGAGAACGTCGTCGAGCGGTCCCCGCTCTGGGTCGCCGCGGTCGACCTCGAAGAGAAGCGGGAAGATGCGAGCGCCGAGGATGGCCTGCGGCAGGCGTCCGGCGTGTTTTCCGAAGACCGCGACGTGTGGTTCCTTCTGGGGATGTACGCCGAACGGTCCGGAGATTCGGAGCGGGCGATTGTCTCCTACGACCGCGCGATCCAGACCGATCCCCGCGACTACCGGCCTTTCTTAAATCGCGGGAACGTGCACTTCCAGGATGGGGATTACCTGCAGGCGATCCGCGACTACGACGCCGCGGCCGAACGCGCCCCGAGCGCGGCGGAGATTCCGTACAACATCTCGCTCGCCCGGGGCGAAGCCTACGACTTCGAGGGGCAATCCGTCGCGATTACGCGCGCCCGGGCGCTCTCCGCGTCGTCGGTCATCGCGTGGACGGAACGCCCGAGTGTCGCCCGCGTGGTCTCCGCCGGGTACCCGCTCTGGCGCGCCCGCCAGAGAATCGAGCAGTGGAACCAGCAGCCGAAGAGCCGCCGCCTGCCCGGCCACGCGCCGCCTCTGCGCTTTGCCGGCCTTTTTCTGACTCCGTTCGCGATCGGACCCTGGGCGGCGCTCGCTCTCGGGGTTGCGATTGCCGCGTGGCGTTCGAGGCGGCCCGTCGCCATCGAATGCGCCCGCTGCGGAATCGCGGTCTGCGACTCCTGCAGGCGGTACGGAGATCATCCGCTCTACTGCACGGACTGCGTTCGCTTTCACGTCCGCAAGGAAAACGTGGGCATCGCGGCTCACGTCGCCCAGGCGGGGGAGATTCGCGCCAGAGTGAGAGCGCGCGACCGACTGTGCCGGCTGCTCTCGGTGCTGCTGCCCGGAACGCATCAGGTCTTCTCGGACCGTCCTTTCGCGGGCTTTCTCACGATGGCTCTGTTCTTCTTCTGCGTCGGCGTGGCGGCCATCGGAGGGAGATTCTTCGATCCTAGGCAGCTTCCCTCCTCGGCCGGCGGCGGCCCGGGCTTTCTCGCTCCCATCGCCCTGGCCGCGATCGTCTGGGTGACGTCTCTCTCGAGCTCCTGGAGGAGGTCCCATGGGTCTTGAGGGCACCCTTCGGGTCTTCTCGCTGAACGACATTTTTCAGGTGCTCGGCCTTCAGCGGAAAAGCGGGGTCCTGACGGTCGAAGGAGAGGACGACACGGTCACGATCTCCTTTCTCGGAGGACAGGTCGTCGCCGCGGAGTCCGCGAGCCGCCGCCTCGACAATCGCATCGGGCATCTCCTCGTTCGCTCGGGCCGGATCTCCGAAGAGCAGCTCACGCAAACGCTTCAAACGCAGGGCGAAACTCAGCAGCGCCTCGGATTCCTGCTCATCCGCGACAGGCTCGTGACCCCCGCCGATCTGCGAGAAGCGCTGCGGCTCCAGATCCTGCGGATCGTCTTCAACGCCTTCCGCTGGACCGACGGCCGGTTTTCCTTCACCCAGGAAGGGCCGATCGACTACGACGCGGACCACATGTCGCCCGTGCCGACCGAGTCGATTCTGATGGAAGCGGCCCAGATGTTCGACGAGTGGCCGATGCTCGAGAGGAAGATCCCGTCCCGGGACATCGTTTTCCGACGCGCGCCCGGCGTCGAAGATCTCCGCCTGGTCGTACCGCCCGAGCCCCCCTCCGAGGGATCTCTCGTCGTTTCCCGGTCCGAGGCGGAGAGCTGGAAGTGGGTGGACGGCTCCCGGAGCGTCGCGGACATTCAGGAGCACGCGTTTCTTTCCGAGTTCGACGTTTATAAAGGACTGGCGGAGCTTCTCGGCAGGAGCCTCCTCGTCGAGGGACGGATCGCGGCACCCCCCGGGGTTTCTCCGGTCGAGGCGGCCCCGGCGGGTTTTCCGGGGCGCGCGGCGGGGCTCTGGGCCGTCGCCGCCCTGCTGATCGGACTCGGCTTCTATCTCGTCCCCCGAAACCCGTGGAACCTGTTCGTTCGGCCGCGAGGGGAACGCCGCGAGGCCGCGGAGTTTCTGAAATCTGTGTCCCTCGAACGCCTCGCGGCGATCGAGCGCGCGGTTCGGGTCTTCTACGACTCCTCCGGGCAGTATCCCAAAAAGCTCGAGGACCTCGTGACGACGGGCATCCTGGACGAGAGTGCGGTTTACGACCCTTACGGACGCAAGTACCGATACATCCTGCGGTCCGACGACGGGAAGTTCGGCCTCTACGGAAGGAATGCGGTCGGGGAGATCGATCTAGACCTCTCCTTTGACCGCTCCCTGGCCCCTGTGGCGGAGATTCATCCGGCCGGATCCCGGATCCGCGCTCCGGAGCGTCGCCCTGGAGTGCAGGTCATCGAATAGCCCGGTGTTCCCCGGGTAACGTGTCGGGCGCTGGGCGCTGGCGAGGTGGGGGGCGGGTCCGGCGCCTCGATACTCGAGAACGCCGGGTCGTCGATAGCGACCTGGTCTGGCGTGGAGAAACACGCTCACGCGAGAATCTGGCTCCTCCATGATATGAGTGTCGACGGCTTATATCGGGCCAAATTACTACTTGACAGCAGGCCGCTCAAGTTCTAGACTCTGCCTTCGTTGAACAGTAGCGAAGGGGAGAGGAAACCAAAAATGAGCAAGATTATCGGGATCGATCTCGGCACCACCAACTCGTGCGTCGCCGTGATGGAGGGTGGCGACCCCGTCGTCATCCCGAACGCCGAGGGGAATCGAACGACCCCCTCCGTCGTCGCTTTTTCTAAATCCGGAGAGCGGCTGGTCGGCCAGGTGGCCAAGCGCCAGGCGATCACCAACCCGTCCAACACCGTCTTCTCGATCAAAAGGTTCATGGGCCGGAAATACGGCGAAGTCAACGACGAGATGAAGATGGTGCCCTTTGCCGTGAAGCAGTCGTCCAACGGGGACGTCCGCGTTCAGGCGAGCGGCAAGGAGTACTCGCCGCCCGAGATCTCCGCGATGATCCTCGGCAAGCTGAAGGAAGCGGCCGAGGCGTATTTGGGTGAGAAGGTGAGCCGGGCCGTCATCACGGTCCCCGCGTACTTCAACGACGCCCAGCGGCAGGCCACCAAGGACGCCGGCCAGATCGCCGGACTGACGGTGGAGCGCCTCGTGAACGAGCCAACGGCAGCGGCGCTCGCCTATGGCCTGGACAAGAAGAAGGACGAGACGATCGCGGTCTACGACTTCGGCGGCGGAACGTTCGACATTTCGATCCTCGAGGTCGGCGAAGGCGTCGTCGAGGTCAAGTCCACCAATGGCGACACGCACCTCGGCGGAGACAACATCGACCAGCGCGTCATCGAATGGATCCTGGCCGAGTTCAAGAAGGACCAGGGCGTCGACCTGTCGAAGGACGCCATGGCGATGCAGCGCCTGAAGGAGGCCGCGGAAAAGGCGAAGATCGAACTCTCGAACGTGGTCGAGACGGAGATCAACCTGCCGTTCATTACGGCGGACGCGTCCGGCCCGAAGCATCTGCAGCTCCGCCTGACGCGCTCGAAACTCGAGCAGCTGGTTGAAGACATCATCACGAAGTCGATGGCCCCCTGCAAACAGGCGATGACGGACGCGGGCGTCGAGCCCAAAGACATCGACGAGGTGGTGCTCGTCGGGGGCCAGACCCGGATGCCGCGGATCCAGGCCCTCGTCAAGGAGCTGTTCGGCAAGGACCCCCACCAGGGAGTCAACCCGGACGAAGTCGTCGCGATCGGTGCGGCGATCCAGGGTGGAGTCCTCGCGGGCGACGTCAAGGACCTGCTTCTTCTCGACGTCACGCCCCTTTCCTTGGGCATCGAGACGCTGGGCGGAGTCACGACCCGCTTGATCGAGCGCAACACGACGATTCCGACCAAGAAGAGCGAAACCTTTTCAACCGCTTCGGACAATCAGACGTCCGTCGAGATCCGGGTGCTCCAGGGCGAGCGCGAAATGGCCCGCGACAACAAGGCCATCGGCGTGTTCCATCTGGTCGGTCTGCCGCCCGCTCCGCGCGGGATCCCGCAGATCGAGGTCGCCTTCGACATTGACGCAAACGGCATCATGAACGTCTCCGCCAAGGACCTCGGGACGGGCAAGGAGCAGAAGATCACCATCACCGCCTCGTCCGGGTTGAACAAGGACGAGATCGATCGGATGGTCCAGGATGCCAGCTCCCATTCCGACGAAGACCGGAAGCGCCGGGAGGAGATCGAGGCTAAAAACCGGCTCGACAGCCTCGTGTACTCGACCGAGAAGTCGTTCGGGGAGAACAAATCGAAGCTCGATGCGGGCGAGATCTCGAACTTCGAGTCGGCCCTGGCGGAAGCCAAAAAGGCCCTCGAGTCGGGCGGAACGGAAATCATGACCTCCGCGACCGACAAGCTCCAGCAGGCGTCCCACAAGCTCGCCGAAGCGATGTACCGCAACGCTTCGGCCGCAGCCGGAGGCGGCCAGGAGGCCGGAGGGACCGGCGGGGGCTCCGAAGCCGGAGGGTCGGCTGGCGGGGCGGGCAAGGAAGACGAGGTCATCGACACGGAGTACGTGGACGCGGAAAAGAAGTAAGCGGCGACGGCGGGCGGGAGCCCGGAGGGGAAGCGGCGGCGCTCAAACCTCTTGACTCTCGCCCCTCCAGCCTCGACCCTAGGCCCATATGAGTGTTTTTCAATGGAACTCTCTCCAGGATCTCTTCGCGATCCAGGAAAAGATGAACCGGCTGTTCGAAGACACCATCCACCGGACGGAGTTTCCGGATGAAGGCATGGAGACCGCCCTCTGGTCGCCGGCGGCCGACGTCTTCGAGAACGCGGAAGAGATCACCCTCCAGATCGAGATACCGGGCGTTCGCCTCGACGACGTGAGGCTGGAGTCCGTAGACGGGAAGCTCAAGGTTTCGGGTCACCGGCGGACGGACCCCGGGGTCGAGCCGCGCCACTTCGTGAGAATGGAACGGATTTACGGGCGCTTCTCCCGTGAATTCCCCGTTCCGGCGACGATCGACCCGGCGGCGATCAAGGCGACGCTGCGCAACGGCGTTTTGAAAATCGTGGCGTCCAAGGTAGAGAAGCGGCAGGCCATTCCCGTGGATGCGCGCAAGAGCCTGCGATGAGCCAGAACCGTCCCGGCGTCTACCGGATCGGGGTGATTTCCGAACGGTTCGGGATCCATCCGCAGACTCTGAGGATGTACGAGCGCGAGGGCCTGCTCCGCCCCGCGAGGACCGAAGGCAACACCCGCCTCTACGACTCCGACACCATCGAACGGCTCGAGATCATCCTCACCCTGACCCGCGATCTCGGGGTCAACCTGGCGGGCGTAGAAGTCATTCTTCACATGAAAGAGCGCATGCAGAAGATGCAGGGGGACGTCCACAACGTCCTCTCGGTCCTCCGGGAGGAGGCCGCCTCGCGCCGCAACGAGCCCGATCGCAAGTTCGCCCTCGCGAAGATTCCCGGCGGGCTGGCGCTTGCGCGCGTGCAGAAGCCTTAGCGCGCTCCGCCGTGCCCGGGGAGGCGAAAGGCGCAGGCGCAAGGCGTTCATCGGTGACCACCTTTCGGGCCGAGGGCCGTCCCGGCTGAAGTGATCGGGTTCTTCGTCCTCCCCCTCGCGATTCGCTTGCCCTTCCCCTTGCCCGGGCCCGGTCGCGGGACGCCCTTGCCCCGCGGCGGGAACAAACGCCACATGGGACGGAGTTTCTCTCTCTCGCGGGATAGAATCCGCCGCTGAAAACGAGGAGGACCCGTGAAGAAAGCCTGCATCATGCTCGCCCTGCTCGCCTCCGCCACAATGGCGCTGGCCGATCTCCCGGCGAAGAACAAGGACTGGCCGAAGTCTCCCGAAGCGTATTTTCTGACCCCCGCCGAACGCGCGGAATGGTCGAGCGTCGCGACGGACCAGGATGCCGAGAAGTTCATCGCGGCCTACTACGCGAAGCGCGGAGGGGACCGTTTCAAGGATGAAATTGCCCGGCGGATCGCGGCCGCGGACTCGACGTTCAAGCTTCGGCGGCAGCGAGGGGCGGAGTCGACCCGCGGACGCCTCCTCATAACTCTCGGAGGCCCCAGCCGCGTCTCCACAACCCGTCCGCAGGACGCCTCGGGAGGGGCGACGGCAGACACGGGCTTGAACACGCGTCCGGCGGATTCGGGTTCCGGATTCGGCGCGCCGGCCCCCGGCTCCGTGACTCAGACCTGGATCTACGCGAAAGATAAGTTCGACCCCTCCTGGGGGATCGGAGAGCTCTCGGCGCGCATCAACGTGGACGCGTCTCGCGGGACCGACGAGCTCCAGAACGGCGACGCGGTGAATCGTGCGTTAGCCGTCGTGGCGGAGAAATCCATCGTCAATCCGGGCGGGACGGCGATGGCAGGCCCGGGAGGGGCCGGCGCTCCGGGCGGCGCTTCCGCGGCGCCCGCGGGGGGAATGCCTTCCGCCGGAGCTTCGACGGGCGCCGGCGCGGCGCGGCCGGCGGCGCCTCCCGCGGCAACGGGCGCATCCGCGTCCGCGGCGCCGCCTCCCCTACCCGCGACGGCCCTCATTCCGGCGGCGACGCGGTCGCTTCTCGAAGGGGTCGCTCGGGAAAAGAAGGACAGCGGATCGTACTGGGGAGGTCCCTTCCGGAGCATTCCGGGGGAACCGTTCTACGCGATCGAGCTCTCCGTTCCGGCGGAGAAGGCTCCGGCCTCGACCGCGAAATTCGGCGGCCTGATCACCAACGAAGCAGGGCAGGACGTTGCGACGTTCTGGGAGGACGCTACGCTGACGGACGTCAAGACGGGGAGCCGAACCGAAAAAATCTACGAGCGATCGATCGTCCTGCCGCCCGGAAGCTACCGGGGCACGTTCGCTCTCTTGACCGCCGACGGATCGACGCCCCTGGCCTCGGGGACCTCGAGTTTTCAGCTTCACGCCAAGACGGCGGAATTCGAGGTTTCGCCGCTGATCCTCGCGAGCACGTTGACCCCTCTGACGAAGAGGCCCGCGCCGACGGACCCGTTCGTGTTCGGCATGGAAAAGCCGATCCGCGTGGACCCCAAGGGAAATCGTCTTTTCGCCCGCGACGAGAGCCTCTGGTATTTCTACACGGTCACCAATCCGAAGACCGCGGGCGCGGCCGCTGCGCCGCCCGCCGCCGCCCCACCCGCGGCCGGTGCGCCAGCCCCGGTGGCGGCCGACGCCGCGAAACCGAGAATCATGGCGCGCATCGGAGTCCTTCGCGAAGGCCAGCCGGCCTTTGCCCCGTTTTCCGGTCCCGCGGAGCTCCAGCCTCTCGGCGCCGACTACTTCGGCACCGGCAGCGAGATCCCTCTGGCTTCTTTCGAACCGGGCTACTACACGTTCTCTCTGAACGTCCGCGACTTGAATGCCCCGCGGGAGTCCGCCGCGTTCAAGGGGGTCGACAGAAAAGAGGAATTCGTCGTCCTGAAGCCGGACGGTGGCATGCCGGAGCATCGGGCGGCCGCCGGCAAGCCCGCGCCCAGGCCTCCCGCAAAGAAGCCCTCTTCTTAAGCTGCGGCTGTCTTCCCCGCCTTCGCTTTTACGAGCGGAGGCGGGGAGGGCCTCTCGTCCCGAGTCGGCCGCTGCACCAGAGATTTTTCCCTGGGGATCAGGCAGTCCGAGGTCCGCGTTCCGCGGGACGGCAGGAATCGCTCATGAATCCTGGCGCGCTGTGTTCGATCCTGCCGGTCACCTGATGAGCCTGCCGCTCCCCTTCACTGGCCAATGACCACTGCGCCTGTCTTGTCGTAGGTACTGAGAATCCCCTGCCGAGGAGCGCGGACGGAGTTGGCGAGGGCGTGAATGTTGCCGATCATCGGTTCACGCTCGTAGCCGAAGTTGCCGCTCGCGTCCATCCAATAGCGACCCTGAAGGACGCGCATGATTGTGGACAATCCGGCGACGTCTCGTGCATGAAGTTGCCGCCCGTTGATGAACACACCCGTCGTTCCATTGGACGCATCGGCGCGAAGCGATCCGAAGTTCAGACCCGGTGCGATGAGCCCCGCAGTCGGCCCATCCTGTTGACCCCACGATCCCGTCGCCGCGTCGTACCAGTACGAGCCGTCCTGGATGCGCACGCGGTAGCGTTGCTCCAGACTGGAAATCTGCGCGTCGCGGACTCTCGTCTTGTTGACAATGACCGCCCGTGCTCGCGGCGATTGCGCCAGCGTCGGCGCCACAAGGCAAATGGCGGTTGCGGCGCACAGGACGAGAAAGGCCACTCTATGTCTATCGAAGCATCTTCGGACTTGCGGCTCGCAAGGGCTCTTCATTCGTGTCCTTCCGCGCGGTCCAGGACCGTGAGGTCCCGAAAAACCAAGGCGCGGTCAAGCCTACATCTGACCCCCGAGGCGGACCTTCACCAGACGGTCCGCCCCTCAGTTCGAATCCGGCCGCGGTTGCGCTGAGGCGCGGCGAACCGGAACGCGCTCGCCGGCGCGACTCTGACTGTGGAATCCTTTCAGGACAAGCGCGGTTGAGAGAGGCGGGTGAAATGATGAAAAACGCAGGCAGAATCTCTCGTTTCGCGGCGTTTCTGGCCCTCCTTCCGGTCCTGGCCGCGGCCCAGGCGCCTCCCCCGGAGGCTCCTCCGGCGACTTTTCGGGAAACGGTTCGGGTCCAGGTGATGGATCTGGACGTCTCGGTCACCGATTCCCGCGGAAACCTCGTCCCGGACCTGAACCGCGACGACTTTCGGGTCATAGTCGACGGCAAGCAGGTTCCGATCGATTACTTCACGAGGGTCGCGCAGGGGACGATCCACGCGCCGGACCTGGCCGGGGCCTCGCCGGACCTCGTGCTCGCCGAGTATCGGAAGGGTGCCGACAGTTACGTTCCCCGCCAGTTCCTGATGTACATCGACACCGGAAATCTCTCGCCAAACAACAAGCGCCGCGGCGTCGAGGCTCTGCGGGATCTCGTGACCCGCATGGGCCCGTCCGATCTGGGACGCGTGGTCCTCTTCGACCGTCGGGCGAAGGAACAGACGGACTGGACTTCTAGCAAGGAAGCCCTTCTCGGGGCGCTGTCGAAGATCGAGTCGACCGGGGTGGGGATGTCCCGTCTGATGACCGAGCAGCAGACGCTCAATCAGATCGACACGACGAGATCC
Organism: Acidobacteriota bacterium; assembly: GCA_040004225.1. Taxonomy (GTDB): domain Bacteria; phylum Acidobacteriota; class Thermoanaerobaculia; order UBA5066; family Gp7-AA6; genus JALYUA01. Next base: position 14,039 of record JBDUBI010000001.1, read on the forward strand.
CGTTCCAGCCGGGAGTCCTTCGCGCGCATGTACGCCGAGCAGGTCAGAGCGGAAGTGACAACCATGCTTCGCGACATGTCCGCCGAGCTGACGACCTTAACCGCGCTTCCCGGAAAGCGCGCGTTCATCCTCATCTCCGGCGGGTTTGACATGCAGCCGGGCTCGGCGATGATGCAGTACGCCGTGGGGAGTTTCAGCCTGCGGAGCTTCGATTCGGGGACCATGGCCAATGAGATCGACGCGCTGACTCACCGCGCGAACGCCTCCGACGTCACCTTCTACACCGTCGACGCCCGCGGCCTGACGGCGGAGGGAGGAACCGCGGGCGGAGATGACCCGCTCTTGAACCGCCCGGGAGTGTCGTTCTTCGCCCGCCAGGACAGCCAGGCGGGGATGCAGGCGCTCGCCACCGAGACCGGAGGCATCGCTCTTTTGAACACGAACGGACTGACGCGAGGCCTGGAGCGCGTGTACGAAGACGCGTCCACCTACTATTCCGTCGGCGTCAACCTTTCGAGCCTTCCGGGCAGCGGGCTGCGGAATGTCCGCGTTACGGTAACGCGCCCGGGGCTCAACGTGAGATCGCGGCGGACTTTCTCACCCCGGTCGCCCGTCGAGCGCGGGGGAGACGTCGCACAGGCCGCTCTCCGCTCGAACATCCAGTATCGCGGTATCCCCGTGCAGCTTTCGACGGCGCCGGCGACGAAGGACAAGAAGTACTACACGATGCCCGTGGTCGTGTCCGTTCCGGCGTCCGCGCTAACGTTTCTGCCGGAGGGATCTTCCCGCAAAGCCACCGCCGACATCTACGTCGGGGTGATGGACGACTCGGGGCGGATGAGCGAGATCGGCCGCCAGGAGGCGAGCTTCACGCTGCCCCCCGACGCTCCGGCGAACGCCCCCGTCCGCTACACGGCGCAGCTGCAGCTGCGGAAGGGCAACGCCCGGCTTGTCGTCAACGTGCGGGACAAAGAGACGGGCAGGATGGGCACGGCTCGCGCCGACGTGCACGTCGAATAGGCCGTCCACAGGCAGGGCGCGCAAGCGGCCGGCTCTCCCTGTTTCTCATCTCCTTCGGACGCGAGTCCCTTCGAGCGGCGACAGACCGAGGAACTGGAAAACCATGTTCACCTCGGCGCCGACCTCTTCGGTCAAAAGCGGGTCGACAGGCTCGTTTCCCAGACGCCCGATCGCGCACGCCGGGACGGTCGCCCGGGCCGTCCGCACCAGGGACGCGGCTTCGCTCGGATCGGAGCCGTCGTCCGAGATTACGGACTGGAAATCCGGTGGGAGACTCCAGGTCTCCGCCAGCCGGACGCCGAGCGCGGTCCGGTAGGCGTCGAGAGTCACCCCGCGGAACGGACCCGCCGGGAAATCCATGAGCCGGAACAGCTCGAAGATCTCGGCATAGCAGACGGTATGGAGCAGCCCGAGCGTGTACGCCCGCTCGCGGGTGGTTCCGTAGCGCTCGGCGTAGTGGCCGGCGGCGATCGCGGCGGAAACGCTGGCCCGCCGCAGGGCCCGCGCGGCAGCGTCCGAGGCGTCGATGCGCTGGAAATCGGAGGCCGTGAGTCGGTCGATCAGCACGGTCACCGCGCGGCCTCCCAGACGCTCGACCGCGTCCGGGACCGTCCCCACGGCGTTGTCCCGATCGACGGAGAGCGCGTTGGCCAGGATCAGGAGGTCGAGCGTGAGATAAGGGTCTAGCGCCGCCACCGGGATGACGGCCGCGGCGTCGACCGCCCCCTTCCTGAGGATCTCCGACAGCATCAGGGCCGTGTCTTCGAATACGGGGCGCATCGCGACCGTGCGTTCGGAGAGCGAGCGAAGCCTCTCCACGAAGTCGCGAAACGCGCCCGACAGTTTGCGCGCCTCTTCGGGCGCGATCGAGGTTTCCGTTCGTTCCAGAAGATCCCAGAAGCGATCTTCAGTCTCTCTCGGCTCGAAGGGGGAGTCCCAGATTTCGGCTTCCTGCTGGACTCTCTTGAGCCGCGGCCTCCGCCGGTGCGAGTCGTCCAGGTTCTTCACGCCCTGAAAGGCCAGCGCCTGGCCGCGAAGCGTCAGGCCGATCCGCAGGATGGGCTGCACGCGGTGGTCCGGATCGTATTCGAACTCCGCCTCGCTCCAGGCGAACATTTCGAAGAGGAGTTTTCTCGCCAGCTCTTCGACGCGCAGGGAAAGGCCGTCGTGGGTATCGTGCCCGCCCTCCAGGATGAGGCGGGTCAGGTTCTTCTCGCTCGTGAAATTTCGGGCGAGGAGGTCGTAGAGCGTGGCGGCGGGGAGAGCCCCGCTCCGGAGGAGGTGAACTCCCAGGCGGTGGCGCGGAATCGACCCCGAGACGTAGACGATCTCTCCGCCCCGCCAGTCGAGAACACGCCGGTCCCGCCCCTGGGCGAGAGCGAGGCGCCCGGTGCGATGGTTCAGCTCCATCCACTGGAGAAGGTCGGCAAAGCCGAAGACCTCCAGCCGCCCCTTTAATTGGTTGGTCACGGAAAATCCTATTGTACGGCCGGAGGCGCGCCCGCGACGGTCCGCTCGAGGGTCGAAGGGTCGAAAGCGCAGGTCTGCCGGTCGAAATCGCGCCCGGACGGCGGGCGCTTGAGAGCCTGCCGGCCTCCGGGGCCTGTGCCAGAATCCTCCTGTGAAAGAAAAGCCGCCCGTGCGCGAGAAACGGCCACGGCCGGAGATTCCGGCGGAGACGAGCTCCGGGATCCCGATCGCCCCCTTTTACGGAGAGCCCGCCCCCGGGGAGTTTCCTTTCACGCGCGGCATCACGCGGGACATGTATCGGGCGCGCCTGTGGACCATGCGTCAATACGCCGGGTTCGGATCGGCGAGCGAATCCAACCGCCGGTACCGGTATCTGATGGAACAGGGGCAGACCGGATTGTCGGTCGCCTTCGATCTTCCGACCCAGATGGGCTACGACTCGGATGATCCGGTCGCCAGGGGAGAGGTCGGCCGGGTGGGCGTCGCGATCTCGACGCTCGAGGACATGAGGATCCTGACGGAAGGGCTCCCGCTCGATCGCATCTCCATTTCGATGACGATCAACTCGACGGCGTCCATCCTTCTGGCCTTCCTGCTCGCCGCCGCGCGCGAACGCGGTCTCCCGTGGGAGGACCTGACCGGGACCGTCCAGAACGACCTGCTGAAGGAATACGTCGCGCGCGGCACTTATATCTTCCCCCCGCGGGCGTCCCTGAAGCTGACGACGGACGTTTTCGAGTTCTGCGGCCGGGAAGTGCCGCGCTGGAACACGATCTCGGTGTCCGGGTACCACATCCGCGAGGCGGGATCGACCGCGGTGCAGGAAGTCGCCTTCACGCTCGCGAACGCGATCGCGTACGTCGAGGCCGCGCTCGCGCGCGGATTGGCTGTCGACGAGTTTGCGCCGAGGATCTCGTTCTTCTTTAACGCGCATTCCAATTTCTTCGAGGAGATCGCCAAGTTCCGGGCGGCGCGGTCGCTCTGGGCGGAGATCGTCCGCGACCGGTTCGGGGCGAAGGACCCGCGTTCGTGGCTTCTTCGCTTTCACGCGCAAACGGCGGGTTCGACCCTGACCGCCCAGCAGACCGACGTCAACGCGGTCCGCGTCACCCTGCAGGCGCTCTCGGCGGTGCTCGGGGGCGCCTCGTCGCTGCACACGAACGCCGCCGACGAGGCTCTTGCGCTCCCGACGGAATCCTCCGCGAGGCTCGCCCTTCGCACCCAGCAGGTGATCGCCCGGGAATCGGGTGTGGCGGACGTGGTGGATCCTCTCGGTGGCTCCTTCCTCGTCGAGGCATGGACCGAAGAAATCCGATCCCGCGCCCGGGAGCTGCTCCGTAAGATCGACGCCCTCGGCGGAGCCGTCGCCGCCATAGAACAGGGCTTCCTGGCCCGGGAGATCGAGGAGGCCGCGTACGTGGCGCAGCGGGAGGTGGAGGAGGGAAGGCGGACGGTCGTCGGGGTCAACGCGTTCCGGGAGGAAGGCGACGTACGCCCTCCTCTCCTGACGATCGATCCTGAAGTCGAGCGCGATCAGGTGGAGCGGCTGGCGGCGTTCCGGGCGCGCCGGGACGCCGCTTCCGCCGCGAGCGCGCTCGCCGCTCTCGAACGCGATGCCAGGGAGGACCGCAACCTGATGCCTGCGATTCTGACGGGCGTCACCGCCGGCGCGACGCTTGGCGAGATCGTGGCGCATTTGAAATCGGTGTACGGAGAGTATCGGCCCGGGGGTTAAATCGAAGTAAGTCCATGCAGAAAAGAGCTTTGCGGGTGTGGAAAACGACCCGCGGCCCTCTCCGTCGGGCTTCCGCCGCCCCGCTCTCTCCGGCGCAAGTTTCCAAACGACTCATGGGAAAGGATTTATTTTCACGCACAGGAGTCGGTGCAATTCGGGCGGCGATCAATGGTTTTGCTGATTTTTCGCCACTTTCCACAGGCATTTCGACAGGTTTTTCCGCCGCCGCTTCGGAAATCTCGGTGCGCCTCGGAAACATTGGGGAATCGGCGAAAAGCGGTTTGTGGAGGCGCGCCGTACGAGCGGCCCTCGCCCGTCCGGACGGGCGGACGGGCACCGGATTTCGGGCGACGCGAACGTCGAGCGGCCCCGAAGACGGCTACTCGGCCCCCCGGCCCGGCGGCTCGAAGCAGCGGCGGCAGCGCGCCTCGTAGACGCCCTGCGCGCCGACGATGACCCGCTCGTCGCTTTCCACGAGGCGCTGGGTGTTGTTTGCGGGCGACCCGCATCGGACGCAGATCGCCAGTGTCTTGGTCACGTCCTCCGCGACCGCCATCAGCGAGGGAATGGGCTCGAACGGGTTGCCGCGGTAATCCTTGTCGAGACCCGCGACGATGACTCTCTTTCCCTGGTCCGCCATCCGCTGGCACGCCGCGACGAGACCGCCATCGAAGAACTGGGCCTCGTCGACCCCGACCACTTCGGTGCGATGGTCGAGCTTGCCCAGCAGGTCCTCGCTCGAGGACACGGAAGTCGAAGGCAGCCGCATCTCGCTGTGGGACACGATTTCCTCGACGGCGAACCGGTCATCGATTGCGGGCTTGAAGATCTGGACGCGCTGCTTCGCGATGATCGCCCGCCGCAGCCGCCGGATGAGCTCCTCGCTCTTTCCGGAGAACATGCTGCCGCAGATGACTTCGATCCAGCCGAGCTGGGTTTTGATCAGGGACATGGGGCGCGGATGTTATATCGACGTCAGGGGTCAGGGGTCAGGGGTCAGGCGAACGGCGAACGGCGAAGGGGTCATGGTAAACCGTCAGGGCGATGTGAACCGCATTGCGCGTATTTCCTTCGAGGTCATTGCTTTGAAGCGGTTCCGCCCGGCATTGCCGAGCTTCGCTTCGATTCCCGGTGCCGCCTACGTCCCGAACCGGCCCTGCAGCGCGGCCTTCAGATCTTCGAAATTCCCGAAGACCTCGTCGGCCGCGGCGACGACCCAACCGGAGGCCTCGCCGACCGGCATTCCGAGGACCAGGAAAACGGGCTTACCGATCCGGTGCGCGAGCGTGATCTCCGCCGCCGTCCCCCCACCCTGCGCCGACCGCGCGTCCCAGAGCGCGATGAGGTAATCACTCTGGTGCTCGATCCGGTCGAGGTCCCACGCGATGATCTTGCGAACGGTCTCCCGGAACCGCCGCGGGTTCTCGCTCTTCCAGGCGCGGAAGTTCGCCTGCTCTTCCGCGTTCAGGTTCTTCGCCTCGTCGGCGGCAGGGTCGTAGACCCGGTGGCGCAGAACCTCCTCGACGAACTGCCGCACCCCGAAACGCCAGCCCTTGCCGAAGTCGGGCGCGTGCTCGATCGCTCCGGAAAGGTAAGCCTCGAGGGCGACCCCGTCCGAAGGCGTCAATCCGGCGCCCGAACGGTCACGCCGATCTGCGGGCAGAGCGCCTCGATAGGACAGATTCCGCAGCGCGGCCGCCGTGCCAGGCAGATTTGACGCCCGTGGAAAATCAGCTGGTGCGCGGCGAACGTGCGACGGCCTTTTGGAACGAGCGCATTCATGTCCTCTTCGACCCGGACGGGATCTTCCTCGCGGGTAAACCCCAGCCGCCGCGACAGCCGGCCCACATGAGTGTCGACGACGAACCCCTCGTCCTTACCGAACGCGTTGCCCAGGATGACGTTCGCCGTCTTTCGGCCCACCCCCGGGAGCGCAACGAGAGCCTCCATCGTCTCGGGAACCCGGCCCCCGTGCTCGGCCGCGATCGCCGCGCCCGCCCGCCGGAGGCTCTTCGCCTTGGAGTTGAAGAAGCCCGTCGCGCGGATGTCACTCTCGAGCTCGCCGACGGCCGCCCGCGCGTAGTCCGCTGCGGTCCGGTACTTGGAGAAGAGGAGAGGCGTGACCTGATTGACGCGCGCGTCGGTGCACTGAGCGGAAAGAACCGTCGCGACGAGCAGCTCCAGAGGCGAGGAAAAATCGAGCGAGCAGCGCGCATCGGGATAAGTCCTGGCGAGGCGGGAGAAGACGGCGCGCGCGCGGTGGCGCCTGTCCTCCCCGGACTCCCGCGGCCGGCGGGCGGAGCGCGTTTTTCGCGCGGGGGAGGGCTCCGCCGTCCGCGCGGCGCGAGCGAGGGGTCTGTCGAGTCTGGCCACACTCCGGAGTTTATCCGCCCCCCGTTGCACAGAATTCGTGGCATTGACCCCGGCGTCCCGGGATGATGTACTTCGCCCGCCTCCAAAGGGGAAATCATCGGCATTCAAACGGCGCTCCGTCGCGCTCTGCTTCTCGTCGGTGCAGCCTTCTGCGGACCGCTCCACGCGGCCACTCTGACGATTCTCCATACATCCGATCTTCACGGGCACGTGGTCGCAAAGGACGAGCTCATCGACCGCGATTTCGGCGAGGGCCTGGCGCGCGTCGCGACCGCGGTGCGTGCCGCGCGCGCGGACGGCGCCCCGAATCTCCTCCTCGACTCGGGAGACACCATCCAGGGAAGTCCGATGCAGGCGGTTGCGTTTCAGGCGTCCCCGGCGGCCGGCGACCCGACGATCCGCGCGATGAACGCGCTCCACTACGACGCGATGGCTGTCGGAAACCACGAATTCGATTTCGGCAGGGAACGGCTCGAGGAATCGCGCCGCCAGGCCCGCTTTCCTTTTCTTTCCGCCAATATCCTCCGGGAAGACGGGAAACCGGCCTTCGAGCCTTACGTCATCCGCACGGTGGCAGGGATCCGGGTCGGGATTCTCGGCCTCACGACGAAGAACGTTCCCGGCTGGGAGCCTCCTTCGAACATTCGCGGGCTGCGCTTCCTCGACACGGTCGAAACGGCGCGGCGGTTCGTCCCGATTCTCCGGAATCGCGAGAAATGCGACGTCGTGATCGTGCTCGCGCACGAGGGCTTCGAAAAGGACCTCGTCACGGGCGAGGACTTAAAGACGGGGGACGAGAACCAGGCCTGGGAAATCGCCACGTCCGTCCCCGGGATCGACCTTCTGATGACGGGACACACGCATACCGCCATCGCGCCGCAGCGCCTGGGTTCCACGTGGATCTCGCAGCCAGGCCGATTCGGCAATACGCTGACGCGTTTTGATCTGTCGCTCGCGAAGAAGGGCTCACGCTGGACGATCGAGTCGGTCGCCGGGAGCAACCTCCCGATGAAAGACGTAGCGGCGGATCCGGAGATCGCGGCAACGGCGGAGACGGAGCACGCGGCGGCGATGGGGCAGCTCGCCGCCGCCGTCGCCACGCTGGCGTCGCCCGTAAACGTCCGGGACGCCCGGACCGCCGACAACGGCCTTCTCGACTGGCTCCACGAGGTGCAGAGGCGGAAGGGGAACGCGGACCTTTCGTTCGCGTCGCTCCTGCCGGGGTCGCTCCCGCCGTGGACGGCGGGGACTCTGACGGTGCGGCAGGTCTGGTCCTTCTATCCCTACGAGAACGCGCTGATCACGGTGCGTGCCACAGGCCGACAGGTCCGCGAAGCGCTGGAGGACGCCGCACGCTGCGTTTCGGGGATCGAGATGCAGAACGGGCAGGCCGTCTGGAAGAGGAATCCGCGGATCTGGGGTTACAACTGCGACTCGATGAGCGGTGCGGAGTACGCGCTCGATCCCACCCGGCCGGAGGGAAAACGAGTCCTCTTTCTCCGCCGGAACGGACGGGACGTCTCAGACGACGAGACGTTCACCGTCGCGATCAATTCCTACCGGGCGTCCGGCGGCGGCGGTTACCGCGTGTGGCGGGACTGCCCCCGGATCTCCGAGTCTGGATCGTTGAGGGATCTTCTTCTCGATGACGCCCGCCGGAGAAAGACTCTCGACCCGCGGCCCGATGAAAACTGGTTTCTCGCGCCGAGCCTCCCGGAAGCGCGATTCGGAGAAACGAATTGAGAAATGTTCGAAGGAACAAAAAACAGGAGCTGTCCATGAAGAGAGGCACGGGGATGATTCGATTTCTTTGCGCCATCGCGCTCGCTGTGGCGGCGATTCCGGCCTTGGCGCAGAGTCCCACCGGCTCGATCACCGGGAACGTGGTCGATGGGACGGGTGCGGGCCTTCCCGGGGCGACCGTGACGGTGGCGAATGTCGACACCGGCGCATCGA
>JBDUBI010000233.1:0-22471 GCA_040004225.1 Acidobacteriota bacterium
TCCGAGAACATCGGCTGGCTCACGCACTGGCGCAACCGGCTGATCCTGAACCCCAAGTATCAGAAGCTGACCGAAACCGGGCAGAAGCTGATTTCCAAACTGCCTCTGGGCGAGGAGGCCTGGGGAATCGCCCGCAAGATCAAGACCTCCGTCGAAGGACTCTTTCTCCCGAACGTGATCTGGGAGGAGATGGGCCTCCAGTACATCGGCCCGATCGACGGACACAATCTCCCGGAGCTCGAGGAAGCCTTGCGCAGCGTGCGGGAGATTTCTCGCGATGGGACCCCGGTCGTCCTTCACGCGCTCACGCATAAGGGCCGCGGATTCAAGCAGGCCGAGGACAACCCTCTGAAGTTCCACCAGCCCGGGAGCCCCTCTCCGATCGCCGGGACGGGGACGCGCTACACGTATTCGCAGGTCTTCGCGCGGACTCTCACGACGATGATGGAAACCGACCCGAAGATTGTCGGGATCAGCGCGGCGATGCTCGAAGGCACGGGCCTCGCGGAAGTCAAGAAGCGCTTTCCCGATCGCGTCTACGACGTCGGGATCGCGGAGGAGCATGCGGTGATCATGGCGGCCGGGATGGCGAAGGAGGGCTGGAAGCCCGTCGTCTCGATTTACTCGACCTTTCTCCAGCGCTCATTCGACCAGCTGATCCACGACGTTGCCCTTCAGAACCTGCCGGTCACGATCTGCGTCGACCGGGCGGGGCTCGTGGGCGACGATGGGAAGACGCATCAGGGAGTTTTCGACATTGCCTTCACGCGCTGCATCCCGAACATGATCGTCGCCGCGCCGAAAGATGAAAACGAGCTTCAGCACATGCTCTACACGGCGATCCGCTCGGGCCGGCCCTGGGCCGTGCGGTATCCGCGCGGCCTCGGTGTCGGAACGCCGCTCGACGAGGAGCTTCACGAGATCCCGACAGGGCGCGGGGAAATCCTCTCCGAGGGGAGCGCCGTGTGCCTGCTCGCGTACGGGTCGATGGTCCCGGTCTCCGTCGAGGCGGCCGCCCTGCTCGCCGGCCGCGGCATCTCGTGCGGCGTGGTGAACGCGAGGTTCGCAAAGCCTCTGGATCTCGACCTTCTCGCCCGCGTCTTCGCGATGGCGCCGAGGATCGTGACCGTCGAGGAGCATCTGGCGGCAGGAGGGTTCGGCAGCGGAGTGCTCGAGGCGGTGCAGTCGCTCGGTCTCGACGCCTCGCGCGTCAGAATCCACGCGATCCCCGACCAGTTCGTCGAACACTCTCCCCAGGCCCTGCAGCGAAAGAATTTCGGACTGGATGCCGAGGGGATCGCCGCGCGGGTGCTCGCCCTTTCCCCGGAGCTCGCCCGCTCTGCCGCGGGACCCGGGAGCGAAGGGTCGAAGCTCGACGAGAAACTGGCGGAGACCGTGTCCTGGTGAGTCCGGAGACCGAGACCGAGCCCGGCGGGCGCACCCTGCTCGTTGCCGGCCTGCGCGGCTTCTGTGCCGGCGTCGTGCGCGCAATCGACGTCGTCGAGCGGGCAATCGAAGTGTGCGACGGTCCCGTGTACGTTCGCAAGGAGATCATTCACAACCGGTTCGTCGTCGAGGAGCTCCGAGGACGCGGCGCGACTTTCGTCGAGGAGGTCGAAGAAGTACCCGACGGCGCGTGGCTGATCTACTCCGCGCACGGCGTGTCGCCCGTGGTGCGGGACGAAGCCCGGCGTAAGGGGCTGAGGACGATCGACGCGACGTGCCCGCTCGTGACGAAGGTTCACATCGAGGCCATTCACTTCGCGCGGCTCGGTTACACGATCCTCCTGATCGGACACGAAGAGCATGACGAGACGATCGGAACCCTCGGCGAGGCGCCGGGGGCGATCCGCCTCGTCGGGACGCGCGAAGAAGCCGAAAAGGTGCAGGTACCGGATCCCGAACGCGTCGCGTACCTCACCCAGACCACCCTGTCGATCGACGACACGCGGGAAATCGCCGATGTGCTTCAGCGCCGGTTCCCGAAGCTCGTCTGTCCCGCGAAGGGGGACATCTGCTACGCCACGCAGAACCGGCAGGAGGCCGTGCGCGCGATGGCGCCTCACGTGGACGCCCTCCTCGTGCTCGGCGCGCCGAACAGCTCCAACTCGCTGCGCCTCTGCGAAGTCGGGCGCGCGCAGGGTGTCGCGTCGTATCTGATCGAGCGCGCCGCCGACATCGACAGGCGCTGGCTCGATGGCGTCCGCACCGTAGGACTGACCGCCAGCGCCTCCGCGCCTGAAATTCTGGTCCAGGAGGTCGTCGATTACGCCCGCGGGTCGCTCGGAGTCACCGCGGTGAAGGAATTCAAGACGGTCGAGGAGGAGGTGAGCTTTTCCCTCCCCTCCGAGCTGAAGGCGATGCTGCCCGTGATGTCCCCCCATCCCTGAGCGGAACGTGTCCTCGTCTCTGACCGGACAGCCATCGGGTGACGAGGGCGGGACCCGTTCCGGGCGGCGGCGCGCGCTCTCCGCCGTCCTCGTCGGGATCGGTCTGGTTCTTGTCGTTCTGGTTTTCCGATCGGTCGGATGGCGCGAGATCGCGGAGAACGTCTCGCGGGTTGGAGCGTGGTTCCTGCTTCTGGTCGTTCTCTACGGTCTGGCGCAGCTGGCCTTCTCGATGGGGTGGCGGTCGGTCATCGACCCGGTGCCCCCGTGGCGGCAGTTCCGGCGGCTGTTTGCCATCTACCTCGGCGGCGACGCCGCCAACGCGCTGGCGCCCGGCAACGTCGCGGGCGAGCCTCTCAAGGTGCATCTGGTGCGCGGGATCGCGGGTGCCTCCGCGCTGTCCTCGGTCACGATTCACAAGCACGCCGATCTTCTGGCCCAGTGGCTCTTCGTCTGCGTGGGCGTCGGCGTCGCGCTCTCGCGTTTCCGGCTGCCCGTCGCCGCCAGCGCGGGCGCTCTCGCGGCGACGGGAGGGCTCGGCCTCCTGCTCGCTCTCATGACGTGGGCGCTCCGGCGAGGGACCTACGCGCCTCTGATCGACCGGCTTTCGCGGTGGAAGTTTTTGGCCCGCCGCATCGAGCGGTTTCGCCATCCCGCGCGCGAGACCGACGGGATCATTCGCGACTTTTACAGCGCGCATCCGCGCCGCTTTGCGGCGGCGACCGCCTGGTGCTTCCTCGGATGGTGCGGCGGGCTCCTCGAAACGTGGATCATCCTCCGGATCTTGACCCCGGGCGCGGGGTGGGCGGCGGCCTTTGCCGTCGAGGGCCTCGCAATGACTCTGAACAACGTTTTTCTCTTCGTGCCGGGCCGGATCGGCACCGCCGAGGGGATCCGTACCGCCGTGTTCGTCCTCCTGGGACTTCCGGCGGCGCACGGGGCCGCCTACGGATTGCTCCGCCGCGCCCGGGAGCTCGCGTGGCTCATGCCCGGACTCCTCTTTCTGGCGGGCGCTTCCGCCTCGCGCCGCCCCGCGTCCCCGGTCGTTTCGATCCCTGCTCCGGAGATTCAGCCGTGAGCCGCGGCCGGGCCTCCCTCCTCGAGCCCCGGCCCGAGGTCCTGCTCTTCGACTTCGGCGGGACGCTCGACTCCGACGGAGAGCCGTGGAAAGAGCGCTTCTACCGGATCTGGAGCGAGGAGGCGGGGGAGCTGCCGCGCGCGCGATTCGATCCGGCGTTCCATGACGCCGACGACGAGCTCGTCGGGACGGTCTCTCGCCGCCTTTCGCTTTCGGAAACGATCGATCGCCTGAGCCGGGGGGTCTCCGCGCGGTTGAACACCGGAGCCGCTGCCGCTGGACGCGTGGCCGGCCGGTTCACCGACGAGACGCGGGGGACGCTCGGCCGCCGCTCCGGCTTTCTCGAGAGTCTTTCGGCCTCTTACCGCCTCGGGATCGTGTCCAACTTCTACGGCAACCTTCAAAGCGTCTGCGACGAGACCGGGATCGGACCGTTCTTTTCCATTTCGATCGATTCGGCGGACGTCGGCTGCTCAAAACCAGCGCCCGCGATTTTCGAGGCGGCGCTCGGGGCCCTGGAGGTCGGCGCCTCCGACGCGGTCTTCGTGGGAGATTCGATTCCTCGCGACATGGCGGGGGCCAAAGGCGTCGGGATGCGCCATGTCCTGCTGCGGCCGGATGGCCCCCCCGAGGCGCCGCTCTGCTGCCCGGACGACGCGGTGATCCGCCGCCTGGAGGATCTCTCCGGGATTCTTCCGTGACCCCGCTTCCGGGAGGCATTCTGGCGGCGGGAGAGGGGAGCCGGCTGCGATCCGACGGGTGGTCCGCGTCGAAGCCGCTCGTCCTCGTCGCGGGAGTTCCCCTGATCGAGCATGCGATCGAGAACTTCGTCGCGGCCGGTGTCCAACAAGTCGCGATCATTTTCAACGAAGCGGAGGAGGACTGCGCCGCGTTCGTCCGATCGCGTTTCCCGAGACTTCCCTTCGATTTGCTCCTGCGCACCACGGCGTCGTCCTTCGAAAGTTTCCGGGCGCTCTCCGGCGTCATGCCCTCGGGACGCGCTCTCTTTTCGACCGTGGACGGGTGGTGTCCCCGGGCCGACTTCGCCGCTTTCGTGCGGGCCGCTGTTGCCGCCCCGGTCGAGGAAAGCGTGCTCGCGGTCACTCCCTTCGTCGACGACGAGCGCCCTCTCTGGGTCAGGACTCGAGAGGACGGCAGCGTTGCCGAAATCGGGGCGGAGTCCGGCGACGCCGTCACGGCGGGCGCGTACCTCTTTTCGGCGCGCGCTCGCGAACTCGCTTCCTCCGCTCCCGCCGACAGGCTGCGAGGTTTCCTGCGCTGGCTCGTGGCGGAGGGAGAGCCCGTGCGCGCCGTCTCGATCGCGCAGGTCGTGGACGTGGACCGCGGACGCGACGTCGAGGTGGCCGAGGATCTGGCGCGGCGGGAGTCGTCAGCGCGGGAGGCCGCGTCGTGACCTCAGAGCGCGCGTGGGGGGTCTACCGGGAGCTCGTCCACTCGCCCGGACGCGAAACGGATGACGCACTGGTCCTGCAGGCGGTGGCAGAGTGCCTGACCCGCGAGGGGATCCCGACTCTTCTCAAGACGGCCGAGGACGTCGCGCTCGCGGCCGGCGATCGCGATCCTCCCGAGTCTCTCTTCGTCATGTGCGAGCGTCTCCCGGTCTTGGAGACCCTGGCCGGGTGGGAATCTCGCGGAGCTTGCGTGGTGAATCGGCCCGGGGCCGTGAGAAACACCTATCGCGACCGGACGGCCGCGATTTTCGCTCGCGAGGGCATCCCCTTCCCGTCGAGCGTTCTCGTCTCGACATCGGAGCCACACCCCGCCGGTCCCGACGGCGGGGCAGACCTTTCGGGGGTCTGGATCAAGCGCGGGGACGTCCACGCCACACAGGAAGGGGACGTCGTCCGTCTGCGAGACACCGCCGAGGCTCTTGCGGCGCTCGAAAATCTTCGGCGGCGGGGGGTGGCGCACGCGCTTCTCCAGGAGCACGTCGAGGGGGACCTCATCAAGTTCTACGGGGTCGCCGCGCCCGAACCCGGCGCGCCCGGGTGGTTCCAGTGGTTCTACCATCGCGACCAGGACATCCGGAACCACCCGTTCGATCCAGCGGTCCTGCGGCGGGGCGCCGAAAGCGCCTCCGCGGCCCTCGATCTCGAGGTGTGGGGCGGCGACGCCATCGTTCCGGCGGGCGGCGACCCCGTCGTCATCGACCTCAATGCGTGGCCGAGCTTCGCGCTCTTTCGCGAGACGGCGGCCGCCCGCATCGCCGCGCGGCTGGCGGCGCGGTTCCGGTCGCGCGTGCGGACTCGAGTGACAGAATGACGAGGGCGATGCGCGCAGAGGAGGAGACGTTGGCGGGGCCCCGGTCGCGCGACCTTTTTGCGCGGGAGAGCGCGCACATGGCGCCCGGGTTGCAGTCGATTGCCCTCTACTCGGGGCTCGCGATGGCGAAGGGGCGCGGGAGCCGGCTCTTCGACGAGGACGGCCGCGAGTACATCGACTTCGTCGCCGGCATCGGTGTGGGCAGCGTCGGGCACTGCCACCCCCATTACGTCGAGACCCTGAAGAGCCAGCTCGAGCAGCTGACGTTCGGAAGTTTCACCACGGAGGTTCGAACCCGGTTCCTGGAGCTTCTTGCCACCGTCACCCCGCCGGGGCTGTCCCGAATCCAGCTCTTCTCCGGAGGAGCCGAGGCGGTCGAGGCCGCGTTCCGCCTGGCGAAGTCCGCGACGAAGAAATTCGAGTTCGTCGGATTCACCGGCGCCTTCCACGGAAAAACCGGCGGCGTCCTTCCGCTGCTCTCCGGCGAGTTCAAGCATCATCTGGGGCCGTTCGTCCCCGGGCTGTACACGGCCCCGTATGCGAATTGCTACCGCTGCCCCTTAAAGCTCGACTATCCGGCCTGCGGCCTCGCCTGTGTCGACGAACTGCGCCGGACGATACGAGAGGACACGGCAGGGGAGATCGCCGCGATCATCATCGAGCCGATCCAGGGCACGGCGGGCAACGTGATTCCGCCAGCCGGCTTCCTTCCCGCGGTCAGAGAGGTCGCGCGCGAGAACGGCGCGCTCTTCATCGCCGACGAAATGCTCACCGGTTTCGGACGCACCGGCAGGATGTGGGCGTGCGACCACGAAGGGGTCGTTCCCGACGTTCTGACAGTCGGCAAGGGGATCGGGGGCGGGTTCCCGCTCGCCGGCCTGATCTCGACCGACGAGCTGACCGCCCACGCTCCCTTCTCCAACCCGAGCGGGAGCTCCTCCTCGTACGGCGGCAACCCTCTCGCGGCGGCCGCCGGCCTGGCCTCGCTCGAGATCCTGATCGGGGAGAAGCTTGCCGAGAACGCCGACCGGGTCGGGCGCGCGATGCTGGCAAAGCTGCAGGAGATGAAGGAGCGGCACCGTTTCATCGGGGACGTGCGCGGCCGCGGGCTGCTTCTCGGTGTCGAGCTCGTCTCCGACCGCGCCTCGAAGGAATCGCTCGACAAGGCGTCGACCCGGGCGCTCTTTGACGAGTGTCTGCGCCGTGGTCTCGTCTCGATGTGCTACTCGTCCTCCATCCGGATCAACCCCCCGCTGGTCATCGACGAGCAGACCGCGCTGGAGGGGCTGCAGATTTTAGACGAAGCCATGGCGGCGGTCTTCGCCTCGAAGAACTGAACCGCCGACGATGTGGCGTGGAGCTCTGATCGGCGCGGGCCACGTGGCTCTGGAAGGACACCTTCCGGGCTGGATGGCGAGGGAGGACGTCGTCATCACCTGCGCCGCGGACCCGCGTTCGGCCGCGCGGACGGCGTTCGCTGCGGCGGTGCCCGAGGCCGTCTGGCACGACTCTCTGGAATCGCTGCTGGCCTCCGAGCCGGTCGACTTTCTCGACATCTGCACCCCGCCCGACGCGCATCCCACAGCGATTCGTTCGGGGCTCGATCGCGGACTCCACGTGCTGTGCGAAAAGCCGCTGGTCCTGGACCGCGACGAGCTCTCGCGCCTGACGGAGCTTTCGGAGCGCCGGGGCCGCATACTCGCTTCCGTCCACAACTGGAAGCACGCTCCGATCCTCGCGGAGGCCACCGCACTCCTGCGCTCCGGCGCGATTGGAAGCCCCCGAAACGTCGATTGGGAGGTCTGGAGGCTCGAGCCCTCGATCTCCGCCGGGATGACAGGCGCCGGGAACTGGCGGCTGGATCCGGCGCGCTCCGGAGGCGGCATCCTGGTCGATCACGGCTGGCACGCGGCCTACATGGTCGCGGGCTGGATTCCCGGGCCGCTCCAGGCCGTGTCCGCGCGGCTCGAGACCCGGAAGCATCGGAGGTGGCCCGTCGAAGACACGGCCGACGTCTTGCTCCGGTTCGAGGGAGGTCAGGCGCGTCTCTTCCTGACGTGGGCGGGCGAGGAAAGGCGAAACCGCATCACGATCGAGGGAACCGACGGAGCGATGCGCCTCGACGGCGCGGTCCTCGAGATCCAGGGCCGGGGCGCCCCGCGAAGGATCGAGTACGCCGAATCGCTCTCGGAAGGGTCTCACCATCCCGGCTGGTTCGCCGCCGTCGCCGAAAGCTTCGTCGCCGCGATGTCGGGGGGAGAGGCCTCGCCCAGCCTCCGCGAGGCCGCGGTCTGCGCCGAGGTCATCGGGCTGGCCCGGGAGTCTTCGCGGCAGGGCGGGCGGACGATCGAAGCCCTCGGATTTCGGCGCGATCTCTCCGCCTCCGCGGTCGACGCCCGGGGGGGCAGTTGAGTTTCGAGGCCGCCGCGCCCATGCGTCTGCACGTGCTTGCCCCGGCCGCGGAGGGCGTCCTGCCGGCCACCCCGATCCTGGGGCTCCCTCTAGCGCGGAGAGTCGCTCTCGCCGCGCAAAGGGCGGGCTTTTCGGAGATCCTGTTTGAAGATTCCCCGGGCCTGTCGAGGGCGCTCGAAGGGACGGGCGCTCGGGTTGTGACCGCTTTCCCGGGAGAGGCCCCGTCTCCGGAGGCGGTGGTCCTTCCTTCCGGCGCCATCCCGCGCGTCGCCTGGCTTCGCGCGCGGCGGGAGCGGCCAAACGCGGACGATCTTCAGGAGGGCGGCAATGCGGACGTCTTCGAGGTCCGCACCCCCGCGGACCTTCCGCGCGCCGAGCACTGGCTGCTGGAGGGTCTCGTCAAGGAGACGGAAGGCTTTTTTTCCCGCCATTTCGAGCGCCGCATTTCCCTCGCGATCACGCGCCGCCTCGTCCGGACCGCCGTCACCGCCAACGCGATGACGGCGGTCTCGGTCGGGGTCGGCCTCGTCGCCGCTTCGTTCTTTCTCTCGTCATCGGCCTCGTGGCAGTTCGCGGGCGCGTTGCTTTTTCTCGTTCACTCGATCCTGGACGGCTGCGATGGCGAGATCGCCCGTTTGAAGTTCTCGGAGTCCCGACTGGGCGGCGTCCTCGACTTCTGGGGAGACAACATCGTCCATTCGGCGGTCTTCGGCTGCATGGCGATCGGATGGAGCAAGGCAGCGGGCGACGTCCGGCCCCTCGTCGCGGGCGCGGCGGCGATCGCAGGCACGCTGGCTTGCGCCGCCTTCGTGTACCGGCACGCAATGGCCCCGGGGCGAGAGGGCCCGGAGTTCACTTCGGTCACGGCGGGACCCGCCACGAGCTTCTCGCGTCTGGCCGACGCCCTCGCGAGGCGCGACTTTATCTATCTCGTGATCCTGCTTTCCGCCTTCGGCCGCGCGCACTGGTTTCTCGCGCTCGCGGCGGCTGGCGCTCCGCTCTTCTTTTTCTTCCTCGTGGCGATCGAGGCTTCCGGACGGCGCCTCGGAAGGAGGGTCTCATGACCGACCAGACCTCGTTCTACCCCGAACTCCAGAAGACGATCGCGCCGGCGAGCGGAAAGCTCGGAGTCCTGCTCCCCGGGCTCGGCGCCGTTTCCACGACCCTGATCGCGGGCGTGCGCCTGATCGAAAAAGGACTGGCGCGGCCAATCGGCTCTCTCACTCAGATGCAGCGGTTGCGCCTCGGCAAGCGCACCGATCCGCGGTTCGTCCCAATCTCCGAGCTCGTGCCTCTCGCGAATCTGTCCGACCTCGTTTTCGGCGCGTGGGACATCTTCCCGGAGAACGCGTACGATTCCGCCATCGCGGCCGGCGTGCTCCCGCCCGAGCTTCTCGAGCGGGTGAGACCGGAGCTCGAGTCCGTATCCCCCTGGCCGGCCGTCTTCGACCGGGAATGGGTCAAGCGGCTCGACGGCCGCCACGTGAAGACCGGACCGACCAAGCGCCACCTCGCCGAGGCGCTCATGCGGGATATCGACGACTTCCGTTCCGAGCACGGGCTCGAGCGGGCGGTGGCGCTCTGGTGCGGCTCGACCGAGGTGTATGCGAAGCCGTCCGCGGTGCACGAGACTGTTGCGGCCTTCGAACGCGGCCTCGAGACGAATGCCCCCGAAATCTCCCCCTCGATGATGTATGCGTACGCCGCGATCTCCTCCGGCGTCCCGTTCGGAAACGGGGCGCCGAACCTGTGCGTGGACATCCCCGCGATGTCCGAACTGGCGCGAGAGAAGGGCGTTCCGATCGCCGGCAAAGACTTCAAGACGGGGCAGACCCTGATGAAGACCATCATCGCCCCCGGGCTCAAGGCGCGGATGCTCGGGCTCTCCGGCTGGTTTTCGACGAACATCCTCGGAAACCGGGACGGCGAGGTGCTGGACGACCCCGGCTCCTTCCGGACGAAGGAGGTCAGCAAGACGTCGGTTCTGGACGCGATCCTCCAGCCGGAGATCTACCGCGAGCTGTACGGCGACTACTTTCACAAGGTGCGGATCGAGTACTACCCGCCCCGCGGCGACGCGAAGGAAGGGTGGGACAACATCGACATCGTGGGATGGCTCGGCCTTCCGATGCAGATCAAGCTGAACTTCCTGTGCCGGGATTCGATCCTCGCGGCGCCGCTCGCGCTCGACCTGATCCTCTTTCTCGATCTCGCCTCACGCGCCGGCCTTTCAGGGATCCAGGAATGGCTGTCCTTCTATTTCAAGTCCCCGATGTCGCGTCCGGATCTAAAACCCGAGCACGACCTGTTCATCCAGCATCTGAAGCTCACCAACACGCTGCGCATCCTGGTGGGCGAAGAGGTGCTCGACCACTCGGGGCTCGACTATTACGAGGACGAGGCGCCGGCGGAGGACCTCGCTCCGAGACGGCGCGCCGGAAGTGAATGACGCCGACGTTGCGCGCCGACGCGGGCGGGAGCCGCCGGGAGTGACCGCCCCCGCGCCGCGCCGTTTCCGGCCCGGCTGGGCCCTGGGCGCGGCCGTCGTCGTCGCAGGGCTCCTCGCCGCGGTGGTGTTGCGCCGCGCGCCGGGCGTGACCGTCGAAACCGCGAAGGCGGCGCGGAAGAGCCTGATCGTGCCGATTCTCTCAGACGGCGTGCTCGAGCCGCCGGTCGGCGGAGAGCTTCGCGCCGGGGAGGCCGCGATCGTCGGTGCGATTCTCGTGCGCGATGGCGAGCGCGTCCGCCGGGGACAGGGTCTCGTGCGGCTCGACAATCCGGAGCTCTCCGTTTCCGCGCGGCAGGCCAGATCCGGAACGCTCGAACTCTCGGAGGAACACGCCCGCGCGGAGTCGGACGCGTCGGAGGCGCGCCGGAATGCGGAGCATCAGAGGCGGAAGCTCGAAGCGGACCGGCGATTGCTCGCTCAGGCGGCGGTTCCGCGAAGCCTCGTCGAGTCCGACGAGCTCGCCGCAGCCGAAGCCGTCGACCGCCGGCGCGCGGCGGAGGCGCGGCTGTCCGCCCTCGCCGGAACGAGCGGCGCTTCCCGCCTCTCGATCTCGACGGCCTCCGCGCGCGAACTCGAGCATCGCGTCGGGGCGCTGACTCTCCGCGCGCCCTACGACGGGGTCGTGTACGGGCTCCCGCGCCGCGCTGGCGAAGCCGTGTTGGCCGGGCAGGTGGTGGCGAGCGTGGCCGATCCCGCGCATCTTGCGGTGCGCGCACGAGTCGACGAGCCCGACCTGCCCCGGATCGCGGCCGGCCAGCGGATGACCGTCACGTTTGACGGCCTGCCCGACCGCCGCTGGGAGGGAAGAGTGATCGAGGTCCCTTCGGGCCTGCACGATACGGGGGGCCGGCGCGTGGGCGAGGTCGTCGGCGAGATCGCGGACGCGGCGCGGTCTCTCCCGCCGAACGCGTCCGTCAACGTACAGGTCGTCGCCGGTGAGAAGGCGTCAGCGCTCGTCATCCCGCGCGCCGCGCTGCTGCGGGAGGGGGAAGCCCGCTTCGTTTACGTCCTCGAAGACGGACGCGCGCGGCGCCGGAGCGTCACCGTCGGGCTCATCGGGTTGAACGACGTCGAGATCACGGGTGGCATACCGGAAGCGAGCGTCGTCATCGTGCCCGGTGGGGCGTCGCTCACGGACGGCGCGCGGGTGACCCCGCGCGGCCGCTCCTGACCGGATGTTCAACCGGGAGACGTTCGAGACGGCGGCTCACCGCTTCCGGACGCACCCGGTCCAGACGGCGCTGACGCTCGCCGGATTGATCGTCGGGACGGCGGCGATCATCCTGATCGTGACGCTCGGCCTGACCGGGCGCTCCTTCGTGATGGCGCAGATCGAGGGCGTGGGCTCCCACCTCGCCTGGGCCAGCTACGAGGGCACCGTCACCGCGGGCGTCTCCCGATCGCTGGACGACCAGATCACCGACTCCGACGCGAAGGCGGTCGAAACCCGCTCCGATCTCTTCTCGGGCGTGACGCCGCTCGTGCAGCTGCACGGGACGGTGTCCGTGCAGTCGCAGGCGGCCGATGTGGCGGTCCTCGGGACAACGCCGAACTACGCGGCCGTCCGGAAGAATCTGCGCATCCTCAGCGGACGGTTTCTCGACGAAGACGACGTCACGTCCCGGACACGGGTCTGCGTCGTGAGCCAGCCCCTGTACGAGGACCTTTTCGGACAGAACGACGCTTCGGAAAAGACGATCCGAACGCTCGGGATGACCCTGCGCGTCATCGGGGAGTTCGACAAACCGGTCGACACCATGGGCCAGGGAGAAGTGACGCGTTACTCGATCTTCGTCCCGATCACGGTTTCCTGGTTTTTCACGCCCGGCAGGCGCGTCGACACTCTGTTCGCGGAGGTCCGTGAATTCTCCCGTATTCAGGAAGCTGCCGGGGTGATCGAGGAGATGCTCCGTGACCGGCATCATCGCGGGTCGGTCTTCAAGGTCAAGACGATGACGACCGTCATTCAGGTGGCGCGGACGATCTCTTTCGGCCTCATCGCCGCCTTCATCCTGGCGGCGGCGGTCTCCGTGGTGGTCGGGGGAGTCGGGATCATGAACATCCTTCTCGCCTCCGTCGAGCAGCGGACGCGCGAGATCGGCGTGCGGATGTCGGTGGGCGCAAGACGGCGCGACATCCTGCGGCAGTTTCTCTTAGAGGCCCTGCTTCTCGCGTCCGTCGGCTCCTCCCTCGGCGTCGCCGTGGGCGTCGGGCTGCCCCTCCTCGCGCGCGCCTTCCTGCGCGGGTGGGACATCCGGATCTCCGCTCTCTCCGCAGGCTTCGCCTTCCTCTTCTCGTGCGCCGTCACGCTCGTCTTCGCGCTCGTGCCGGCTTACCGTGCCGCCAGGCTTCATCCGACGGAGGCTCTCCGCTATGAATGACTCCAGGTCCCTCGCCGCGGGCGTTCTGCTGCTCTTCTGGTCCGCGGGCCTCGCCGGTCAGGCTTCCGCCGATACTCTGACGCTCCGGCGCGCGATCGAGCTCGCGCTCGCCCGCGCGCCGGAGATCGGCATCGCGCGGGCGGAGGCCGACGAGGCCGCTGCCGCGGCAGGGGCCGCAGAAGCCGGGCTGCGGCCCGAAGCGTCCGCACGCACCACACCGGGCTACGCGACCGGGCTTCCGGTCCTGGTGGCGGGCCAGGTTCCCGCGCTGTTCGGGGTCGCCGTCCGGACGAGCCTCTACGACCCGTCGCGCACGGCCGCGGTATGGACGGCGCGAGCAGACGCCGCCGGCCGGCAGCCCGGCATCGCGCGGGCCCGCGCGGCCACGGTTCGCGCGGTCGCCGCCTCCTATGAGCGGAATGCCGCGGACGCGGCCCTTCTGGAAGCCGCGCGTCGTACGGTCGAGGGACGCGAGGCGATCGAGAGGCGTGCGGCCGCGCTGGTTCGAGAAGGCCGGGCGACCCCCCTCGATCTTCAGCGAGCCTCTCTGGATGTGGCTCGCGCCAAGCAGAGGGTGCTCGATCGGTCTCTCTCGAAAGACTTCGACGCGCTGGAACTGCGCCGGCTCATCGGATGGCCGGCAGGCGAGGCGCTGCGGGTCGGGGAAGAGGCGCTCCTGGAGCTTCCCGACCCCCCGGCCTCGGGGAACTTCGAGACGGCCCTTCGCGGCGACGCGGAGATCCGGGCCTTGGACGGCGAGATCGAGTCGCTCGAGCGCGCGGCGCGGCTGCAGCGACGGCTGTTTCAGCCCTCGATCGCGGCCGAGGCCCAGTACCTGAGGCTCGCGAGCTACAACCGCTTCGAGCAGTATTTCGTTCGATTCAAGGCCGACGATCTGACGGCCGCCGTAACCCTTTCGGTTCCGCTCTGGACGGGAGGTCGGAACAAGGAGGCGGCGTCGGAGCGGCGGGCGCGTCTCGAGCGCGCCGAGTCGGCGCGGCGGCTTCGGGAACGCGACGTCGAGCTCGCCGTTGCCGTCGCAGAGGCAGACCTGATCCGGGCCCGCGGGGAGCTTGGAGTCTCTCAGAGCGCCGAAGCCGCCGCGGCGGAAGGCGCGCGGATCGCCCGGGCCCTGGCGACCGAGGGCCGGGGCGGCGCTGACGACGTCGAGCTTACGGAGATCGCGCACGCGGCGACCGCCGAACAAAGGGCGGCGGCGTCGCAGGGCCTCCTCGCCGCGCGGCTGCGGCTGCTCGACCTGCGGGGGGACCTCGATGCCTTGTTCGCGGGCCGCTGAGTGCGGCCACTGTTCAGGCTCGGGCGCCCGCGGAAACAGGATGACGCAGCGAGAGGAGCGTCCCGAGGCCGACGGCCAGCGCTGAGCCCAGAAGCGAATACCAGGGCCACGCGATCCGCTTCGCGAGGGGAAAATCGATCCAGCCTCTCGAGCCGAGCCACAGGGACATCATCACGGCCGCCGAGCAGCCGATGGCCCAGAGGACGTCCGCCTGCCGGGCGCGACGGGCAAAGAGCGCCAGCAGAAACGCGCCGAGGAGGCCTCCGGCCGTTACGCTCAGAAGCCCGAGCGCCACCTGCACGGCCGGCTGCGACTGCGCGAGCCGCGAGAAGCCGACGGCCAGCAGAGCCAGGAGCACCGTCCAGAAGAGGGTGAGAAGCCGCCCGAGCTTCAGTCCGCGCCGGCCCTCGAGCGACTGCGGCCCCGCGAGCGGTCCGACGATGTCGTTGGCGAGCGCCGACGCGAGGGAGTTCAAGGCGGAGGACTCCGAGCACATCGCGGCCGAGAACATTCCCGCCACGAGGTATGCCGACAGAAGGGGCGGCAGGTGGCGGACGATGTAAGTCGGGAAGATTTCGTCCGGCGAACCGAAGCCGGAAGCGCCCGAGAGTCCGGGGGCGACCGGGCGGCCATGGAAAAAGGAGAAGAGCCCGACGCCGATCGTCACGAAGAGGGTCATCTGCACGAGCACCAGAAACCCGCTTCCAATCAAGGCGCGTTGCGCGTCTTTGAGCGTCCGGCAGGCCAGAAGTCTCTGAACGATGAGCTGATCGGCGCCATGACTCGCCATCGTGAGGAAGGCCCCGCCGAGCAGCCCCGCCCAGAACGTGTACGGTTTCGAAAAGTCGAAGTGGAAGTCGAACAACCGCGCGGGATGGCCCGACGCGGCGGCGAAGGAGAGGATCCCGTGCAGCCCCCCCGGCGACCGGGCGATGAGAAAGCCGAGCGCGAGGAGGGCGCCCGAGACGTAAATGAATACCTGGATCAGGTCGATCCAGATGACCGCCTTGATCCCTCCGAGAAAGGTGTAGAGCGCCGTTGCGGCGGCGAGCAGGAGAACGGCGGACCACACCGGGATTCCGACGAGAAGCGCGATCGGGATCGCGGGGACGGCCAGCCGTACGGAAGCGGCGAGGACACGCGTGAACATGAAGAGCGTCGACGTGAAACGCCGCGCGAGCGGGCCGAAGCGCTTTTCGAGCAGGGCGTACGCGGTCGACAGCTCGCCCTCGAAGTAGCTCGGGAGCAGGATGAACGAAATCGCGATGCGCCCGACGACGTACCCGAACACGAGTTGAAGGAACAGAAAACCTGTGCGGTAGGCGTCCCCCGGAACCGAGAGAAACGTCAGCGCGGAGGTCTCCGTCGCGACGATGGATCCCATGACCGCCCACCAGGGCATGGCGTGGCTGCCCAGAAAATATTCGCGCGCGTCCTTCTGTCCGCGTCCGATCCAGGCGCCGAGCGCATTGATTCCGGCGAGGTAGACGGCAATCAGGAGAAGAGTCGGGAGACCGATTCGCAGCGTGTCCAATCAGCGGTCCCTTTTCACGACGCGAGCTCCGCGTGGAGGACCTCGAAGAGCAGCGTGTTGCGCCAGTACTCGACGTGGGCGGAGAGAAGGGTCCCCGCGGCCGGGTCGCGGAGATTTTCGACGCGTCGGGGGTCGGCCGCCCCGGGGAGGTCGTAGAGCTCGAGGGGCCCGCTGACGATGTCCCAGAGGGAATAGAGGTTCACCCAGCGCGCCGGGCGGACACTGTAGTCGCAGATGAGCGGCTGGACCGAAGCCGCGAGCGCCTCGCGCGCCTCGGTCGTGTTCTTGCCCGCGAAACCGAAGATAAACGCCGTCTTGTCGAGCGGCGATCCGAAGGTCAGGAAAAGGGGAGTCCGGGCTGTCACGTCGAGTCCCGCGCCCCCCGCGCCGGACGAGGCATCTTCCAGGATGAGGCGGTTCAAAATGTCGTACGCGATCACGGAGCCGAGCGAGTGGCCCACCTGCACGCAATCCTCGTAGGCGAACTCCCCGGCGGGCGACCGTGCCGCGTACACCGCCCTCGCCCTCTTCCAGACCGTGTCCTTGATGCGGGCGCGCAGATCGTGAAATCGGTCGAGCGTGTTCGAGGCGACATAGGCGGCCAGGTCACCGACGTACTGCACGAGAAGGGACCGGATCCACGCCGACAAAGCCAGGAGCAGCGCCCACGACAGGCCGCGACGCACGACGGGAAATCCGGCGGCCTTGTGGCACAGATGGAGCGCGGCGCGCACCTCGCCCGCGAACGCCGCGAGCAAGACACCGACGCCGACAAGGGCGGCCGCGTAGAGCAGCAGGCGCCGGCCGCCGGCGCGCCACTCATCCATCCCGCGCGACAGAAGCCGGAAAGCGGAGATGAGAACGATCGCCGCGGCGAGGACGGCGACGCAGGCGAGAGCGCCCGTCTCGAAGGCCTCGTTGAATCCCGCCACGAACCTGCCGCCGAGGACGTGGGCCAGGACGCCTGGTCCCATGTCCGACGCGGCACACTGCACGTGCGCCCAGAAGAGAAGCGGGAGAGAGATCCCCGCAAGGGCCGTCCCGCCGAGAACGGCGGCGAAGGCGAGAACGGAGAAGGCGCCGAGCGCGGTCCGCAGGAGAGACCCCGGCGGGCGCCGCCGCACGCTCGAGGCGGCGAGCAGCGACAGCCCGAAAAGGAGCGCGCCCGTGAGAAAGAGGTTCATCAGCGTCGAGAGATCGGTAAAAAGGGCGTCGGAGAGCCAGCGGGGAGGCTCCTTCAAAGGGGAGCGGGCGAGGGCGACGAGAGCGACCGCCGCGTTCAAGGCCGCGAGCCCGGAAACTACCGCGACCGCGACGCCGAGAAGGACCATGGTCGAGGCGGGGATGTCGATCAGCCGGTACTGGTAGAACAGCCACCGGCGGAACCCCTTCTTTCGTGACGCGTTCCAGATGCCATTCCAGCCGCCGCGAAAGAGAAAGGCGACGACGTCTCGAAGGTTGACCTGTCCTTCCGTCAAAGGCGCCCAGTAGCCCTCGTAGATGTGGACCTCGCGCTCCGTGCCGTCGCCCGCTGCAAGCACGAGCTCCGCGCGCTGGAGCCGTTCTCCGTCGAGAACGACGCTGCGGACCTGCGGGGCCGGGAGGCTCGTCAGCGGCACTCCGCGTTTGCGCGCGTCTTCCGCTCGAAGGCCCTCCGCAACGAGGTCCAGGGTCTCGAAGGCGATCTGCCGGCCCATGCCGTGCGTCACGAAAACGGCGCGCGGCCGCGAGGCGGGATCGAGCGGGCTCGGAGCGGCGGCGGACGGCGCGGCGCCGGGAGGAAGCGGCGCGCCGACCTCGTACGTGGCGGAATGGTTAGCGGCGGGCGTCGGATCGATGGCGGAAGTCTAACGCCGCCGTGAGTGATTCGAGACGATCCGATTGCGACTTTTCCGCGGCGATCCGGCGGCGAGACGGATCTTTCTAACCGAAGTTTTCGTTATTTCCCGCGAGGGGAGGCGGAAGTCCCGGCGAACGGATCCGTCTGCGGAGGGCGGCGTAGCGACGCGACCGGGCGCGGACCCCGCCGGCGAGGCGGGGGAAGCGGCGCCGGACGCAGCGGGCTGCCGATTACGAAGAGGTGACCGTTGTTCTGGGTGTACAGCCTGCCGTCGGGGGCGATCGAGAGGGGCGTGTACGCGGCGCCGATCGCGAGGTTCAAGAATATCCGTCCCCGCAGCGCGCCATCCGGCCCGATGGCATACACGAACCCGTCCTCGCTGTTCGCGTATACGACGCCGTTCCCGTCGATGGCCGGCTGGTTCACACACCACTCGAAACCATCGGGATGGTCCGACACGCACGTGATCGAGCCGTCCGTCTGCCGGGCGCAGCTCGAGGTATTCGTGTTGCGGTAAGTCCATTCGGGAGTCATCTCCGGCGTCAGCGAGACGATGTCGTACCGGCCGGCTTCCGGAGGGCAGAAGGACGTGTTGCCGCAGTACGAGCCGGTTTCGTAGTGGTTGTCCTTCATCAGGACCGAGTACGTCGCGTCGTGCGTCCGGATTGCGGGAGTGATGTCCCAGCCGAAATCGTACGCCGCGAGAAAGCGGCCTTCCCCGTCGAAACGAAACAGGTGGCCCCGGGAAAAGTTGTAGCTCGTGTGCGCGCCGTAGAGCACGCCTCCGTCGGGCAGAGCGACGGGCGAGGACGTCGAGAGATCGAGGACTTCGCCGGCGGGCGGCCGGTTCGTCAGCGGATCCACGCCGCGCGTCGATCCCGACCTGCAGCCCCCGGGGGTGCCGTCGGGGGGGAGAAGCACGCCGCACCCGTCCATCAGGTGGTCGCGCAGGGAGGCCGACCAGCGGACGTTCAAGAGGGGATCGGTCGCGACGAGGTAGCCCTGCCTGGGCGCGAAGTGGCCGCGGCTGACGGTGTACACCGTGCCGTCCAGTCCGATGGCCGGAATCACGTTGATGCCGGGGCGCTGGGACCCGCAGGAAATGAGCGGTGGCGCGGCTCCCGGGCCGGGCGGCAATGGCAGTGGACCGCTGAATGTCCCTTCGCACAGCCCGGGCGCCCCCGGAAGCAGAGAAGCGAACGTCGCCGTCCGGGATCCGCCGCTGGCCCGAACCTGGACGAGCCAGGCGCCTCGCGCGTCGTTTCCCCACGGGTTGGAAAGGTCGAGCTGGATCGCGTTGTAATAGACGTTGCCGGCATCGTCCGCCGCCAGTCCGCCTGCGACGAAGACGGAATCGTCGAGCGTTCCGAAAGGTGAGATTCGCACCCCCTCTCCGGTCTCCTTCGAGACGCGGAAGATGGATCCTCCGCGACCCGGAACGTAGAGGGATCCATTCGCGAGCACCGGGTGAAAGACCGGCTCCCACCCGAAAAACCCGCTGGGCCCGTTGCCCGCGTCCGGCTCCGGTTTCCAGTCGGTCTCGAATCTCCAAAGCGGAATCAGGCTCGACCCCGTCCAGCGCAGCTTCTGGACGTTCCAGATCTGCCGGTCCCACGCGGAGGGTCCGCACGGCGCGGGCTGGCGAGACCCCGGCGGAGAACACGAGACGTAGGTGCCCGTCTTCGTCTCCATGTACGCGTCTGGTCCGTCGAGCAGAGGAACGGGATAGTGGGCGAGGAGGTCTCCTCCCGCTTCGGCGGAGGCGGCGGAGACGAACGGGTCGTACACGAAGTCCGCCAGGACCGCGGCCAGCGGCTGTACGGCGACCGAGGCGGCGGCGCCGTGTCTCCCGTCGCGTCCCCACTGCGGCCAGTCGTCGGAGCGGAGCGGTGTGACGGCGGCCACCAGGAGCGCGAGGGAGAGGGTGACGCGCGAAAGAATCACGCTTGTGCGGCGACGTTCCGGCATGGCGAACACTTTAGGTCGGCGGCCATTGAGAGTAAACTCATTGCGACTTTTCGAAAGGATCATGAGCACAGTTCTCGTCGTCGATGATGACCGCGATCTGCGCGAGGCGCTGTGCACCGCCCTCTCGGACGCCGGGTTCAGCGCGGCCGGGTGCGGAGATGGGCGCCAGGCGCTCGAGTACTTGAGAAGCGGAGAGCCCAAGCCAGCCCTCATCCTTCTCGACTGGATGATGCCCGTCATGAGCGGCGGCGAGTTTCTCGAGGCGCAGGCGAAAGACCCCGATATTTCGGACATTCCAGTCGTCGTCATCAGCGCTCACGTGAAGGCGGATCTTTTCGGCGTGTCTCTCGGGATCCAGACGTTGCTGCGCAAGCCCTTTCCGCTGGGCGAATTGATCGGCGAGGTCGAGAAGTACGCACAACGCTCCAAACAGAGCTCGTCCTCCGCCGGTTCCCGCTAACCCTCGAAAAAGAAGGATCCCCGGCGGCGTTGTAGCGGCTCGAGAAATGTCCCGGGCCGGGCCGGACGGCCTCCGGGTGGTCAAAACTCGTCGGCGCGGTGCCGGCCGGCTGCCACTCCGAGGACACGTCGTACCCTCCTCCTGCAGCCGACGCGCGATACGTGGACGCTCTCGTCTGGAAGCTCTGGCCGGCTCGCGCGGCTGGGGCACGGAGCGACGCCACCTGAAAGCGCGCCGGATTCGCCATATTCTCGGCGAGCCTCCTGCCCGACCGTTCCGATTCGTCCGCGCTCCGGGTCGTCTCGTCCGTCCGGGGTGCCGATTCGTCCCAATCCCGTTGCCAGCATCCCGTCGCGGCCTTAGCGTCGGCCTGTCAGTGCCTCCTTACCGGGCGGCGTGCGCGCCGCCCGCATTTTTCTCTCGGGAGGGCTCGACGGTTGTGGCGCGGGGAGCGGAGGCGGGCATGCACTTGCAGGCGGGACCTCAAACGGCGGCTTCAGAGGACCGGCGGGACGACATCCAGCCTCCGCTGCACGAAGTGGGGGGCCCGCTTCGTGAGTTCGAGACCTCGCGCAAGCTTCTTCTGCTCGAGACCCTCTACGACGCGGGCCTTTCCCTCGGCGCCCTCCCGGACGAGAACTCCCTCGTCGAGGACGTGCTCGGCCGAGCCGTCGCCGTTCTCGACGCCGCGCGAGGATACCTGGCGACCTTCGGGGAGGGCGGCGAGCGCAGGGCGGAGGCGCGCGTCGGGTTTCCACGGCGTCTTCCCGACCGCGTCGTCGCGGAGGACCCGTTTCTCTGCGAGGTGACGCGATCGGACTCTGCGATCCTGTCGGGCGAGACCCGACTTCTGCGAACCGCCGTTTCGACCGCGATGGGCGCTGCCATTCGCGCCGGCGGCCGAACAGTGGGTGTCGTCGTCCTCGCGGACAAGGAGACACGCCGGAAGGGCACCGCGTCCTTCGAGGACGAGGACGCACGGTTTCTGTCCTCGCTGGCGGGGCTCTGTGGCATGGCGATCGAGAACCGGCGCCACCTGCAGCGCCTCACGCGAGATCGGGAGCGGCTCGAGGAGGAAAACCGCCGACTGCTCGAGTCGACGGGCCGGGCGGCGTCCGGCCGCGTTTTCATCGGCGACTCTTCGGCAGCCCGGCGGGTGCTCGACCTCGTCGGCCGCGTCGCCTCGTCGCGTACGTCGGTGCTGATCACCGGGGAGAGCGGAACCGGCAAGGAGCTCGTCGCACGAATGATTCACTCGGGCAGCGATCGCGCGGAGAAGGCGTTCATCCCGATCAACTGCGCGTCTCTTCCGGAATCGTTACTCGAGGCGGAGCTCTTCGGGATCGAGCGGGGCGTGGCCACCGGCGTCGACGCGCGGTCCGGGCGTCTCGAGACGGCCAATGGCGGCACGCTTTTCCTGGACGAAATCGGCGACATGCCCGTGACGTTGCAGGCCAAGCTCCTGCGGGTTCTGCAGGAGCGCGAGATCGAGCGTGTTGGCGGACGCCAGAGGATTCCGATTGACGTCCGGGTCCTCGCGGCGACCAGTGCGCCTCTTTCCGAACGCATTGCGGCGGGCCAGTTCCGGGAGGACCTGTACTACCGGTTGCGGGTGGTCGAGATTGCTCTCCCGCCCCTGCGGGAACGTAGGGAGGACGTCTCGAGGCTGACCCGGCATGTCCTGGACCGCTTCTCGGCGCGAGAGGGCCGCGATCCGCAGACCCTCGACCGGGGAGCCTTCGCCGCCCTGCTCGCGCACGATTTTCCCGGCAACGTCCGCGAACTGGAGAACCTCCTCGAGGGCGCCGCAACTCTCTCGCGGGACGGCGTCATCCGCGTCGAGGACCTGCAGTGGCTCCCGAACCGGTCTCTGGATTCGTCCGGGAATGACTCTCCCGGGGGAGGAGATGCGCCGAACCTCCGGCTTCTCGAAGAGCGCCACATCCGTCGCGTTCTGAAGATGGCCGGAGGCAACAAGACCCGTGCCGCGCGGCTGCTCGGGATCAGCCGGCGAACGCTCTATCGCAAGAAGCACCTGGAGTAGGTTCGGTCCCGCCTTCGCGCGGAACCGGACTTCGGACCCGGCCGCCCCGGACGCCGGAGGGCCAGAAAGGGGCCCTTCCCGAAACTCCTTTCCGTCAGAATGTTTGACGCAACCCACGGGGTCCTTTTTCGTACCCTCTTCCGGCGGAAGGCGAATACTTCGTCGGACTCCGGGATTGCCACGGGAAACCCGAAAGGACCAGACGCATGAGCCAGGCCCTGTTACGCGAAGCGGGTCAGCCCATCCGGGCCATCGTGGTCGACGACGAGCCGCCGGCG
>JBDUBI010000098.1:0-22406 GCA_040004225.1 Acidobacteriota bacterium
TGCTCAGCCCGGTGGCCGCTCCAGCGAGGGTCCGCAGCGGGGCCACGTTGCCATTGGCGGTTCGCGGATAGACCGTCACGGAGTACGGGAAGGTGATGTTGACGACGAACAACTCGTCGTTCACGGCGTCCACCGCGAGGCCGCTCGGGCTCACCAGGCCCGTCGCCGCTCCCGCGAGCGTCCGAAGGGGAGCGAGATTTCCACTTCCCGTCCGCGTGTAGACAGTCACGGAGTTGCCGTTCGAGTTCGAGACGAAGATCTCGTCCTGGGCGACGGCCGGCCGGACCCCGACAATGAAGAACAGCGCCGCGACGAGACACATGGAACGGAGCAGGCGACTGGCCATTACGACCTCCATCCTCGAGGCCGGGGTCCCGGTCTGTGAGCTGTCAGAGTTTTAAGTGACCGCAGGGTATCACCGGTCCCGCGGGGGATCGACGCTGCGGCCTCAACCGGAAGGATGAATTCCAGCGGGAGAGTCGCGCTCGCATGCGATTTCAAGGTCCCGGAGTGAAGAGGAAAGTAAATCCTGGATTCCTGCGAAGCGTGCGGAGCCCGGAGCCCAGATCGCGGCCGATCCCACTCATGGAGCGCCTCTGAAGCTCGGACGTGCGGGCCGGGGCGAGGTTCATCCGGGCGGCTATCTTTGACCCCCATGGAGAACCGGCGCCGGCGCGTGGTGGTTGTCGGCGCGGGAGCCGCCGGGACGATGGCGGCGATCTTTGCCGCCGACGGCGGAGCCGAGACGCTGCTGCTCGAGCGGACGCCGGATGGCGGCCGCAAGATCCTGATCAGCGGCGGGGGTCGCTGCAACATCCTGCCCTCTCGCCCCGACGAGTCGCGGTTCGTGAGTGATTCCTCCCGGAACACCCTGCGCAAAATGCTGCGGTCGTGGCCCCTCGCGGAGCAGATTTCCTTCTTCGAGCGGGAGGCGGGCCTACCTCTTTCCGAAGAAGAGGAATCCGGCAAGCTTTTTCCGGCATCCTCGCGTGCGCGCGACGTGCGCGACCGCCTCTTCGCGCTGGCGCGCCGGCGCGGCGTGCAGTTGCTGACGAATACTTTTGTCACCGGTCTCGCGCCAAGCGCTGATCTCTGGAGCATCGAGCGGTCGGGCGGTCCACCGATCGAAGCCGACGCCGTCGTGGTCGCGACCGGCGGACTCTCGGTTCCGAAGTCCGGAAGCGACGGGTCCGGCCTCGAAATCCTCCGAAGGCTCGGCCATGTCATTCACGCGACCTATCCGGCACTGACTCCCTTGACCGCGCCTGCCTCCGCGCTCTCGAATCTCGCCGGGGTCTCCCTTCCGGTGACGGTCAAAGCGCGCGATCACACACGGACCGCGACCGCTTCGGGAGGATTTCTCTTCACGCACCAGGGATACAGCGGCCCCGCCATCCTGGACATCTCTCACGTGGCCGTGCGCTCCCTCGCGGGAGCGTCTCCCGCCCGGCTGTCGGTGCGCTGGATGTCTCGGAACGAGAGCGATTGGGCCGCCGCTCTCCGCCCCGACGGCACCCGCACTATCTCGGGTGCCCTGCGGGCCGGAATGCCAGACCGTCTCGCGGCCGCTCTGGCTCACGCCGCAGGAGTCGATCCCTCCCGCCCTCTGTCCCGCCTCCTCCGGGAGGAGAGGCTTCGCCTCGTGGAACAGCTGACGCGCGGCGAGCTGCCGTGGGACGGCCACGAGGGATACGCGAAGGCGGAGGTGACCGGAGGCGGCGTCAGCCTCGCGGAGGTCGACCCCCGCACGATGGAGAGCCGCCGCTGCCCCGCACTGTTCCTCTGCGGCGAAGCGCTCGACGCTTTCGGCCCGATCGGCGGATACAACTTCCAGTGGGCATGGGCCACGGGCCGAGCGGCGGGGAAAGGGAGCGCGCAACGACGCGCGGCTCCGTAATCAGAGGACGCACTGTCGAGACATACCGGTAATCGGGTTCTCGGGGAGCCGGGAGCGAGCCCGTTCGCTCGGGGCATCAGGAGGTCGGTCCTGCCGGGGGCGTTGGCGCGAACAACCTGACTTCGTCGGACTCGGGAGTCAGGCGGATCATGCTGTCGAACTTCAGGCCGAGCTTTCCGAGAAGCCGTGCCGACCTCTCGTTCTCCGGCGACGTGATCGCCACGATCCGACCGAGGCGGAGCCTCTGCTTCCCGTACGCCAGAGTCGCGGCGGCGGCTTCGTGAGCGTAGCCTCGGCCGCGGTACGGCGGCAGGAAAGCGAAACCGATGTCGGGATCGGCGAGCCCGTCGCGCCGGATGATCCCGCAGAGTCCGATCGCCGATGGACCGTCCTTCAAGGTCGTCACGTAGAGGCCGAAGCCGTGCCGCGCGTACATGGCCATCGGCCCCGTCAGGATGTAGCGGCGCGCGTCGTCGAGGTTTCGCACTCCCTTGTCGCCGATGTATCGCAGCCAGCCGGGGTCGTTCAAAAGCTCGAGGATGAAGGGTGCGTCGTCGGGCGTCACTTCGCGGAGGACGAGGCGCTCCGTTTGAAGGACGATCACCGCCGGTCCCACCGGAACCGCCCGAGCGGAATGCGTCCCACGGGGTCGAAACGGACGCGTTCTTCCTCGAGACGCCGGCGCTGCACGACGTGCATCGGAGCCTCGTCCCTGGAGCGCGGACTGATACGACCCTCCGCGTTGACGACGCGATGCCACGGAACCCGGCTTCCCTCGCGAAGAAAATGGAGGGCATAGCCGACCAGCCGCGCCTGGCCCGGCACGCCGGCGAGAACCGCGATCTGGCCATAGGTCGCCACGCGCCCTCTGGGGATCCTCGCGACCACGCGGTAAATCCCGGCGAAGCCGCTCTCCTCACCGTCCGCATCGGCCATCCCGGCCGCCCGTCCGGTCGCCGTCACACGGGTCCGCTTCTTCAGGCGCCGAACTGCCGAAGGTGATGATCGATGTGCTTGTGCATCATCACGCCCCACTCGTCGCCGCTCAGCTTCCCCAGAAACGAGTGCGTCCGCGAGGCGGCCTGGTCGGGACCGCGAGCGGCGAATCGCTCGATGAGGTCTGTGAGGCGCCGCTTCTCCGTCTCGAACTCTCTTTTCCCCGTGACGATGAACGCCGGATCGGTCGGAGAATTCCGGCTGAAGGGCTTCTCCCCGAGGATTGAGGACCTGACGAATGGAGCGAAGATTTTTCCGATCAGCTTCTGCCTGCTCGGCTGGTCCCCGGTCGCCACCGAGAGCGCCGTCGAACAATGAGCGAGCATCTGGCCCGCATCCATTTTTCCCCACTGCCTCGGAGCGTCCGGGGACAGGCGCGAGAGCCTGGCGAGAAGGAGATCCCGCCCGGCCGGGTCGAAGAGAGTCTGCATGGCGCAAGCGTACGGAAAGCGGGCGAGGGGCGCAATCGGCCAGCGCCGGTCAGTTCTTTTCCACCACCCACGTCGTCATGCAGCGCTGGTCCTGGACGACCGTAGTCTTCAACGGGTCGAGAAGCCGCCCTCCCATCTCCCGGGTGAGATCGATGAGATACGGCTCGTCCACCAGATAGCGCGAGCTGCCGTCCGGCAGCCGGAAGCGGCGGTCTCCGAGCGGCGCAACGCGCGATTCCATCCCGATCGAGGAGGCCAGGCGGCAGAACAGGAACCCGCCGCGTCTGACCAGACGCCAGCTTCCGTCGAGCATCCCGCGAAAGTGCCGCTCGTCCCGGGCAAAGTGGAGGACGGCGCTGCTGATCACGACGTCCGCCGCGCCATCGGGAAAGCTGCTCGACTCGACGGCTTCCTGGCGGAGATTCGACGCGGAAAGTCCCGGCGCGAGAGACGCGAACAACGACCGCGCGGCCGCGACCGCGTCGGGGGCGGGATCGAGCGCGTACACCTCGAATCCCTGGCCCAGCAGATAGACGAGATTGCGGCCGCTGCCGCAGCCTGCATCAAGAACCGACATGGGGCGCCGAATGCGTCCCCGCAGGAGCTGATCAAAGAGATAAATGTCGATCTGACCAAACAGCGCTGGAAGATCGTTCATGACGAGCCGCCTGGCTTTCGAGCCTCCGAAGGGCGCCGCCGGGCGGGGACGAGGACGATCCGTCGTTCCGCCGACCGCTCGATCGCGCGTCGCGAGTAGAGCAGGGGAAAAGACTCGCCCGCGAGCCACGAAGGCGCCAGGTCCCGGTAATGCGGACTGTCAGGATCGCCCGACTGGCCGGGATAATTGATGGCGCGCGACTCGTCCCAGCGGCCGACGTCGATCACCAGCCGCACCGAAGCGCCGGAGGTCTGCCGGAAATCAGCCGGCCGGTACGAGGAGACATTGGGCGTGTGCGGACCCCCTCCGCGGGGGAGCGGCCCGACATTGATTTTTGCGCGTTGCGCGGCGCCCACGATCGCGGAGAACGGGTGCTGCAGAAGGTTGTGATGGAGCCTGTCCCATTTCCATGTCGTGGGATCCGGCCCTTCCAGCGTCTCCATGTCGGTCCACGCGGCTCGAAGAGTCGAGAGCATCAGATCGTCCCGCTTCCGAGCCGCGGCCGCCGGGTCGTTCTCGAGAACGCTTCCCGGACTCTCGAGCCCCTCGAGAAGCACAGCGAAATCGATCGCGGCGATCGCCTGCGAGGCAGCGGGCGGGACCACCGCTTCGCGAAAGGCTTTTCCGAGGTGGCGCGAGACCCAGACCTCGAAGAGCGCGGGCGCCGCAGCCGTGCCGCGCTCCACGAAGTCCCACCCTTTCAGCATCTCGAGGGCCGCAGCGGTCGTCGTATCCGGCGCGGACAGCGGCGCCAGCAGGGCGACCAGCCGTCTCGCCGGAATCGAAAACAGATCGTTCTGCAGGCGCAGCGAGTCGGCGATCGAAACTCTGTGAAGGGCGCTCAGCACTTCGACGAGGCGCTCATACCGCGAGGGGTTTCCCCACTCGAAGCCCAGCCGCCTTTCTTCGCGGGGATACCCGGGCGGAAGATTCATCTGGTTGGCGGTCGCGATGAATCCGCTCTCGGGATTGAAGGCGAAGGGCAGTTGATCGCCCCGCCAGAAGCCCGCCCACTCGTAGCGTCCGTCGCCCGGGACGGGCAGCAACCCGTCCCAGTTCGGGCGCCGGGGCGCGAGTCCTCCTGCCACCCAGCCGATGTTTCCGCGGACATCCGCGTAAACCTGGTTCTCTGTCGGCGCGCCCCAGTGCGCCATCGACCGCCGGAACCTCTCGAAGGTCTTCGCGCGCATGGTGTCGACCGAGCCGAAATAGGGTGACATTCCGGCCTCGAGCCACGCGGACCGGACCCCGTACGCCCGGTTCTTCTCGCGATCGACGAAAATCACCGGGCCGTGGCGCGCGAACGAAAGTTCTGCCTGGACCGCCGCCGCATCGCGCACGCGAATTTCCTCCCGCAGCACGCGAAAGGGCTCCCACGCCCCGGCGTAGCGGTACTCGCCGGGATTCGCGGGATTCAGGTCGTAGACATACAGATCCTCCTGGTCGATCGCGAAGATCGTCAGGCCGAACGCGATGACCCCGTTGTGGCCGATCGAGACTCCCGGAAGCGCGGGCTCGCCGGCCCCGATGATGTTCAATCCCGGCGCCGAAACGTGCGCGACATAGCGGAGAGAGGGAACGGAATACGCCCTGTGCGGGTCGTTGGCGAGGATCGGCCGGCCCGTGGCAGATTTCCGCGGAGCGATTACCCAGTTGTTGCTTCCCTCCGCCGGTTCCGGATCGAACGACGCGGGCCGCGGGAGACTTCGGGCCCCTGTCGATTCGACCGGGGCCAGAACGAGGTCGCGGCTCGCGAGTGTGAAGACCTTCAGGACGTCCGGCGGAAGGCAGGGATCGAGGCCGTCCGGAACCCGCGTCCGCCACGGCGGAGTCAGACGAATGCGCAGCGCGTCCGCCTCGAGGGTCGCCCGGCACGCAGTGTTCGCCCGAGCGACCTCGCTCGTCAGATTCCGCGTGAGGCCGTGGGATCGGATCCGCACGACGTCTTCGGGTCGCCACTTTGCCGGAAAGTAGCCGAGCTGTCGGAACTCCCACGGCAACGCCTCGCGATGGTCCGCCAGAA
This sequence comes from Acidobacteriota bacterium, assembly GCA_040004225.1. Lineage (GTDB taxonomy): Bacteria > Acidobacteriota > Thermoanaerobaculia > UBA5066 > Gp7-AA6 > JALYUA01. The sequence goes on from JBDUBI010000098.1 coordinate 6,006, forward strand.
AATCGATGTATGCGTTGATTCCGGCCGCGAACGACACGGCGATCTGGCGCACCTTCGCCGGCCTCTCCGGGCTGTAGGTCGCCCACTCTCGCTCCATGTCGCCGCGGTAGAGAAAGAGACGCGCCGCCCGGTCCTGTTCGACGAAATCGGGTCCAAAGACCTCCGCCAGCTCCCCGAGGCCCCGGCGCCGCCACACGTCGATTTGAAAAAGCCGATCGCGCGCGGCGTTAAAACCCTGCGCGAGGAATGCGTCAGGCTCGTTCCCGGCGAAGATGTGCGGAACTCCCCATCGGTCCAGGAGGATTTCCACGGACTGCCGCAGCCCCGCGACCCGTATGGTCTGTCCGGGAAGCGCGGCCGGATGCGGCAGCGCGACGCCAGCAAGCGGCAGGAATGCCAGCGAAAGCGAGGCCGCCCATCGAGGCAACCACCCTGGAAGCGGCGATCTCGTCATCTGCGCCGGTTCGATTCGTCCTGTCTCGACTCTTTCATGGCGGCGGCAGAGAGCGGTCGCGACCGGAGCCGCGGCAGTCGCCTCCCGGCGTCCGGCGCGGGCGCGGGGTGCTTCACGAAGCCCGTTCCAGTCCTTCACACGAAAGAGTGAGCGTCTCGACCGCGACGTCCTGTCCGTCCCCCTTCAAGTGGGGCCCCTCCCAGCGGCTCGGGAAAGCGTTGAAGAAGTTCCACCGGACGACTTCCTGCCCCGCGTCGTCGAGCAGGATCACGGAGCCGTTGCGGCGGTCCGGCTGTCCCTTGAGGATGTTCGAGTGCCAGTCCTGAAGCTCTCTTGCGGAGGTCACCCCGCGTTTCAGGACGATGTCGTTGAACTTTCGCAATCCCGGAAGCTTGCGGAGGGCCGCGCTGCCGCCCTCGCGATACTCGATGACGTCGACGCGGGAGCCGAGGCCGGAGCACTCGGAGAAGCCGGCGATCGAGATCCCGTCGATCTCCACGCGAAAATTGAAGTTCTTGAAAGGCTCCGGAGGTGGCATCGCTACTCCTCTCGATGGAGAGCCGTCGGTTTGTCAGACGTGTCGCTCAGAAAGGCGAGGTCCCGGAAGATTTCGAGGTCGTGCCGGATGCTGTCCTGGTATTGGCGCCCCTCTCGATCCGAGTAACGGACTTCTGCGGAAATCCGGGTGGCCGGCTTTCGGCCGAAGAAGGAGTCGCTGCGGTCGAGAAGCGTCGCGATCTCGCGGCCAGGACCGAGAAACGCGATGGACTGGAAAAGCGCCTGCGAGGACATGTCCCGGCTGCCGTCCAAACCGTGGAGCGCCGGCTCGAACCGGACGGAGACCTCGACCGCGGGCCCGTCTCCGATGTTGCGGACGGCGATGAAGATCAGGCCTCGCTCGAACAGGAACTCGACGATGACGTCGGGGCGCCGATCAGCGGCCGACGGAGCCTGGAGGATCAGAGGGTCGTCGCCAGGCGGGCGCGTCATCGCCGGAATTCTATCTGTCGTGCCGGCGTCCGGGGAGACTCCTAATTGGAGGGCTCGGGCAGCGTGTACTCGAACTCGTAGAAATGCTTCCCCTCGGTGATCTGGATCGTCATCTTTCCGGCGAGGCCGCTCAGCTGGCCCGTGCCGGAATCCGGAACGACCGTTACCGAGAGCTGAGGCGCCCCGCGAGTCATCGTCCCGCTGTGCTGGAGCACGAAGGTCCCCGAGCGCCCTTGCAGTGTCCCGGTGACGTGCTCGAGAGCAACGTAGCCGGCGGATCCGGGGGTCGCCGTGCTCGCCGCGAGCATCTGCCCGGAGCTCGAGGCCTCGAGGTCCCCATGAAACTGTTTAGCAATCGACAGCCGCCCGATCGCGGCGGCGTTCCCCTTTTCCTCGGCGGATTGCGGTTCGAGCTTGACCTCGAAGACCCCCGTCGATCGATGGGTCACGACCACTCCCTTCTGACTCGGCGAACGGACTCCCGGAGACGGCGCGGCGGCCATCGCTCCGTGCCAGCTGACAAGACACACCGCGCCCGCCACACGAGCCAAGCCGCAAAACACGCGCTTCATGGCCGCCTCACGAGGCAAGACTCTCATGGCCGTCAAAAAGCGAACGACGATCAGAGTTGTTTTCGATAGACGACGAACCCGGATCTCTCCGCCACCCTCTCATACAGCTTGATCGCCGTGGCGTTTGTCTCCTGCGTCTGCCAGTAGAGCCGAGAAGCGCCCCCTGACCGCGCGCGGTCGGACACCGAGTCGATCAGGGCGCCGCCGACGCCCTGACCTCGCGCTCCCTCGGCGGTGAAAAGGTCCTGCAGGTAGCAGGTCGGACCAATCTGGATCGTGCTGCGGTGAAACAGGTAATGCGCGAGTCCCAGAAGCGCACCGTCTTTTTCGGCGACCAGGGCATGCACGGGCTCGGAGGCGTCGAAGAAACGCTCCCATGTGACCTCCGTGATCTCATCCGGCAGCGTGCGTCCGTAGAACGTGTTGTACCCGGCCCAGAGAGGCTCCCACAGGCGCCGGTCGCCGGGAGCCACGGAACGCACGATCATCGAACCTTCCTCCGGGCTCCGTCCATTCGTCGTCCGCGAGATCCGGGAGGTCGCCGACACGGGCCGTTCCGCCGGGACGCGCCCGGCTCCCGCTCAGCGATCCCTGCTCCGCAGGGCATCGAGGCTCCATGGTCCTGGCCCCGCCGCGGAGATGTAAAGCCACACAAAGCTGTAGAGCACGGCGGGCGCGCCTCCGTTCAACGCGGGCCACAGCCCCTTCGGGGCATGTCCCACGAAGTAGGCGATCGCCATCTGCCCGGAGAGCAGGAACGCCACGGGTCGTGTGAACAGCCCCACGAACAGAAGGGCGCCCCCGAACAGTTCCAGCGCTCCCGCCACGCCAGGGAGGGAAGCAAGGGGCGCCGTCCCTCCGCCCGGCATCACGGCCGCGGGAATGGCGAAGAGCTTCGCCGATCCGTACTGTATGAACATGAACGCGCAGACGATTCGCAGCACACTCAGCAGGTACGGAGCCCAGGATTTCCAGCGAGCGGCCCAATGCGGATCGCTCATGAGGCGAAACTCAAAGGGCCTCGTTCGTTCATGGTGGCTCCCTTCATTGAGATGCCGCGCAGTTTATCGACGTCGCCAGCGCCCCAGGCAAGACCGCGAGTCCCGAGAAGAATCATCGGTTTCTCGGACGCCGTTCGAGCAGGGATTTCAGGCGTGCCAGGTCCGAGCGGTTGGCGCGTCGCATCGCGGCACGCATCAGAGGCGCTCCCAGCGCGACAAAGCCCGACGGCGTGCCGCGATTCCTCAGTGTCATTCGGGTGGCACCGTCCGCGGTGCTTTCCCACGTGTAGGTCGTTTCCATCGGGAAGGGTCCTTCGGCGGTGCGCATCACCAGCGTCTGAGCGGGAGTGAGGGCGACGACCTCGTAGGTGTACGCCAGCCGCCGTCCCAGAAACTTCGCGATGAACGCGACACGCGAACCCACGCGGAGCGGCGGCTCGGATTTCCACTCGACCGACTGAATGTTGACGTACCAGGACGGCGCGTTGTCGGGATTTCCCGAGTATTCGGCGACCTCGAGACGAGGCCGGTCGATCTCGACGAAGGTGACGACGTCAACATCCACGAACACACACGATCACATTTCTGCGCTCTGGGGCCAGATCGTCTCAGGAGTCGCTGCCTGAACGACCCTCTCTCCGTCACTCGGCAGAATCGGGCGATGACTGTTTTTGAAGGAAACCCCGCCGGACTTCCGGCCACTCGTCCCGAAGGACGCTGTAATACACCCAATCGATGGGGCGTCCGTTCGGGAGGACCTCAGCCGTCGCAGGCCCGCCGGACTCAGCGTCCGAGGGCCGTGCGGATGCCGGCGAGGTGATGCCAGCTGTGCCGCAGAGCGTGGTCCTCGATGACGAACTGCGCGGTGACCGGCGCGCCGAAGGCGAGCGAAAACGGGGCCGCGCCGTTCAGATCTTCGTCGGTAAACGAACGCACAGCGTCGGCGGCCTGGCGGCTGTTCTTGCGCAAGAGCTCGAGCGCCGCCGCTTTCGTCACGGCTGCCTGCTCGCCGGAGTGTCCGGCGTTCATCTCGGCCACCGCCGCCCAGGTCACATCCGTAACGGCCTTACCGCTGGCGATCGCTCGCGCAAGATCGATTTCTATGGGGTAGACGCTGGCCACGTGGTGCACGACGACACCGACGGGACGCCGGTCCTTCCCGCTGGACATCGGTGTGCGCCACTCCGCGTCCGACAGCCCTTCCGCGAACTCGGCCAGACCGGCAGCGCCTTTTTCGATACGGTCCGCCAGAGATTCAGCGCGATGGCCCATGAAGACCTCCTGAGTTGTGAGCGAAGACCGCCCGTGGAACGGCGAGCATATTCCAGCGATCCGGCCGAGTCGCCGCGCGCATGCCAAGGAAAGAAAACGGCCTGGGGAAAAGGTCCAGCCCCCGCGGAGAGCCGGCTCAGGCGTCTGTGCCTTCGAAGAACTCGACGACCCCGGAGTGCAGGGCGTATTCCGCACCGACGACCATCAGGCCGTCCTCCTCGATGAGTTGCTCGAGGGATGAGGAGCCATGCCGGAGTTGATTCGCCGACGCACGGATGTTCGCTCGCACCGCCTGTTCCAGGAGCTCGTCCGGGTCTCCTCGCGATGACCCGTTCAGAACCCTTTCTACAGAGGGCCTCACCCGATCGACTATGGCGCGGAGGTTTTGCGAGTGAGCCCGCCCCGATCCCTGGAGATCTTCGAGTGTCGCCATCACTGCCCCACACCTGGAGTGCCCGAGAACGACGACGAGTCGGGTGCCGTATCTCTCCGCCGCGAATTCGACGCTCCCGACCTGGGAAGGCGCGACGATGTTGCCCGCGACACGAATCACGAAAAGGTCTCCAAGCCCCTGGTCAAACACGATCTCCGCCGGAACACGGGAATCAGAGCATCCGAGGATGATCGCGAAAGGCGCCTGAGACTCTGTCAACTCCGCGCGCCGGGCCTGGCTTCCACGATCCGCGGCCGTGGGCGCGCCCGAGGCGAATCGCCGGTTTCCGTCCTGGAGTCGCGCGAGAGCGTCGGCGGCGGAGATCACAACGACCCGGCCGCGTCGTCACGTCCCGGCGACCGCCGCCCGGCGCCCGACTCGAATGGCATCGCAGAGCCGCCGTCAGACATTTCCGCCGGTGCTCTGCCCTACCGCCGGCGGCGGCGAGAAGACCTTTTCCCAGTAGGCGACGTCAATCCACTGATCGAACTTGAATCCGACTTCCTTGAACCACGCCACCCTCTCGAAGCCGAATTTCTCGTGGAGCGCCACGCTCGCGTCGTTCGGCAGTGCGATCCCCCCGATGGCGGCATGGACCCCGCCCGACTGCAACACCGGCAGCAGCCGCCGATAGAGCATCGATCCGATTCCCCGGCCACCCTGGCCCGGGTGGAGGTACACGGACACCTCGGCCGAAAACCGGTAGCCGTGCCGGTCCTTCCATCTGGTCGCACAGGCGTATCCGACGATTTCGCCCGCGCGCTCGGCGACCAGCCAGGGGAGGGCTGCCGCTCGAACGTCCTGAAGCCGCGACTTCATCCGGCCCGGGGACACGGGCTCTTCCTCGAAGGTGACGATCGTGTCCTTGATGTAGAAATTGTAAATGAGGGCCATCGCGCCGGCATCTGACGAGGCCGCATCCCGGACCTCGATGTCGGCGCCGACTCCCGGGTCGCTTCTCATTTCCCTGCCAGGAAGGAGCGGAGGAAACCTCCTGCGGCGGCGAAGAACGGCATCAAGGCGAGCAGCGTGACCTGATACCAGCGGGGCTGCTGGTCTTCGTAGAGCTTCATCGACACGAGACCCATGATCAGGACGATCCCGGCCAGGACCCCCGCGTGGGCGATCGGGTTACGTCCGGCCAGAAGCGCCGCCACATAACCGCCGCTCGCAGCCGCGAGGCAGCTGTAAATCAGGTTGACCGTGAGATACACGGGCGTGGGCCGCGGTCGCGCGCCGGGGGAGGACTTCGGGAGCATCGCCCGAACGGCCACAACGGTCGCGGCGCCCACGACGAGAGTCATCGCAAAGAACCCGCAGGCCACCGCCAGAACGCTCCGGATCATCCGTTACCCGATCTCGGCCGGAAGATGCCCGTCTTCTCCATCCTCTCTTCGCCGCCCGTTTCAGGCGGCAGCCGCGCTTCGGGCGCTCGTTTTTGGTTTTTGAATCCGCCAGCGATGGACGGAGACTCTGTACTGCTCATAGGGAGAGCCGAATCTGCGTGCCAGCGCCGGCTCTTCGTACAGAACGACGAACAGATGCATGATCAGGATGAACGCCAGCGCGAGCAGGGCAACCGAGGGCGAGGAGAGAACCAGGCCGGTTCCCAGAATCACACCGGCCGCTCCGACGTACATCGGATTGCGCACATAGCGATAAGGCCCGGATGCTACGAATGCGCGCGGCGGATCGAAGGGTGCCGGCGTGCCGCGGCCGCTGGTGAGAAACGTGACGATGCACGTCCCCGCGAGAACCGAGCCAGCGGCCGCCAGCCCGAAGCCGATCGGGCGAAGCCAATCGGGCAACGCGACCGGAATTCTCGCGTCGAGAGGCCGCACCGAAGAAGCCACCCAGGCCCAGAGCCAGACGAAGCCAGCGGAGTAGATGACACCCCGGAGGAAAGTGAGACTCCTGAGCAGAAACGGCACGATCACGAGTGCTCCACGTTTTCCGGAGTCGTACAACTCCGCAGCCGCGGCGACGATGTTCGCGACGTTGGAAACGGCGTCATGCCGTGCCGGCTACGGCTCACTGCGTCATGTCCTGTCGCCACTGGCCCCCTCCGCCGACGAAGTCGAGAGAACGCGTATACCTTATCCAGACCTCGCCCGCGCCGAGACTCACGGACCATCCCACCCATAACGAGAGCACGAAGAGCGCCTGCGGCCGAAGTCCCAGGGGTGTCAAGCCGAGGTCGAAGACGGCGGAGATCACTCTCACCGTGGAAATCCCGAGCGCAATCGCGAAGGCCCGAATCATCCATTCCCGATGCCGCGCAACCTCGTGCCTCCGGATGGCGACGACCCCCCGGCCGAGCGCCATTACGAAGAGACCGCCGAATAACGCGACCGCCGCCATCTCGCCCGGTCCGCCGTAGGGCATGCGCAGCCCGAAGACGAGTCCGGCGACCGCCGCCATCAGGCCCGCGAGCATCAGGAACCGTCCGGACCAGCGATGGAACGCGATGAAGCGGCGTCGAATGCGGGGAGAAAACTGGAGGGGCGCCAGGATCAGGACCAAGCCGCCCGGCAGGACGTGCAGGAGGGTCAGAGCCGGGTTTGCGGCGTATCGGCCATCGAACCGCGCCAGCTCCTCCGCTCGCAGAGTCAGAAAAGGATCATTTCGATGAAATGCGGCGAGGAGCTTCTCCCGCACGGGATCCGCGCGAACGGCCAGATCGCCGCGGAAGACCGACCTGCCGGCGGACGCCAGGGTACCGACCACCACGAGCAGAACCACTCCGAACCATAAGGCGCGGACCGCCAGAGCGGGCGGCACGAGGAGAGCGCGATCACCCTCAATCAGGAATCTGCCTGAATTCCGGAATGAACATCGCGCCGGAGATGACGTTCACCTTTCACGGAAGCAGTCCGCGCAAGTCACAGGGGAGGAGCCACGGAGAGCTCCCAAACAGGCCTCGCGATCGCGTCCCACGGACGTCTTTCAAGGTGGGCGTCAGTTTCCGAAGCTCCCAGGCCTCATTGCAGATCCAGCGAGAAATAATGCGCCTCGAATTTCATCCCCTTCCTGACATAAAAGCGGTGCGCGGCGGTCCTGCTGACGCGCGACACCAGCCGCACCTGCAGACACCCGTTGGCTCTGGCATGTTCGACCAGCCAGTCAAACAGCTCGCCGCCGTAACCCCGGGATCTTTCGCCGCTCTTGACCACGAGGTCCTCCACTTCGAGATATCTGCCGCCAGCGAGCCATTCGGAAATTCTGAAACCCGCGACGGCCTTGATCTCGCCGTCAGTCAGGTAGGCAAGCCGGAATCCGGCGGTATCGCCCAGCCTTTTGACCGTCGGCAGAAAGTCTTTCGGTTCAAGATGAGGACGCAATTCGGCCATGACCGGATAGCAGCCTGAGATTTCCCCGTCACTCCATGCGATGTCTATCGTGCCCGTCATGCCGTCCGAGTGGTCGCGGCTGATGCGAAGCAGCCGGACGCGAGGGCTCGGACCCGCCGAACGCCCCTCACTGCGCTCCTGATCCGAGCTCTCTCACTTTCCCAGGGGTTGTCCCCTGGAGCGCCTGGCCTCCTCCGCCATTGCTTTGGCCTCGGGGGTCGAAAACGGGAAAACATCCAGGACGTCGTACTCCCACACATTGCTGGGAAAGATCACGACGAGTTCCGCCACTTCCGCGTCCAGGTTTTGAAAGGAGTGCGGCACCCCGGGGGGAATGTTGACGATGTAGGGTCCTTCCTTCACGAACAGCTTGTCGCCCAGAGCGTAGAGAACCTTCTGCCCTTTCAGGAGCACGTGCGATTCCTCGCCTTTGTGAGTGTGCATTGGGGGAGCGCCGCCCGGGGCCGTATAGGTGATACCGATGGTCAGGTTGTCATAGCCGTGCCGCTGCCCCTCCATGACGTGAACGTACTCACCCGGCCCGGGGTTGATGACGTCCAGATCACTCTTTGAAAGGGCGAAGTCTTTGACGTCGGTCATCGCGGGCCGCTGGACCGGCCCCGGCACCCTTCGAGTCTCCAGCACTTTGTAGGAATGGTGCTGGGCATTCAGCTGCCTTCTCGCGTCATCGACGTCCAAAATCCACTCGCCGTGCTCGATTTTCTGACCCGGCTGTGCGGCCGAGGGCAAATGGTTCACCACGGGCGCCGGCGGTAGGGCCGGTCTCGTTTTCGTTTTGACTTGTGCGGGCGGGGGTGCTGATGCAGAGGAACAACCCAGAAGTACCAGTCCGAGACCGAGCGCGACGATAGCTTCTCGCAGTCTCGGGTTCACTGCGCCTCCTGTCTGCCGCCATTGCCAATACGTGCCTCTACGTGCTGATCGACGAGGATCGTGTTTCCATCCGGATCCGCAATCATGAAGCTGGCCGGGCCAGTCGTGCCCGCGTCCGCTTCCGTGATCATGTCGACGCCCCGATCTTTGAGCTGGCGCTGCAACTCTCGAATGTCCGTAAATTCTCCGAGCGGCTGCGCACTGCTGTTCCAGCCCGGATTGAAAGTGAGGATGTTCTTATCGAACATCCCTTGGAAGAGCCCGATGGCGTGGTCGCCGTTCTTCATGATCAGCCAGTTCTGCGCCTGATTTCCCGCGAACGCCGCAAACCCCAGCTTTTCGTAAAATCGCTTCGACGCTTCGATGTCTTTTACGGCCAGGCTAACAGAGAACGCTCCAAGCTCCATGATGTCCTCCTGCGTTTCGATGCGATCTGCGCGCGAAGTCGGCGAAGCGCCTCCCGAGCCAAAGCGCCGAAAGAGAGATCAGCGTCCCGCTCTCCTTTTACGGATCGGACGGTGAAGCGGAACCCGGTCGCCCTCGCTCATGCCGGAGTCAATTGTGGGCTTCCATCCAGCGTCCATCGGCAAGTACAACCGAGGTTTCAATCTGTCTCTCCGGCATAGGACCTATAAGTCCGGAGCAGACGATCCTCGTTCGTGCCGCAGGCCGCCGTCATCGTCCCGCTTCTTTTGCGCGCTTCGTCCACTGCCAGAGGCCACTCGTGGTCGAGTCCGAAAGGCGATGTCCCAATTGGCGGGCGAGCAGCACGATTTGCCCGCGGTGATGGCCCTCATGCGCGACAAAATAGGTCAGAACGTGGCCGACGTCCAGGGGGAGGTTACGCCACACGTATGTCGAGGGCATCGGAATCCTGCCGCCGGAGTCGCACCCGAGCCTGAGCAGGTCGTTGATGCCCACGCTGCTGCGTTTGAGCGCGGACACCAGCTCCTTTCGGGCGACCCTGCGGCGATCGACGCTGTCGGGCACCGGGATGCCGTGCTCCTGACCGACCATCCTGATCCACGTGCACCGCGCATTGTGGATATGGCCTGCAATCATCCGCAGCGTGCGGCGGGGAGCCCCTGGAACCCTCGCTCCCCAGAGCGGTGAGGGAAGGTGCTCCACGAGAAAGACTGTGACGCGGTTGTTGGTCCGCCACGCCGCGAGGATCGTGCTTCGGAGGTCAGAGACGCCAGCAGGACCAGCCTCTCGAGGAATCAGCATTTCGCCTCCACGCTCCCCTGGCTCAGCTTCTCCCGTGCGTCGAAGAGAACAACTTACGAAACACCGCCGGCGAGACGGCGCGATAGATCGTGCTGTGCTTCTCGTGGGGCCAGGCTTCGAAATACCACGTCAGGCCCGTCGGCGGCGCGGCGCGCAGAGCTGCCGTCAAATCCCTTGCGGACGTCTCGAGCTCGTCGTCCCCGGCCGTGGCGAGGTACAGCGTCACCGCGGAGCTCGGCCGCGCCCTCAACTGCCCTGCCGCGCCGCGGACCAGCGCGCCGGCGTTCCACCAGAGACTCGGGCTTAAGGCGATGTAGGTGTCGAAGAGTGCGGGCTCCTGCAGAAACGTCTCCAGGACGAACAGGCCCGCAAGGGACTCCCCGACGATGGCCGTCTCGCCGTTTCCGCGAAAACGCTCCCGGATGACCGGCATGAGCTCGTCGCGAATGAATGCGCGAAATCGGGCGGAGCCGCCCACTCGGGGCGCGATCTTCCTGTCCGACTCCACCTCGGTCGGTCCGGTCATGTCGCGGCGCCGCTGTGTGTTCTCGATGCCGACCACGATGACCGGCCGCATGTCGCCCGCGCAGACCGCCGTGTCGACATCGCGGGCGACGTGCGGGAAGTCTTCCTCCAGGCCGCCATCGGGCATGTACAGGACTGGATAGCGGATCCGCGGAGCGCTCTCGTATCCGGGAGGCAGGTAGACGTTGATGCGCCGTGTCTCCTCGAGCACTTTTGAGTCGATCACCACAGTCTGGTGGGGCGGGACCGGATCCTCGGCGGACGCGGACCGTGAGCGGGCTCCGAGGATCGCGACGGCGGACAGAATACGCAGCCAGCCCGCCGCCGCGGGAACACCCGGGATCCGGGCCATTCCGCCGGTTCCGATCACCCTGAGCGCGTGACCCACCCCGGCAGCTTACGGCCTCCGCGGAGGATTGTCAGTCCTTCAGATCCCCGAGCCGGCAGAGGAATCCCCGATAACAGGCATCAGGCGCCCTTGCTGATTGTCACGTGCGCCATGGCGCGGCTGCCGGCGACGTGCGCGACGCAATGGTAGCCGAGCGCGCGCGTGTCGATCCCTTGCAGCAGGTGCTCTCCGCGGCCGAGCAGGACCGGCGATATCACGAGGTGCAGATCATCGATGAGACCGGCGCGCAGATACTGGCGGACGGTGGCGACGCCCCCGCCCAGTCGGACATCTCGACCCGTGGCCGCATCCTTCGCCTGCTCCAGCGCGGCGTGAATGCCGCCGGTGACGAACGTGAACACCGTGCCGCCCTTCATCTCGAGCGGCGCTCGCGCGTGATGGGTCAGCACAAAGGTGGGCACGTGGTACGGAGGCTCGTCGCCCCACCAACCCTTCCAGCTCTCGTCGGGCCAGGGTCCCCGCACGGGACCAAACATGTTCCGGCCCAGAATCCACGCGCCGAATCCCTCGAACCCCTTCGCCGCCATCGCGTCGTCGACGCCCGTCTCCCCCTCGACGCCCCTCTCCCCCTCTTCGTTCCCGTGCATCCGCCGGAACGTCCGCGTGTGGAAGAACCAGTCAAACAATTCGGGGCCGCCGACGCCGAGCGGATTGTGGAGGTCCTGATCCGGACCCGCGCCGTACCCGTCGATAGAGAGCGAAAAAGTATGAACGCGGAGCTTCGACATGGTGCTCACCTCACAACGAGAGGGCCATGAAACGCGAGCCGGGCACGGGGTTGTGTCGGTAGGCCGGGATCTCTTTGAACCCCAGGCGCTCGTACATCGCCGCCGCCCGTGTCATCGAGGGCAGCGTATCCAGGCAGATCGTCCGATATCCGATCCCGCGCGCTTCGTCGAGGAGCCTCGAGACGAGCACGCCGCCGACCCCCGAGTTGCGGCAAGACGGCCGCACGAAAAGCCGCTTCATTTCGCACGTTTGCGCATCGATCGGCTGGAGCGCGATGCACCCGCAAGCGATTCCCTTCTCGCGCGCGAGAAAGAGCCGGCCCGACGGAGGAGCATACGCTCCGGGCAACCCCGCGACCTCTTCGGGAAAATCCTGAAAGCCGAGGTCGACGTCGAGCGAGGCCTGGTACTCGAGAAGAAGAGAGCGAACGTCCGCGATCTCTTCGGGTCTGCTCGCATCGACGATTTCGACCATCTTGTTCCGCCGCAGCCGTCGTCTTTCGTCCCCCGGTTATCACGCGACGTCAGAAGACCTGCACAGTCTTCGATGCTGGAGACGAAGAACCGGAACGGGCCGAATCGTCCGATCGTGGGGCGCGCCAGATCCTACCCGACTTAGACGCTGAGATCGGAGGCTCACGGAAGACCGAAACGCCCATTTGGATCAAGGTAGCCTGAGTAAGCAAGACACGCGAGGACCGCCAGGATCAGCAGGACAAACCACCATCGGCGAACGAGCCAGGGTTTGAGGCCGGCGGCCCTGTACACGCCCGCTGCCTGAGGGGTTGCACCTCAGCCGCGCCCGCAGGGAGGGTCGCTGCCGACGCGTCTCGGGCCTCGGTCGCACTAACGCCGCCGTTGTTTCAGGACCCCCTCAAAGAGGTCGGAGCGCTCATACGCGGGAACCCACGCGTCGTGACCGACGCCCGGAAGTTCGATGTATTCGACGTGAGCGCCCACGGCTTTGAGCGCCGCCGCCATCTTGCGCGATTCCTCGACCGGGACCGTCGGGTCCGCGTCGCCATGAAAGATCCATATGGGCACATGAGCCAGCTTCGCGGCGACTGCCGCGAAAGGATCCGGCTCGGCCGCGGGCACGAGCGCCGGATACAGGACGTGGCTCGTCTTACCGCGGAATTCCGAGATGAATCCGCAGATCACCACGACGGCCGCGAATCGGTCGGGATGGTGCAACGCGAGGTACCAGCTGCCGTTGCCACCCGCAGAAAGGCCAGTCAGGTAGATGCGTGACGGGTCACCGGAGAACTCGGCGATCGCCTGATCCACGGCGGCCAGTGCCGCACGCCCTCCGGCACCGTGCCAACCGGGGGTGCCATCCGCATGGGCCTGGGGAAAGACGACGATGGCCGGGAAGCGCTCGGGGTGAAGGCGAATGGCGTCGGCCAGGCCTCCGATCGTCTGACGGAGTCCATCAGCGCCGTACCCGCCCCCGCCGTGCAAAGCGAGGATGACGGGCCACCGGGTCGAGCGCTGGAACTCCCGTGGGATGTACACCTGGTACCGGTACTCGTCGCGATCGAGGGTGAGGGTGCGATTTACGAAGCCCGTTTCCAACTTCTGAGCCGCGGCGTCCACCCGGCCGATCCCCAGGAAAACGAGGCAGAGCCCGGCGAGTGCAGTGACCATTTTCACGTTCACGAGAGTCCGCCGGGCGCCTGATGGCCTGCGGCTCAGGGGCCCGCCCGACGACGGTCCGTGAGCACGAGCGTCAGCCTTCAGGTTCAAAAAGATCCCACAGGTTGCCGTAGAGGTCCCGGAACACGGCGACGGTGCCGTACCCTTCCTTCCTGGGCTCCCGAACGAAGACGACGCCCCTGGCCTGGAAGGCGTGAAAGTCCCGCCAGAAATCGTCCGTGACGAGGAACAGAAACACCCGGCCCCCGGTTTGATTTCCAATTCGCGTCGCCTGTTCGTCGCCAACAGCGCGTGCGAGAAGGAGCCGGGATTCCGTCGAACCCGGCGGCGCGACGACCACCCAGCGCTTGGATTGCTCCGGAATGACAATGTCTTCTACTAATCTGAATCCCAGCTTTCTCACATAGAACTCGAGGGCCTCATCGTAATCGCGCACGACGAGCGCCACCAGGCCGATCGACTGCTTCACCGGCATGGGAGCCCGCAAGGGTCGGGGACCCGGCGGTCCGCACGGCTCGGCGAACGATGAGCCACGCCGCGAAGCCGACACGCGAGTCCGCGGCGGCGCGTCGTCAGGCGAGGCATCGTTCACATTCGCAGCGATGGCCATGCGCGCTGGATGCCGGGAGCGGACGGTAGAACTGCAGTCCGTTCCCGTCAGTGTCACGAACGTGAAACTCCCGAGTGCCCCAGGGCGTGTCCCCTGGCGTCAGCCACGGGCTCTGACCCGGCTCCTGCTCTGAGAGCGCTCCGGCACCGTGGAGCTCGGTATAAAAGGCGTCGACGTCCTGGACGACGAAGCGGTATGTCGGCCGGTCGATCGGGTAGGCCCACTGGGTTTCGTCCTGCCACTGCAGGTGGAGTTCCACGCCATCGCGAGCGACGCCGGCGTACCTGGGATCGAGAGCACGATCCTGGAACGTCACGGAGAATCCGAGGCGCTGGTAGAAACGAATCGATGCGGCCACGTTGCGCGACATCAGCACCGGCTGAACCGCCTCGAGCTCAGACATGGCAGGTGACGGCGTGTGAGCCGGGACGTTGTGTTTCGATCACTCAGGTTCCTCGTTCCCGGCCCGACGTACGGAGGAACGTGGTCTGCCCGACCGCCATTCGACCGACGCGAGTGACCGTGCCATAGATTCCGGCGTTGTTCTGGTTCGCACGAACGACCGCCTTCATCACTTCCGGCGCAGGACTTGCCGTGTCGGGATCCAGGTTCACCATCGAGCAGCGAAGATCGCGCATTGTGACGGCGATGGCGGGGGCATCGTTCCCCTCGCCGAAGGAGAGCACACCGCCCAACCACTCGTCCTCCTGGAACGGAACCGATCGCAGTAAACGAACGACGACATTCGGGCGAAATCGTCGCACGTCCAGGTTCCGCCCCGCGAGTCGCCCGATCTCCCGCACCGTATCGAGGGCGATCACGGAGATGCTCGCTTCATCGAAGATGCCATGTCTCAACTGCATCATCTGCACGGGGGCCCCGTACCGACGTCCGACCTCCGCGGCCAGGTCCTCTCCGAAGACGGGCATCTCTTCGCCTTCCGGCGTGCGAACATGCGTGGGAAGATCCGCGTGAGCGCTGTCGTCACGGTGCTGTGGTGCAAAGAGGACCAGGTCGGGAAGCCTGCTTGCTGAGAGCCACGGGAACCCGCTGGCATCATCCATCTTACGGAATGCCAGGCGCCTGTCACCATCGAGGCCGTGCCAGCCCAGGCTGGCGGCCTCGAGTCGTTCGCCGCCCATGGACTTGACGGGATATCGGAAAATCGCCTCGACATGTCCGATTTCTATGAGCATGTTCGATCCGGGTCCTCCAACGTCCCGAGGGGCAGCGGCGAGGGCAACGAGGCCGATGGAATCCGCTGCAGCGCGATGGTAGACGCTACGGTTCTGAAACCTCAAGATCTCGGCAGATCTTTCGTCCGAGGAAGTCGTTGATCTCCCGATGGCGCGGAAGCGTGGAGCCCTGCGCATAACCCGATTCACGAAGAGTGGTCTGCTCCCTCGCGTCGTGCTGCTCCAGATGCCGAACCAGATCGACCCCTTCAACGGCTAACCATAAAGGGCTCACGGATGACGTCCGCCCCTCCTCGATCAGCGCCCGATTCGTAGCACCAGGGCGACCGCTTCCTCCAGGTCTGTCCGCGCCTCGTCCAGAGGGGCTCCCCGCGTGTTCGCGCCCGGGAGCTCCTCTACGAAACCGGTAAAGCCTTCGGGAACCTTCCGAAATAAGGCGGTGATCTGCGTGTCTATGCTGGCCGGAGATCCTGCCCCCTCGCCAATCCGATTAGCGAAGTGCCTGACGGCGGGTCAACCTACGACGATTCGCTCGGGTTCGGTGTGCGCTTGCGCCACCCGGGTCAGGCGCCGACGCCCACCAGGCCAGAGCTGGGCGTATCCTCCACTGTCTTTCAAATGAAGTTGTCTCTGAAACTTACAGGATGAGAACATGAAACAGTCGGGCGCCAGCCAGAGCCACTCGGCATCGGAGCTCATCTCGAAAAGAATCGCCGAACTCGGGGACTGGCGCGGGAAAACCCTTCGCAGAATGCGCAAGCTCATCAAGAAGGCAGACCCGGACGTCGTCGAGGAGTGGAAGTGGATGGGCACTCCGGTCTGGTCGCATGACGGCATCATCTGCACTGGCGAGTCCTACAAGAATGTCGTGAAGCTGACTTTCGCCAGGGGCGCGTCTCTGAAAGATCCGGCCCGTCTCTTCAACTCGAGTCTCGACGGAAACGTACGGCGCGCGATCGACATCCACGAAGGAGAAGAAGTTGACGAGTCCGCCTTCAAGGCACTCGTTCGCCAGGCAATCGCCCTCAACAGCTCTGCCAAATCGAAACCTTCGAAGAAAGCGCAACCCTGACGGATCTGTCGC
>JBDUBI010000024.1:0-22280 GCA_040004225.1 Acidobacteriota bacterium
ACTCACGCGAAACGCTCGCGAACGAGCGCTGCTGCTTGAGCGCGCGCGGCAGTGCTAGCGGCGAGCCGTCGGCTCGGTCGTCTCGCCGTCGTCTCGACCGAGTTCTTCGACAGTTGACCGACACGCCGCTGATCGCATCCTCGCCCGCTCGCCAGGGCGGCTCGCCCCGAACGGGGGCCAGCCAGTGGAAATGTTTTGTAGCAACGGATGGGTATAAAAGGCCCATAAATACTGGTTGGAGCGGGCAACCGGGTTCGAACCGGCGACATCCAGCTTGGGAAGCTGACGCTCTACCAACTGAGCTATGCCCGCGCCGGGCGCGAATATAACCCGAACAACCTGGAGCGGCAACGCACCGCCCTGGCGTCTCACGGACACCTGCGGCCTCCCTCTCAGGGAAACCTGCCCGGTCTCTGGACAGACCCCGGCCCGCCGCGTAAAATCCAATCTCTCCTTTCCGTCCGTATTTTCTCCGAGGACCCATTGACCTTCCGCCTTCGGCGCACCGCATTTTTCATTCCGCTCGCGATCCTGGCGGTCCTTCTCGCGGAGGCTTCGCCGCTTGGCGCGGCCTCGTATCTGCCGCTGTCCGATGCGGACCTCGCGCGCCAGTCGCCGGTGATCGTGCGCGCGGAGGTCGTGTCTCGCGAGGTCCGACACCGCACCGTTTCAGGCGGGGACGTTCTCGTGACCTTCGCCTCTTTGCGCGCCGTAGAGCCGCTCAAGGGCACGGACCTGCTCGCCGGCGACACTTTCCGGATCGCGCTTCCGGGGGGCACCGACGCCGGCGCGGCGTACTGGATTCCGGGGACGCCCGAGCTTGCCCCCGGCGCGGAAGTGGTGCTGTTCCTCTCCCGCCCGGATCCCGCCTCGGACGAGTTCGCCCTGACCGAATTCGGGCTCTCCAAGTTCGATCTCGTCGCGGATTCGGACGGACGCAGGTTTGCGACGCGCCCCGTTTTCTCAGATGGCGAGGACGACGCTGTCTCCCGGCGAAGGGTCATTCGCGTCGGGTCCGCAACGGGGACGGCGGCGTCCGACCGCGTCCTTCGGGACGCCGGGTCGTTCCTCGCGATGATCCGCTCCGTCGCGTCTGGCGCTCTCGCTCCCGCGATCCTCTACTCGTCCCCCCGCGGCGAGGTCCGCTCCGGCGCGACTGAACCCTCGTCGTCGCGGAAGCCGCTCTGGGTCAACATCGGCGGGGTCGAAGGCGCGGGAAACCTTTTCCGCTGGTTCTGGGACACGGGAATCTCTCCCCCGGCACTCGTCTCCGCCAACGGGACACAGACGGGACTCTCGGACGGGTCGGACGGCATCTCGGCCGTCGTCAGCGGGGCGGCGCAGTGGAGCTCCGTCGCCGGATCGACCGTCCGCTACAGCTCGTCCTCCGGGTCCGGTCCTGTCATGGTGAATCTCGACGTCGCCAGCCAGTCCGGGGCATGGACCGAGCCGCTCTCGTGCTCGAGCGGCGGGATCATCGGCTACGGCGGTCCCGGCACGGCGCGGTCGGCGCCGGCGTTCAAGGGAGACGGCGGGTACTTCGCGTCGGCGTCCGGAAACGTCTGGATGCGGAAAGTCACGGGCGGCTGCTACTCGGCCGCGACGTTTCGGTCCGCCGTGCTTCACGAGCTCGGGCACACGCTCGGGCTGGGTCACTCGGACGACGGCCCCGGCAACCATTCGACGACGAGCGTCTCCGATCGGAATGCCGCCGTCATGCACTCGGTGATCCCCGCGTCGCACCCGTCGACCCCGCAGGCGGACGACATTCAGGCCATCCAGTTCTACTACGGCGCGGGGGGGACGACGGGCCCGCCGGCTCCCTCCGCCTCGTTTTCGTTTTCTCCCGCGGCTCCGATCGCCGGTCAGCCCGTCCTCTTCGCGGACGCGACTACCGGGTCTCCGACCGGCTGGAGCTGGAGCTTCGGCGATGGCGCCACGTCCGCCGCGCAAAACCCGACCCACGTCTTCGCCGCGGGCTCGTGGATCGTCACCCTGACCGCGAGCAACGCGACCGGCTCGAGCGTGTCGGCGCGCGCGGTGACCGCGGCTCCGGCCGGGCCCGCGGCTCAGCCGCCCCGCGCCGACTTCTTCTACGCGCCCGTCGTTCCCGCTGCCGGAGTGCCCGTGCAGTTCTCGGATTCCTCCTCGGGGGCTCCGATCACGTGGGAGTGGTCCTTCGGCGATCCGGCATCCGGCAGCCGGAATTCTTCCGCCGTCCGGAACCCGTCGCACACGTTCTCCTCGACGGGAAGCTACGTCGTGAGCCTGACGGCGGCCAACGGCGCCGGGTCGACCACCGTGAGCGCCGCCGTCGCGGTCACTGCGTGCGGGGGGGCCGGCGCGCTCTGCCTGAACGGCGGCCGGTTCCGGGTCCAGGCGACGTGGCGCGTGCCGTCCCAGGGGACGAGCGGCGTCGCGACTCCGGTCGCCCTCACGGCCGATACAGGTTACTTCTGGTTCTTCACCAGCAACAACGTCGAGCTCGTCGTGAAGGTCGTCGACGGCCGCGCGGTCAACGGAAACTTCTGGTTTTTTTCGGGAGCGCTTTCGGATGTCGAATACACGATCGACGTGACCGACACTCAAACGGGGGCGACCCGCACCTACACCAACCCCCAGGGAACCCTGGCGAGCTCCGCCGACACTTCGGCGTTCCGCGGCGCCCAGGGCATCGCTTCTTCGTCGATCTCCGCAGGCAAAACCGAAGATCTCCCGCCCGGAGACGCTCCCATGGCGGCGCAGAGAGGGGAATTCGACGCGGAGGCGCCGTGCGCCGCGACCGCCACCTCGCTCTGCTTGAACGGCGGACGCTTCCGGGTGTCCGTGGCCTGGCAGGTTCCGTCGCAGGGAACGAGCGGCGCAGCCGCCGCGGTGCCCTTGACCTCCGACACCGGTCACTTCTGGTTCTTCTCCGCCAACAACGTGGAGCTCGTCGTCAAGGTCGTCGACGGCCGCGCCTTCAACGGCCGGTTCTGGGTTTTCTCCGGCGCGCTGTCGGATGTCGCTTACACCGTCACGGTCACCGACACGCAGACGGGAGCGGCGAAGGTGTACTCGAATCCTTCGGGAAGGCTCGCGAGCTCCTCGGACCTGACCGCGTTCTAGGACGAGCCCGCCGCGGCGTGGACCGCCCGGCGCAGCCGCAACCGTGTGGCGATCGGAGGAAGCCGCGTCTTCGCGAAAACGCGACCGCCGACGAACAGGATCGGGATCTCGCTCCCGAACCGTTCGGCCAGATCCGGGTCCGAGTCCACGTCGACGACGTCCCATTCGTGGGGGAGGCCCTCGAGCATTTCGTCCGCGCGCCGGCGCAGCTCGTCGCACATGTGGCACCCCGGCCGGGAGAGCAGCCGCAGCCGGGTCACGGCCGGGCGGCCGGCGCGACTTCGCCGTCTTCCGGAGCGGCGGAGTGCCGCGCGACTTGATAGATGTAGTCGAACCCCGAGAGGATCGCGACAGTCGCCGCGGCCCCGAATGCGATCAGGACGACCGCGTTCGGCCAGTTCCAGAGGTTGGCGCAGAGGACGAAGAGAACGGTGATGATCAGGGTGACCGTCGTGACCTTTCCGAGCCAGGTGGGCGGAAATCGGCGCTTCGACGACGACAGGATCAGGAGCAGCGCCACCGTGAGAAGCAGCACGTCTCGGGAAATCACGACGAACGCCAGCCAGACAGGCACTTTCACGGCGGCGGGGAACGAGGGAATCGTCAGGAAAAGGTAGGAGCTCATGAGAAGGAGCTTGTCGGCGATGGGGTCGAGATACGCGCCGAGGGCCGAGCCCATGTCGAATCGGCGGGCCAGGTAGCCGTCGATGCCGTCGGAGATGCCCGCGGCGATGAAGAGGACCAGGGCAAATCCGAAGCGGCCCTGGGAGATGGCGTACAGAAAAAAGGGCAGCGCCGCGAGCCGCAGCAGAGTGATGAAATTCGGAAGCGTCCATGGCCCGCGCAACAGCACGCCCTTCGCGCCGTCATTCACCGGAGGATCCCTGCGCCGGGGACGCCAGAGCGCGTACCCGGTCGAGCGCCCGCGTGAACGCCGGACCTCCGGGAGGGCTGCTCTCGTCTTCCTCCCACAACCCGCAGGCCTCGGCGGCGCGAACCGCGTCGGCGGAGCTGCGCGACCGGCCGCCCCCTTTTTCGAGACACGGCGGTTCGTCGCCCGGCCTCACGAGCGCGATGAGCCGAAGCAGAAGGCGCGAGGCCGCCGGGAGCGTCAGTAGGGAGTCCGGATTGCCGCGGTGTGTCTCGCGGTCGGCCTCGAGAAGCCCCAGGGCGAGCGCGCGCGTGAAGGGCCGGCTGTCGCGACGCGAAACGGCGTCGCTCGCGATGATCCCCGAGCTCACGCGCGCTTCCCGGACCTCCGGAAACATCCACCACACCAGGGACGCCGCCTTCGCGCGCGAGATCCGGTCCGCCCGGGCGGCCTCGCGTTCCGGCGGAGGCCAGTTCGCCACACGGAAGGAGAGGCGCGCCTCTTCCGCCCGCGCCTTAAATTTCGGATCGGATCGGGCAAGACGGTCAAACGCGCTCACGGCGAGCGCGAAGTCTTCGCGCTCGAGCGCGAGATCACCGACCCTCTCCCCCACCGCTGCGTTTGCGGGATCCATCTCCCACGCTTCCCGGAATCGTTGCAGCGATTTTTCAGACTGGCCCGCCGAGTTTTCGATCTCTCCGGCGAGAATCCGGAGAGGCGCGGAAGCGGGCGCGACGTCAATGGCCGCGGCGATCCGGTCGCGCGCCTCCGCCCAGCGGTGCTCCTCCGACGCCACGCGCGCCTGAGCGGCCAGGGCATCCCGCGCCGACAGCCTCAGCTCCTCGGCGCGCGCCGCGAGCCCGGGCCGCTTTGCGTTGCGCGCGAGGGCTCTCAGATACAGCCGGTATCCTTCCGCCGGGCGCCCCCCCCGGGCTCGGGCCTCTCCGCACGCGACTAAGAGAGGAAGCGTCGGCTCGCCCGAACCGAGAATGCGGAGGCACGCGGTCTCGGCGGGCTCGAAACCGCCCAGCAGAACCTGCGCTTCGATCCAGCCGATGTCCGCCGCGAGGCGCGGTCCCTCGCCTCGCGCGGTTTCGAAGGCGCGCGAAGCGGCGCGGGCGTCGCCCGACGCGAGCGCCTTCCATCCGCGATCCACGTCTTCCGGAAAGGGCCCGGAAAGCTCCTCGCGCGGGTCGAGCGGGAAGGTGTCGCGCACCTGCACGGGCCGCACGGTGGTAGTGGCACAGCGCAGGCTCAGCGCCGCAGTGACGGCCAGCAGCGCCCTTCCGGCGCTTCCGGCGAAACGGGATGCCCGAGCCCGGCTTCTCAGGGACAGCTCGTGGGGGGAGGGCGGCAGGGGGCGGGAGTTTGGTCTCATGCGAACGCGCCTGGCGCTCGCTCGAGGGGACTCATGGAGCCGGGGGAACGCTCTCCGAGCGAATCGACGCGATGGCGTGCTTGTAGATCATCTCTTCGTGGCCGTCGACTTCGAGGACGAGCGCAAATTTGTCGAAGCGCCGGAGACGGCCCATCCGCTCCTCGCCCGAGGTCAATCGGACCGTAATGGCAATGTTGTCCTTGCGCAGGTTGTAGAAAAAGGAGTCCTGAACGTTGATGGGGGCCTTGTTCATCCGCTTCTCTCCGTCTCGTCCTCATCCACGCGAGCGAGGGTTGCCGCCAGAGCCTTCTCCGGAGACACCCACTCGACACCGCTCTCCCGCGCGAACCAGGTCCGTTGACGTTTGGCGAGCTGACGGGTGGCCGCCACGATTTTCTCTTCCGTCTCTCGCCGATCCGCCCGCCCGCAAACCCACTCCGCCACTTCCCGGTAGCCGATCGCAGAGAACGCCTGCGAATCAACCGGGACTTCCTCTTCGAGCAACCGCCTGACCTCGTTGACCCAGCCCGCATCGAGCATCCAGGCAACTCGGTGGGCGATCCTAGCATAGAGATCCTCGCGAGCCGGGCGGATCCCCACCTTCACGAGCCGCCATCTCGCGGTCCATCCGCCACCTGCCCGCGGCCGCTCGGAAGGCTTGAGGCCCGTGGTCAGCAAAATCTCCAGGGCGCGCAGCGTGTACCTCAGATTCGCCGGGGGGATGCGGCTGCCCGAGACCGGATCGTTCAGCGAGAGAACCTGGTGCGCCCGCTCGGGATCGGGACGGCCCCAGGCCGCCAGCGCCGCCCGGAGGCCCGGGTCCATTTCCTCTTCCGGAGGAAGCCCCTCGAGAAGCGCCGAGAGATAGAACCCGCTTCCGCCGCAGACGATGGGCAGCCGCCCGCGTCTGGCGATGTCGTCGATCCATCCCCTCGCCTCCCGGGCCCAGCGCCCCGCGGAATACGTTTCCGAGGGTCCGGCCACGTCGATCCCCCAGTAGGGAACCTCGCGGCGCCGCTGGCGCGAAGGCTTTGCCGTGCCGACGTCGAGCCCTCGATAGACGGCGAAGGCATCGGCCGAAACGATCTCGCCGTTTCGCGTGAGAGCGATCTCGTGCGCCAGATCCGATTTGCCGGAACCCGTCGGTCCGAGCACGACCAGCAGAGTCGCCGGCGCGACCTGTCTCAGGGCAGCTCCCGTTTGTGCACGCGCGTTGTCCCTCCCGGTAAAAGCTCCAGAAGAATGTCGGAATCCAGGTCGGTACGGAAGACCCGGACACCCGCCGCCGAGAGCGACGCCAGGGTTTCCGGCGCCGGATGCCCGAAGCGGTTCTCTCGCCCGCACGATACGAGCGCGGCCCGGGGCGACACCGCGGCGAGAAACTCGGGCAGGGTCGAGCCCCGGCTGCCGTGGTGCCCGACCTTCAGCACGTCCGCGGAGAGCCGGCCCGGAATCCTGCGCAGGAGCTCCCCCTCGCCCGCCGCCCCGGCGTCGCCGGTTAAGAGCGCTCGCCGCCCCTGCCGCTCGAACATCGCCACCACGGACTGGTTGTTGATGGCGTCTTTCTTCGTTCGCAAACCGCCGGAACGGAGGATCGAGAGTGTCGCGCCGTTCCACCGGGCCAGAGCACCCTGGCGCAGCGCCCGCACGGGAACCGAGCGGCGGCCGGCCGTCGCCGCGAGGTCCCGGTAGAGACCGGCCTCGTCCTCCCCGTCGGACAGCCACAGCGCGCCGACGGGAATCTCGTCGAGCACGGCGAAAATGCCGAGTGCGTGGTCGGGATGCGGGTGAGTCACGAGAGCCGCGTCGAGGCGCGTCACGCCGCGGTCGAGGAGCTTCGGAAGCAGCCGCGTGCGGCCGAAGTCCCGCGCCTCGAGGTCGAAGGGGCCTCCTCCGTCGACGAGCAGGGCGTGAGATCCCCACCTCAGGAGAAAAGCATCGCCCTGTCCGACGTCCAGGGCCTCGAAGGAAAACCCGCGCGCCGGTCCGGCCGGGCCGCGGCGCAGGACGAGCGACACGAAGACCAGAGCGGCCGCGGCGAACGCCCCCGCGCGGAGACGCCGACGCAGGAGAAGACCGCAGGCGAGAAGCGCCGGAATCGCGAGCGTTGCGAGAAGCGGAGGCGTCGGCCGCAGAAAGGCAACGCCGGCGGTTCGCTCCGCCAGCGCCTCGAGAGTTCGAGAGCCGCAGGCAAAGAGCGCGATGAGCGGACCCGCCGGGATGCCGGCCGCGAGACACGCCAGGAGGGCGGCCCCGACGGCGATCAGGGCTGCCGCGATCGGAATTGCGACCGGCGCCGTGATCCACGCGCCCCCGGAGACGACATTGAAGCGCCAGAGCAGTAGCGGCGCGGTCCCGATCTGGGCGGCGATCGCGGCCGCGAAGCCGGTAAAGAGGAATGCCGGGCGCCGAGGCAGCCGGGCGCGCAGGAGCCCGGAGAACGCGGCGATGCCGCCGACGGCCGCAAAAGTGAGAAGTGTGCCGATCGCGTAGATCTGCTCCGGCGCCGCGGAGAACAGGACGAGAGCCGAAAGCCCGATGGCCTGAGCCGGCGCGACGGGTCTCTCGAGCAACCGCGTCATCAGGAAAACCGCGAAGACGACGGCGGCGCGGACCGCGGGCGGGTTCGCGCCTCCGACGACGACGAAAAGAATCACAATCGCAAAGAGCAGCGCTTCGCGCCGCCGTCCTCGGATCGAGAACACTCTCAACGCCAGAAGCGCCATCCCCGCCGCGAGTCCGACGTGCAATCCCGCGATCACGAGGAGATGGTAGAGGCCGCCGCGCCGGTAGCGCGCCACCATCCCCCGGTCGAGTCCCGAGGTCCGGCCGAGCAGGATCGCCGCGAGAGGGCCGCGGACGTCGCGGTCGAACGCCAGGTCGTCCGGGCGCGCGGCCGCCAGGCGGGCGTAGAGCCAGCGATTGGGAGCCGCCAGAACGGACAGCCAGGTGGGACGCGGCGACTCGAGACGGAGGGCGCTCTTGACCGACAGGCGGAACGCGGGCCAGGGCAGCGTGATGTCGCGATCCGAAGCCGGGAGACCTTCCGGCCGCAGCTTGCCGACCGCGACGATGCGGTCGCCGCGGTCGGCGGCGATGGACTCGTCGCCGGAGACGAAGAGAAAGACCTCCGCGGGAAAGGGCCTCCAGGCGCCGCCGTCCCAGAGGCGTACCGCTCGCAGGCGCCCGTGCGCGCGCGGCGGAACGCCGGTCCAGAAATCCTGCAGCACGCCCTCAACGCGATCGACGCGGTCCGGAGCCGGCGGAAGCGCCGCGAAAGCGCGAACCGCCTGAACGGCGGGCACGGCGACCCGAATGCGTCCCTGCGCGAAGCCGAGCGCCGCGAACAGGAGCGCCGCCACCGCGCGAGAAACCGTTGCGCCCGCGCCGCGCCGGAAGCGCGAGAGGAGGAGAGCCGCACAGAGCGCGGCCAGCAGAAGCGCGCCGGGCCACGCGCTCGTCGCCCAAGACCCGACCGCGATTCCCGAGACGAACGAGATGGCGGCGAGAGCGGCGGGAGCGCGGGCCGGATCCGGGGCGGCCTCCGCGGCGCTCACTCGTCGCGGACCCGGTCCAGAGCGACGACCGCCTCTACGCGGTGAGTGAACGTAAAAAGGTCGAAGAGCCTCGCGTTGACAATCTCCCACCCTTCGGGCAGCATCGCCGCGAGGTCGCGCGCCAGAGTCGCCGGGTCGCAGGAAACGTAGATGAGGCGCCGGCGCGCCCTCGCTGCGAGAGCGCGCGCCAGGGGAAGTCCGAGGCCGGCACGCGGCGGATCGACGACCACGATCTCCTCGCGCCGCGAGTCCGACCGGATGAAATCCGCGACTGGCGCCTGCTCGATGCGCCAGCGGTCGCGGTGGCTCGAGCGTTCCCGGGCCAGACGCGCTTCGCGCACGGCTTGCGGCTGCCCCTCGACGGAAGTCACCTCGTGGCCCGCCGCGAGAAGGCCGCCCGCAAAAAAGCCGGAACCGCCGAAGGCGTCGAGAGCGCGCGCGGGGGGAACCGCGCTGCCGAGCTCCCGGACATGCGCCGCGAGGGGCTCGACGAGAAAACGGTTCGCCTGGAAAAACGTCTCCGGGGAGGCCGGCCTTTCGAGGCCGTCGACGGAGATCCAGAGGCGCGGCTGTCCCGCGCGGTGTCGAAGGCTGCCTCTCGAATCCACGATCCGCACGCCGTCGACGACCGGCGCGAGCGCCCGCGCCATGGCCGCCGCGCCGCTGGCGTCTCCCGCCGCGGTGACGCGGCCGAGGCGGCGAGCGGCGTCCAGAGACTCGAGAGTCGCGATCTCGAGCGGAGGGGCAAACGGGGCGAGCGCCTCGGAAAGCCGCGGGAGAAGGCCGCGAAGGGTGGGACTCAGCGCTTCGCAGCGGTCGAGAGCCTCGACCCGGTGCGTTCCCGGCGCGAAACCGCCTACGAGAAGCGAGCCCTCCCGGCGCTCGGCGTGGAACCGGCTCCTCAGGCGATAGCCGGGCCCGGAGGATTCGACGGGAAGGACCCCGAACGCCTTCTCCGGGATTTTTCCGATGCGCGCCATGCTCTCCAGGAAGAGCTCCCGCTTGGCGGCGCGCGCCGCCGCCGTCTCGAAATGCGCCCAGTCGCACGCGGGGCACCCGTCCGCGTGGCCGCCTGTGCGCCGTGCGGGCGAGGGCCGGTGAACGGCCAGAGCGCGGCCTCTCCAGATCTTGCGGGAAGTCCGCACGACCTCGATGTCGACGTCCTCTCCGGGAAGCGTCCCGTCCACGAGCCCCACACCCTCATTTGTCCTCACGACGCCCTCGCCCGTCGGGGCCAGCTTTTCGACGACCGCGCGAAGGATCATGGGCAGAATGACCCCCTCACAGAAGCGACAGCCGAGGCACGCCGAGGGCCTCCCGGACGGCGCGCCGCCGCAGGGCGCGGACGGTCTTCTCGGACGTTTCGTCGTCGAGCCGCACGCGCGCGCGGGAGAGCTGCGCCGCGACTTCCGCATCCACCCGTGCGCGCTCGGCGGCGGGAAGGGCGTCGTAGAGGGCGCCCGCCAGCCGCTTGTCCAGTCGCGCGAGCGCGTCTTCGGAAGCGGCGGAGTCTTTCCCGGAAGCCGCCAGACGCGAAACAGAGCGTGCGGCAGACGCCAGAACCTCCGCCAGATCCGGACGGGAGGTGGCCAGGCCCGTCAGGCGAACCGCCAGCGCGGAGAGGGCGGCGCCGGACTCGGGCTCGTCGGCCCTGCGTCCCGTGCCGCGGCCGATCGCCGCCTCGGCGCGCCGCTCCCACGCCAGGAGCACCGCGTCCCGGCAGTAGGCCAGCGAGTTCACGCGTCCGGAGGCGCCCCGTTCTTCCCGGTGCGCAAACGCGTCGTCGATGCCCTGCTCGATCGCTTCCACCGGAACTCCGAGGGCGCGCCACTCGTTCAGGAGCGCGAAATCCTTCGGAGAGAGGAGAAAGGGGGTCCCCCGGCGGCGGATGAACGCCGCCTCCGCGGCGGCGAAGTAGCCGCTATCCTCCCCGGTTTCGCTCATAGATCAGGCGGAGGCCGGTCAGGGTCAGAAGGGGGTCCACTTCGTCGATCCGCTCCGAGCCGCCGGCAAAGAGCTCCGCGAGCCCTCCCGTCGCGATCACGCGCGGCTTTCCTCCCGTCTCGCGAACGATGCGGTCGATCACCCCATCGACGAGAGAGAGATATCCGAAATAGAGGCCCGACTGGATCGACGACGCCGTCGTCTTGCCGACGACCCGCTCCGGCCGGCGGATCTCGACCCGCCAGAGGCGGGCGGCCTTCTCGAAGAGCGCTTCCGCCGAGATCGCGATCCCGGGGACGATCACTCCTCCGGCGTACTCGCCCCGCGAGGTCACGACGTCGAAGGTCGTGGCCGTGCCGAAGTCCACGATGATGCAGGGCCCGCTGACCCGCGCGAAAGCCGCGACGGCGTTAACGATCCGGTCGGCTCCCACCTCCTGCGGGACGTCATACAGGATCGGCATGCCCGTCTTGATCCCGGGCTCGATGAAGATTGGATCGCGTTCGAACATCTGCCGGAACGCCTGGCGCATGGGAAAGCGGAGGGCCGGCACGACCGAAGAGATGATCACGTCGTCGGGCGGCCCTCCCGGGATGGTCCGGAGCAGCCCCTCGACGGAAAGCGCGATCTCGTCGGAGGTCGCGTCCCGGCGACTGGTGAGCCGGAAGCTTCGGAGCAGGTCGGCCCCGGAGTAAAACCCGAGCACCGTGTTCGTGTTCCCGACATCGACGGCGAGCAGCCGTGCGGGAGCCGCGGCTCCCGTCACCATTTCGCCAGCTCGCCCGTGACGCACACCGTCTCGCCGCCCGGCGTCCCGAGGCGCAGGAACCCTTCGGGCGTCAACCCGCGATATTCGCCCGAGAGATCCTCGCCGTCGCGGCGCACCGTCAGACGGTCGCCCGGCCGATGAATGGAAACGCGCTCCCATCGCTCGACTTCACGCTCCCACTGCGGAGAAGAGAGCTCCGCGTCGATGCGGTCGAGCAAGGCCTGCATGAGCGGAGCGAGCGGAGCGTGCCGGCCGGTCTCCTGTTCGACGGTGGTCGCGTTCTCGATCCCGAGCGAGGCGGCGGTTCCGAGCGCGTTCAAGCCGAGACCCACCGCGACGTAGATCTCGTCTCCCTGCGTGCGCGACTCGGAGAGGACCCCGGCCAGCTTCCGCCCCCCCGCGTACACGTCGTTGGGCCATTTGAGCGACGCCTCGAGTCCCGCGTGCTCCGCGAGCACTTCGCGAATCCACCGGCCCGCAGCAATCGGTATGAGCGACATTGGCTCGCCGGGCGCGATACGACGGAGGACCGTCAGGTACAGTCCCCGGCCGGGCTCCGCGACCCATCGCCCCTTGCGCCCGCGCGCCTCGGTCTGCGCTTCCCCGATCAGGACGGTCGCGGGCAGCTCCTGCTCCTCGGAGAAATACATTTCGAGGATCTCGCGGGCCAGATCGTTCGACGAGCTCACCGCATCGACCACGACCAGATTCTCGATCGTCCGCCACCGGAGCGGGTCGACGGTGCCTTCCGCGAAGGAGATCACGCCCGGCTCCCCGAGAGCGCCGCGCGGCGCTCTTCGAGCTCGAGCAGGCGTCGGCGCGTTTTCTCGACCACGGCGGCCGGGGCCTTGTCCACGAACGACGGGTTGCGCATCTTCGAGGAGAGACCCTCGTACTCCTCCTCGATGTCCGAAAGCGCTTTTTCGAGCCTTGCGCCGCCGGATTCGGATGCGGATTCCTTGACCCGCAGGCCGACGGACAGGCCGGCGACCACGTCGCGAAACGAGGACGGGGGAGCGGCTTCGAGGCGCAGCTCCGGGATTCGCCCGAGATGCTGGAGAAGCGGAGCGACGGTGAAAATTCGGGGGACGAGCTCCCGATCGGGCGAGTCCGGGGCTACCCAGAGCTCGACGGGCTCCGTCGGGCTCGCGCCGCGCTCGCCCCGATAATTCCGCACGCGGGTGATCAGGGCGCGGACGGCTTCGATGACGTGCTCCGCCTCCGAATCGTGGAGCAGCGCGTCCCCGGTCGGGAACGGCGCCACGATCAGGGTGCCGGGCCTGCCCGTCGCCTTGTCCCAGATCTCTTCCGTCAGAAATGGCATGAAGGGATGGAGCAGCGCGAGAGAGTCGAGCAGGCAGCGCGAGAGCACCCCGCGGACCGACTCCCGCTCTTCGTCCGTGCCATCGCGGCCGGAGAGCACTGGCTTGATCATTTCCAGGTACGCGTCACAGAGCTCGTGCCAGACAAAGGCATAGATCGTCGCGGCGGCCTCGTCGAAGCGGAATTCGGAGAGATGGCGGTTGACGTCGCGCGCAGCGCCCGACAGCCGGGACAGGATCCAGCGGTCCGGCAGCGAGAGGGCCCGGGACGCGAGCTCCGTCGGGACCGTGTGGCCGTCGAGAGCCGACAGCGTGAACCGGGCCGCGTTCCAGAGTTTGGTCGCGAAATTTCGCGAGCCCGCCATGCGGCCACGCTCCACAGACACGGTGGCGCCGGAGGACGCGGCACTCGCGAGCGTGAAACGCACGGCGTCCGCGCCGAACTCCGCGATTGCTTCGAGAGGGTCGATCACGTTGCCACGGGTCTTGGACATCTTCTCGCCGCCGATGCGGACGAGCCCGTGGAGGTGCACCGTCGAGAACGGGGCCTGGCCCGTGAAATGCAGCCCCGCCATGATCATCCGCGCTACCCAGAAGAAGAGGATGTCGTAACCGGTGACGAGGACGTCCGTCGGATAGAAGTCGAGGTAATCCGCCGTCTTCTCCGGCCATCCGAAGACGGAGAACGGCCAGAGTTGAGAGGAGAACCAGGTGTCGAGGACGTCGGTGTCCTGCTCGAGCGGCGCGGATCCGCAGGTCGGGCAGGCGGCCGGGTCCTCTTCCGAGACGGTCACGTGCCCGTGGGGACACGTGAAGGCCGGAATGCGGTGCCCCCACCAGAGTTGCCGCGAAATGCACCAGTCGTGGATGTTCTTCATCCACTCGAAATAGGTTTTCGTCCAGGATTCCGGCACGAATCGGATCGTCCCATCTTCGACGGCGCGGACCGCCGGCTCCGCGAGCGGGGCGATCTTCACGAACCACTGCTCCGACAGGTAGGGCTCAATCACGGCGTCGCATCGCTGGCAATGCCCGACGGAGTTTCGATACGGCTCGGCCGTGAGCCGGCCCTCGTCGGTCAGTCGCGCGACGATCTGCCGCCGCGCCTCGAAACGGTCGAGCCCCGCGTAATCCCCCGCCTGCGCGGTCATTTTGCCGTTCGGGCCGATCACCACCACCGCGGGAAGGTCGTGCCGTTTTCCCATGGCAAAGTCGTTCGCGTCGTGAGCGGGAGTCACCTTGACGACTCCGGTTCCAAACTCGCGGTTGACCAGAATCGCGTCCTCGACGATCGGAATTTCGCGCCCGACGATCGGAAGAATCGCCGTGCGCCCCGCGAGCTTCGACGTCCGCGGATCCTCCGGGTGGATCGCAAGCGCCGTGTCGCCGAGCATCGTCTCGGGGCGGGTCGTCGCCACCGTCGCCCCGCCGGGAACGCCCGCCACGTCGTACCGGATCTTGAAGAGGGACCCGTCGGTTTCGCGGTGCACGACCTCGAGGTCCGAAACGGCTGTCTCGCAGCGAGGGCACCAGTTCACGACGTACCGCCCGCGATAGATCAGCCCCTGCTCGTAGAGCTTCACGAACACGTGCCGCACGGCGCGCGACAGGTCTGGATCCATCGTGAACCGCTCCCGCGTCCAGTCGAGGGAGCAGCCGAGCCTCCTCATCTGCGCCTGAATGGTGTCCTTGGCCTCGCTTTTCCAGGCCCACACGCGCTCGACGAATTTCTCGCGGCCAAGCTCGCGGCGATCGATCCCCTGTTTGGCGAGCTGGCGCTCGAGGACCATCTGGGTGGCGATGCCGGCGTGGTCCGTGCCGGGAACCCAGAGCACGCGCAGACCGAGCATGCGCTTCCACCGCGCCAGAATGTCT
This sequence comes from Acidobacteriota bacterium, assembly GCA_040004225.1. Lineage (GTDB taxonomy): Bacteria > Acidobacteriota > Thermoanaerobaculia > UBA5066 > Gp7-AA6 > JALYUA01. Next base: position 14,825 of record JBDUBI010000024.1, read on the forward strand.
TCGATCGTCCGGCCGTAGGCGTGACCGATGTGAAGTTTTCCCGTGACGTTCGGCGGTGGAATCACCATGACGAAGCGCGGCGAGCCGGGGACGCCCGAGGGCTGGAATCGGCCCTCCTTCTCCCAGACGGAGTACCAGCGCTCCTCGAAGGAGCCCGGCTCGAACGTCTTGGGCAGCTTCCGAGCGGATTCTTCGGACTCGGTCACGAGTGGGTTTTCAGGCATAAAAAAGGGGTCGCGGGCCTTTCGTATATCGCAAAAACCGCTGCGTGCGCTCTCGATTTTGCTTCCCTCGGCCAAACGGGGCCATCTCCCGCTCAGGAAAGACCCGCGCACTCTACCCCGAGCACGTCGGGGCCGGCGCACGAGGGCCCGTCACGCGGCGGGCGGAGGGGCGCCCCCAGGCGGCGGAGTCGCGGGAACGGGACGGCCGGGATGTTTGGGCCCCGTTTGCCGGCGCCGTCTCGCGTCAGCGACGGGATTTCAGCAGATTCGGTCGCGCGTGGAGCGAGCGCGACCGAATGCGGAGCGCGCGGCCTGGCGCGCTCCTTCTTATTCGACCCCGGCCTCGAGCTCCTTGATGCGTTGCTTGATGACGATCTCGGCCATGTCGGGGATGACCTCCCAGGCGATCTCCCGGATGATCCTATCGGAGAGCTTTTCGACGACGCGGGTCGCCAGCCGTTCGATCTGTTCCTCGCTCATGTCGCCTCCGCTTCGCACGGAGGAGAGCATCTGGGTCAGCTCGGGAATCGAGGAGCGCTGCGCGAGCATCTCGATCTCTCCGGGGACTGCGCCGCCGCCGGGCCCGGCGGCGAGAGGCTCCGCGGATGGGGTGGTCTGCGGCGCCCCTCGGGATTCCGCGGGGGCGTTGTCCGGCCGCGGATCCGCTGCTTTCGGCTCTTCCGCTCCGGCGGACCACGACGGCTCGGTCTCCTGTTCGCGCGGTTCCTCGGGCGCCGCCGGAGGGGGGGTCTCGTCGACGTCGAAGAGGACCTCCGCATCGAGGGCCGAGATCTCGGTTGTCTGAGGCGAGGCCGGAGGGGCCGCTCCGAAGTCTCCCTCGCCGTGGCCGAGCGGGCCGCCAAAGGGAACGAACCGATCTCCGAAGGCGGGCTGCGGGCGATCGGACGCCGTCGAGCGATCAATGGCGGGGCGGGTGAATTCCATCGTCGGCATCTCGTCAGCGCGCCGCACAGACTCCGCGCGGAAAATCGCGGCCGATGCCCGATCCGATGCGTCCGCCGCGAAAGAAGGGGAAGATCGCGGAGTCTCTTCCGCCTGGAAGCCGGCCGGTGCCGCCGACGGGACGGCATCTTCCCCCAGCCACTGCGGCTCGCGCGCCAATTCGGCGGGAGGTTCCGGCGCCCCGGGCGACGCGGCGGTCGCGAGCGCTGAGCCGAACCCGAACCGGGGATGCGCCTTCTCGAAAGCCGCGATGGCCGAATCGACGTCGCCGCGCCCGTAATCCTCTTCGAAAGGGTCGACCCCCGCTCGTGAAGGCGGCAGGCGGACAGAGGCGGTGAAGTCGCCCTCCGAAAATCCCTCGTCAAACGGCGCTTCCTCGGGGGGCGGCGCGGCCGGCGGCTCGGGAAGCGGAGGTACGGCGATCGCCGCGGTCGTCAGCGGCCTGTCCGGGTCGGTCTGCCGAGCGTGGCGAGGCCCCTCCAGGAGGGCATCCACCTGGGCGAGCAGCTGATGGGAATCGAAGGGCTTGGAGACGATCGCGTCGGCGCCGATCCGCTCCGCGCGCTCGCGGTCGAACGGCTCGAAGGTTCCGGACAGGAGCACCACGGGAATCCGTGAGGTCGCGGGGTCTCCCTTGATCGCCTCGCAGACCTCGTACCCGTTTTTTTCCGGCATGACCGCGTCGGCCAGGATCAGGTCGGGCCGGTCTTCGCGGACCCGGTCGAGCGCCCGCTGTCCATTGGAAACGCAGACGAGCTCGTAGTCGCTGTCCGAAAAGGTGAGCTCAACGACCTTCTGGATCGTCAGGCTGTCATCGGCCAGCAGGATCTTCTTAGCCATGAATTAAGGGGTTTTCATTCAAAAAGTTACACGGCGTCCGGCGGTCTGTCAATGAAGAAGAGGCTTCGGCACTGCCAGCGCGGGTTTACGGCCCGCTCCACACGGCCCCGAGGTATCGCCCGGGAGGGCGGCGGCCCAGGGAGTCGGCCAGCGCCCGGGACGCGGCGACGACGGCCGGGAGGGAGACGCCGGTTTCGATGCCGAGGCCCTCCAGGAGATAAAGAAGGTCCTCCGTCGCGACGTTTCCCGCCGCTCCGGGGGCGTACGGACACCCGCCTATTCCGCCGGCCGCCGAATCGTAAGTCGAAATGCCGCACTGCAGCCCGGCGTAGACGTTCGCGAGCGCGGTCCCGCGCGTGTCGTGGAAATGGAGGGCGAGCACGCCTCGGGAGACCCCCGAGTCGTAGAGAGTTTCGATGACGTCGTAGACACCTGCCGGAGTGGCGACTCCGATCGTGTCGCCGAGAGAGATTTCGTCCACGCACAGGTCGAGCAGTTTGTGCACGACTTCTCGCACGGCCTCCGGAGAAATTGCGCCCTCGTAGGGGCAACCGAAAGACGTGGAGACGTAGCCGCGCACACGAATTTTTTCCTCGAGCGCGCGGGCGACGACCGGACGGAACCTCTCGATCGACTCGTCGACACCCGCCTGGATGTTGTGCTGGTTGAAGGTCTCCGACGCGGCGGTGAACACCGCCACTTCCCGGACTCCCGCTTCCATCGCCCGCTCGAGACCCATCAAGTTCGGAACGAGTGCGGGATAGCGCGTGCCGCTCGCGCGGTGAATCCCACGGTACACGGCAGCGGTATCGGCGAGCTGGGGGATCGCTTTCGGTGAGACGAAGGACCCGACCTCGATCGCCTTCAGTCCCGAATCGGTCAGAAGATCCACGAACCGCACGCGCGCCTCGACCGAAAGGGTCTCGGGCTCGTTCTGGAGGCCGTCGCGAGGGCCCACTTCGTAGATCGAAACCCGCGGAGGGAGGATCGGCCGTCGGATCGCATGCTCCTCCCACGGCTCCATGGCGGGGAGGGTACCAAGAAAGTCGTGTCGCGTGAGTTTCCGTCCCGGTCCGCGCCCGGGGTTTTGCCCGACCCTGCTCCCCCGCCGCGACGCCCGAGAGCCGGGGCGAAGTCCTACTCGATCTCCGCCAGCGCCACGCCGGCCTCGACGAGATCGCCTTCGCCGTACATCAGCCGCGCCAGGCGGCCGTCCCGCGGCGACCGGATCGCATGCTCCATCTTCATCGCCTCGAGGATCAGGAGGACCTGTCCCCGGGTCACCGTGTCGCCCTGCGCCACGAGCACGCGGCGGATCCGGCCGGGCATCGGAGAGAGCAGCCCGCTTTCGGCGCCGGTCGAGCGGATGCGCGCGGGACCGCGGCCAGCCGCAGGCTCGATTCGGAATTCGAACGTACGGCCCGCGGTCCAGACGAAGATCCGATCGCCCTCGCGCACCGCACGCACCGGGAACACCTGCCCGCCATGCTCGACCGCGACGAGGGTCGATCCGTTCTGACGCGGCGCGAAAGGCACCATTCGATCGCCGAGCGAGGCGGCGCCTTCCTCGAGCGCGACGTCCAGGGTCCGCTCTCCGGCCGAGAGCTTCACGCGCCGGGCCTCCAGCTGGAAGCCTCGTCCCACGGATCCCATGATCGAGGCGGCTCGGGCCGGTCGCCGGAAGGAGCGACCGCGCCGTTTCGCGCGACGAGAGCCGCGGCAATCCACGCGACGTCCGGCGGGTCCTGGGCCTCGCGAGCCGGCAGGCGGCGGATCAGATCGGTCGCATACCGGCCGGAACGGAAGTCGGGAGAGGCGAGCACCGCCGCGAGAAGGGGCGCGTTCGTTTCGATGCCGAGAACGACCCACTCGGACAACGCCCTTTTCGCGCGCTCGATGGCGGAGGCCCGATCGGGAGCCGAGATGACGAGCTTGGCGAGGAGCGGGTCGTAATCCACCCCGACCGTAGTCCCGGCGCCCACCCCGGCGTCCACGCGCACGCCGGGGCCCGCTGGCTCCTCCCAGACGAGGATTCGGCCGGACCTCGGAAGAAACTCGTTGGAGTCCTCGGCGTAGAGGCGCATCTCGATCGCATGCCCCTGTGGGAGCAACTTTCCCCCTCGCCAGGGAGCGGGAAGCGGCGCGCCGAGGGCGATCTCGATCTGCGCGCGCACGAGGTCGAGTCCGAGGGTTTCCTCCGTGATCGGGTGCTCGACCTGGAGCCGGGTGTTCATTTCCAGGAAGTAGAAGTTTTTTCGCTCGTCCAGGAGAAACTCGACGGTGCCGGCGCCGATATACCCGACCGCTCGCGCCGCCTCGACGGCGGCCCGCCCCATCGCCTCCCTCAGCCGCGGGTCGAGCGCGACGCTCGGGGTTTCTTCGATCACCTTCTGGTGCCGCCGCTGCACGCTGCATTCCCGCTCGAAGAGATGCACGACGCTGCCATAGCGGTCTCCGAACACCTGGAACTCGACGTGGCGCGGAGACTCGAAAAACTTCTCGAGATAAACGTGTCCGTTCGCAAAGGCCGCGAGGGCGACCCGGCGGGTCTCTTCGAGCGCCTGCGGAAGATCTTCCGGCCGGTCGACGCGCGCCATGCCCTTCCCGCCCCCTCCGCCCGATGCCTTCACCAGAAGCGGGAATCCGATCTCGGCGCCTCGTTGGATCAGGTCCTCTTCCCCGGGGCGCTCCGCTCCCCCGTCGGAGCCCGGGACGACGGGAACGCCGGCGCCGCGCATCCGGCGGCGGGCCTGAAGCTTGTCCCCCATCTTCTGGATCGCGTCCGAGGGCGGCCCGATCCAGAGGAGTCCGGCGTCGGTCACGGCGCGGGCAAAGTCCGCGCTCTCGGAGAGAAACCCGTACCCCGGATGAATCGCCGACGCTTCGGAGGACGCCGCCGCCGCGAGAAGCCGGGGAATCGACAGGTAGGTCTCCGTCGGCCCCCCCGGGCCGAGGTCGACGGACCGGCCCATATGGCCCACATGAAACGCGCCGGCGTCCGAGCTGGCGAAGACGCCAACCGGCTCGATTCCCATTTCGCGCGCGGTCCGCGCCACGCGGACGGCGATCTCGCCCCGGTTCGCGATCAGGAGCCGGCGAGGCAGAGGATCCATGGCTCGATTCTAAGGCGCGCCCACCCCGGGGGCTCGCGGCAGCCGCGCTCGGCTAAGCTAGGGCCGTCGTCAGGAGGCCACGTGTCCGTAGAAGGCGGGATCCAGGGAACGCAGCACAAAATCGTCTGCCCGAAGTGCGGAAAGATTTTCACGGCATGGCGGCCCGACACGGAGCCGGGCGTCAAGGTGAAATGTTACTGGTGCAAGACGGAAGTCGAGGACGAAGCCGCAAAGCGCGTCCGGGCCCCGGTGGCGCCGGCGCCGGCAGCCGACGCTCCGGTACCGACCGAACCCGCCGCCGCGCCGGGAGCGGTCACGGCGCCGGGGCCGGTCGAAAACTGACTCCCGGCTAGTTCTTGACCCACGAGGGCCGGCGCTTCTCCAGAAACGCGCTCAACCCCTCCCGCGCCTCCGCGGACGCGCGCCGGTCCGAGATCGTCCGCACCGTCAACGGCATCGCTTCCTCGGGCCCGAGTCCCGTCACCTGCTCGATCAATTTCTTGGCGGCGCCGATGGCCTCGGGCGCCGACGTGGCAAGGGAAGCGACGCGGCGCGCCGCGGCGGCCTCGATTTCCCCGGGGGGCACGACCTGGTGGACGAGCCCGATGCGGAACGCCTCCACGGCGTCGAAGCGATCCCCGGTCAGGAACAGATCCCGAGCCTGGCGGGGGCCGATCGCGCGGAGCACGTAGGGAGAGATTACGGAGGGGAGAATCCCGAGTTTGACCTCCGCGAGAGAGAAGATCGTGCCCTCGGCCGCGATCGCGATGTCTGCCGCGGCGACCAACCCGACTCCGCCTCCGATCGCCGCGCCATGCGCGAGCGCGATCACGGGCAAGGGGCATGCGTCGATCGCCCGCAGCATTCGGGCCATTTTCCCCGCGTCCAGCTCGTTCTCCTCGCGCGAATAGGCCCCGGCGCGGCGCATCCACTGGATGTCGGCGCCGGCGCAGAAGACCGGGCCGTCTCCCGACAGAATCACGACCCGGGTCTCCGAGTCCGCAACGAAATCTAAGAACACGCGGGTCAGCTCCTCGATCAGGCCGTCGTCGAAGGCGTTGCGAACCTCCGGCCGGGTGAGGATGACGCGCGCGACCGGACCCTCACGAAGGAGGCGCAGGCGCGACAGGGGCGGCTCGCTCATGACGGCGCGATCGTACCGCGCCCCGACGCGGAAGATGCCCGGCTTCGTGCTTGAGCGCGCGCCGCCACCGGCGCACGGAGAAAAACGCAAGCGAGCGATGGGATCCCTTCTGAAAAGCGGCACAACCAGGGGTGGTCTCTCGCAGGGCCCTGTCAGGCCTGATCACCGCCCCTCACCCCGGCCCTCAGCCCGGCGCGCGGGGAGAGGGAGTGAGACGTCAATCTGCCGGCGTCCCCAGGCTTCCCGCGTCGATCTCCCCCGCCACGTCCAGAGGTACTCTGACCTCGTGCCCCGCCACGCGCACCGTCAGCGTGCCCCGGAGGCGCGCGTCCACAGTCCCCCCGCCGATGAAGGCGGTTCCGGCGGCGGCGATCAGTTGCGCGGGATCAATCTCGATCGGAAAGTCCAGCCGCGTCGTGCCCCTCCGGGCGACCATCGCGCGCGTCGCTCCCCGCCCGACTGGACGCCCTTCAGCTTCGATCCGGTACTCGGACCGGGCGATCTGAAGCGGAAATGCGAAGGGGTTCGTGACGCGCACGCGGGCCACGCCGCGGCCCCCGTTCGCCTGCAGAGCCGTGAGGTCCACTCCCTCGAACTCGAGAAATTTCGAAATAATGGTTTCGTCGCCGGTCACGGGAACCTCTTCCCACCCGAGCCTCCCCGCCCACTCGACCGGCGTCCCGCCGAGAGTTCCGCGGAGCCGGTAGTCGAAACCCTCCGCGCGAAAGTGCGTGACCCAGTCTGCCGGAATGTCCGCGTAGCGGATCGTCGCCCGGAGCGCGAGCGGCTCGCCCGCCCGGGAGATCCGCACGGCCGCCACCGGGATCTCCGCGCGGGATCCGTAGAGAGCCAGGCGGCCCTGGAAATCGCCGGAGGCCTCAACAGCGGGGACGCGCAGGGTCGCCGCGAACGTCTCCCGCCCGGGTTCCACCTCCAGCCCGAGCGGCGATGCGATGGCGAAGAGCAGACCAAGGGCGATTCGAACCACGCCGGGAAGGCTGCAAGAAGCACACCCGGGGCGAGCAGAGCGCGGCATACACGTGGCGTCGCCATGCCAGGTGTCGGGTTCGTGATGACGACTTTGGCAATTCTCCGACCTGGCCATGCGCTCCGCCCACCTGCGGGCCCCTCACCCCAACCCTCTCCCCGAGCCCGGGGCGAGGGGGCAGAGC
>JBDUBI010000167.1:0-22265 GCA_040004225.1 Acidobacteriota bacterium
GCCCCCTCGCCCCGGGCTCGGGGAGAGGGCTGGGGTGAGGGGGCCCGCAGGGAGGTGCTGAGTTTCGCTACCACGGCGATCGAGACCTCCTTGCCCCGCTGTTGGGGCGAAGTCTTCGCCGCGTCCTCGCCGCGGCTACGGTCTGGGCCCGCAGAAGCGTTCGACGTCCACGAAGTGAAGAAACCTTCCATGGGGCGACAGGGTGTCGAATCCCGGGGAACGCCCGTCAGCCCCCGACGCCAGATGGACGCCCGATTCGACCTCCACCCAGTCGATCCGATCCCGCCGCGCGAGCGCGCAGAACTTGGCCCGGTCCCGCGCGCCGTAGAGGTCGATCAACTCGCGCTGCCGGCGCGCCACGTCGAAGCCTGCGGACGCCACCAGCGAGGCGGTGCCGCGCTCGTCCGCGTCGTTGCCGAGGAAGAGTTTGCGTCCGGCCATATGGAGCGCGTTCGATTCGAACGAGACGAACGCGTCCCGGGGAGCGGTGCTTTCGCGGACGATGCGGGTCATCTCGGTTGGATACGGCGCGTAAAGCACCGTCGGACGGCTCCGCCAGAAGGGGACCAATTCGAGCACCCCGGAGAAGGTGAGAAGCGCCAGCACGGCAGTCACCCCGCAGACGCGGAGCGCGACAGTCTGGCGGGAGCGCCAGATCCTCTCCACGACGAAGAGCGCGGCGGCGACGTCGAGGAAGAGGCTCATCGGGCGAAGCCACTTGTGGTTGTCATAGACGGACAGCGGAACGAGCTGCACCGCGTTCACCACGAGGAACGTGGGGAAAAGGATGGATGCGAGGGCGTCGAAGAGAGGCCGCCTCCGGCGGTACGCGAGGACGAGGCCCCAGACACCCAGCACGGCCTTGAGTCCCCAGGCGTACAGCCAGTAACCGACCGCGTGGATCAGAGAGAACGGCGGCCCTCCCGGCATCGTCGAGAAGGCGGGGTTCCATCGGAGGGCGGCGCGGCCGCCGGGAACGAACCATTCGGGCCGCGACACCCACGCGATCCACGCGAGGAAGGCCCCGCCCGAGACCGCCATCCCGGCGAGGACCGCGCCGGTTTTCCGGCGGTCCGGGGCCGTGGCGAAAAGCCATACGACCGCGAGCCCCAGGGTAATCGTCGCGAAAACGTGCCACAGCGCAAAGAGACCGAAAGCGATCCCCGCCGCCACCGAGAAGAAACGGCTCCAGCGCGCGCGGGTCGAGAGGAGCAGAACGGAAGCGAGAAGAAACGCGGACGCGAAAACGAGCTGCCGTTCTTCGAGGAAGTAGAAGAGGTTGAACATCGTGCCGTTGTAGGCGAACGGGTTGCCCGCTACGAACGAGGCGAGGTAGGGATGCTCGCGTCGCGAGAGCAGCTCCCACACTCCCGAAAACGCCGGCCGGCCGGGGCGGGGCGCCAGCGCATCCAGGAACCGCAGGCTGCTCGAAGTGCAGGCGAGAATGGCGGCCAGCATGCCCGTCCCCGCGCTGCCCGAGAGTTCCTCGGCGAAGCCGACGAGAAGCCCCAGAACGGCAAAGAGCGACATCGCGCTGACCAGCAGAAACGCCGGGGCGAGGCGCACCCCGAACGCGACCGGGACCGCCGTCAGGAGGTCGAAAAAGAAGTGATACGTCTCCGGAGCGCCGGCGAACGACTCGTTCTGGGCAGGGAAATTGTCTCCGAAGGCGAAGTTCTGGACGATCGGCGCGTGGACGTTCAGATCCCAGTAGACGGGGCTGCGGTAGAGCGCCTCGGAGGTCTGTGTGAGGTGCGGCCGGTAGAAGAAGAACGCGAAGGCGGCGCAACCGGCGAGGAAGAGGGCCTTTCGCACTCTCCCCGGTCCGGCACGGCCGAAGAGGAGGGCGCGGGCCGATCGTGCGGCATCGCGGCGCAGGGTTAGAAGGCCGGCCACCGCGAGGGCCAGAACGACGCCAGCGGCCTTGCGCAGGACTCCTTCGGTGAAGGGGGCGAGCGAGACGGCGAGGACGTAGACGAGCGTCGTCGCCGCGAAGAGTCCGAAGACCCACGCCGTGAGCAGGCGAGCGAGGCTCGAGCGCAGGAGAGCCGCGCGGTCGAAGGCTACGTACACGAGCCATCCGGGAACGACGAGAAAAAGGACGGAGATGATCATGAAAGAGCCGGAGGCTCCCGCCGGCGGCGGCGGTTCCGACCGCTCAGTCGAAAGAGTCCTGGAGAACCGGGACGACGTGCACCCGTCTTTTCCCGTTCGCCTCGTCGACCAGGGTTCCCCACGGGACGTTCGGGTCGTGTTCGAAGACGCAAAGCCATCCCTCCCGCACCGCTTCCGCCAGAAGCCGCCGCTTGTTGTCGAGGAGCTCGACCGGATAGAGGTCGTATCCCATGTTCCAGGGCAGAGGGACGTGCGCCGAGGTCGGGAGCGCGTCGGCGAAGTAGAAGGCCGTCCTGCCGCCGGAGTCGATGCGAACCGCCTGCATACCGGCGTTGTGCCCGGGAAGGGGCACGACGCGCACGCCCGGCCGGATTTCGGTTTCGCCGTCTAAGCCTTCGAGGCGCCCGGCCGCGGCAAACGGCTCCCAGTTTGCCGGGTCATACGACGCGCGATCGCGTTCGTGCGGAGCGCGCGCGTGGGCGACCTCGGCGGACTGGACGTAGAGGGTCGCGTTCCGAAAAGCGGGGACCGGGACGCCGTCCTGGAGGCGCGTGGCCCCGCCGGCGTGGTCGAAGTGCAGGTGGGAGAGCACGAGCGCGTCGACGTCCTCGGGCCGCACGCCCCGGTCGGCGAGCGAGCTCGTGAGGTCGGGAGGGTGGGAGATGGCGTAGATCTCCCGTTCACGGGCATTCCATTTCGTCCCGAGCCCGCTCTCGACGAGCACGGTGTATCCCACTCCCCGGACGAGGAGGCAGTTGGTCGCGAGCCCGATCCGGTTTTTTTCGTCCGCGGGAAACTTCCGCTCCCAGAGCACCTTCGGGACGACGCCGAACATGGCGCCTCCGTCGAGGCGGAAGGTCGCATCCTGCACGATGTCGAGGCGCAGATCTCCGAAGCGCATGGGGGGATGGTAGCGCTGATGGAAAGGCGAAAGGCGAAAGGCGAAAGGCGAAAGGCGGAAAGCGAAAGGCGAAGGGCGGGAGCGAATGCCAGTAGAGGGAGGGAGGGGGCTTGACTCTCGACCCGCGAGTGCGGACGCTCTGTTCGGATGCGCCTCCATTTTTTCGGGACCAGGGGATACGTCGACGCAAAGTCGCGTTCCCACACGGGACATTCGGCGTTCACGGTCGAGGCTGCCGGATTCCGGCTCCTGTGCGATTTCGGCGAGAACCGACGCGGCCGGCTCGCGAAGATCGCTCCCGACGCGGTCTTTGTCTCGCACGCGCATCCGGACCACGCCTGGGGGCTGGCGGAGGGAACCGACGTTCCCGTGCTCGCCTCGGAGACCTCGCATTCGCTTCTCTCCGGTTTCCCGATCTCAAAACGGATCCGCGCGTCGCCGGGTATCCCCCGGGCCCTGGGGCCTTTCCGGGTGACCACGTTCGAAGTGGTCCACTCGATCCGGTGCCCTTGTGTCGCCGCGCGCATCGAGACTCCCGAGGGAACCCTCGTCTACTCGGGCGACATCGTGAGCTTCGAGACCGCGGCCGCGAGGGACCGGACGCTGGCCGGCGCGGACGTCTACGTCGGGGACGGATCGACGCTCACCGCGTCGCTCGTTCGCCGGCACGGCAGCGGCGCGCTCGTCGGCCACACGACCATTCGGGCCCAGCTCGGATGGCTCGGCCGGGCGAACGTTCCGATCGCCGTCTTCTCCCACTTCGGCGAAGAGCCGATCCGCATGGGAGACCGGGACTTGAAGCGCGCGATCGTGGAGCTGGCCGGAAAATCCGCTCCCGGGTGCCGCGTCCTCGTGGCGCGGGACGGATACGAGATCGAAGTCCCTCCTCCGAAATAGAGAACTGCGCACCGGCAACGTGTGCGAAACCCCCGGAAACAGGTCCGCCCGGCAGGAGCCGGGCGGAAAAAGAATCCGGGAAATTGCGGTTAGTTTCCGCCGGACTTGCCCCCGTTCGGTTTGGCTCCGCCATTGTTGTTGGCAGGTGCCGTCGCGGGAGGCGCCGTCGTGGTGCCCGTCCCGTTGGAAGTGCCGTTCTGGTTTGGCGTGGCCGTGCCGGTCGTCGTCGTTCCGTTGTTCGTTCCGGTTCCGCTGCCGTTCGTCGTCGTCGTGCCGGTCCCTGTCGTCGGAAATCCGTTGGGGCCGATGGGCTGAGCGGCTCCCGGCTGCGGGCCGGGGCCGGACGTCGTCGGGTACCCGTTTTGACCGATCGGCTGCGCCGCGCCGGGCTGGCCCGCGTTCGCGGTCGCGGTTCCGGTCCCGTTCGCGGGCGTGGTCAGGGTGGGGTTGATCGACGTGGTCGCGTTCGTTCCGTTGGTGCCGTTCGTGGTGCCTGCCGTGTTCCCGGTCTGGGCCGGAAGATCACCCGGGAACACCTGGGCGTCGACGGCCGCCCGGGCGCGGATGTCGCCGGACGGGCTCGGGGCCCCGGCCGTCTGTCCACCGGCCCTCGCCGGACCCGCGTCGGCTGAACTGCCGGCACCCGTCGGACCGATTGCGATCGCCTCGCCGGGAGCCAGCGGGCGGACGGGAGCCGTGGCGGTCGCCGTTCCCGTTCCGACGGTGCGGGCCAGCCGAGGCGTCTGCACCGTCTTGACCGTCGTCGTCCGAACCGTGGTGGAGCGTGCCGCCGTCAGAGGCGTGATCCCGGCGACGGCTTCGGCGGGGACCCCCGTCAGGCGGCCGTCGGGGTGCCGGTGGAACAGCAGGACGCTGCCGTGGGCCACCGGCTCGTCCCTCGTCAGAATCGGCGTAACGGTGCCGCCGCGGAGGTCGATGCGGTAGAGCGCGCCGGCGCCGGCAATGCCCGTGAGGCCGCAGAGCAGAAACGCGAGTGAGATCTGGCGTGTTTTCATGATGAGACCCACAATGCAGGAACTGTTCCGGAATCGGGGGTCCCCGTCCGATTCAGACCCGGCTGCGGAGACTCACGGGAAGGGCGGGTCCGACACCGGGGGCTGGAGCGGTCGCCGCGGGACCGGGCTCACCTCGGGGTGCCGCCTCCGCTTCGAGCGCGGCCACCGCGCGGCTCGCTTCGCGGGAGCGTTTGACGAGCGCGAGGAGGGCTCCCGCCATCATGACGTAAAAGCCGCCCCAGACGAGCGCGATCAGAGGCTTGCGGGTCACGTCCACGGAAAGGCTCTCGACCGTCGCGGCCTGATGCTCAGCGGTGAGATCCTTCGAAACCCCCCGCATCTTCAGAACCACCGCGCCATCCGTCGGCGACACGGAGAGAACCTGCAGGAACGCGCCCGAGAGTCCGGGGACCGCGATCTCCGGGGAGTCGGCGGGCCGGCCGTCGGTGTAAAAAACGTATCGGGCGGTCACGTCATGCTTCGTTCCATCCGGCGGCGTGACCGTGAGCTCGGTCAAGACCAGCATGGATTTTTCGCCCCGCAGCATCGCGGCGCGATCCGCATTGAATTCGCGAAACGTGAATCCCGTTCCCTCGATGTTGGTCGTCGTCCCTTTGGTCAGGCGGACTTCGCGCCCGAACTGCTCGGGCTGGCCCGGATCGTAGGACTGCGGCGCGACGTAGAAATCGAAAAGCGGCGAGTTTCGGATTGCGGGGTTGGCCATGAGCTGATTCGTCTTCGTGTTCACGTACATCTTCGGATACAGGTAACCGGCCTTTCCCCCCGCCGAGTCCACGCGCACTTCCATCGCCTGCTTCGCGGTCGCCGTTCCGGGCACGACGCGGAGGAACGTCAGCGTCGAGTCGCCCACCTTGACCGGTTTGCCGACGGGTAGCGTCAGGCGGGTGGACCGGGCATAAACGCCGGACACAACCACCCCCGCGAGGAAGATCCCGACGCCGACGTGCGCGAGATAGCCGCCCGCGCCGCCGAACTTTCCGTTCCGCGCCTTGCGAACGACGGCCCGCAGGTTCATGTCGGCCGAGAAGCCCGCCAGAAAGAGGAGCGCGAGTGTCAGCGGCTGGCGCGCCCCGGCGATCAGCGCGATCGCCAGAATTCCGGCAGCCACGATCAGCGAGCGACGGGCGCTTCGGGCGAGGGCCCGGTACGTGTCGCCCTTCCACGAAACGAAGGGGACGAGCGCTGCGAGGAGGATTAAGAGCGCGGCGGCAGGAGACGTCGTCTGGTTGTAGAAGCTGGCCTGCACCTGAGACGGGTTCCCCGTCAGGCGCGTCAAAAGCGGGGCGGACGTCCCGAGAAGGATCACGAACCCGAGCGCGCAAAACGCCGCGATGCCCAGAATGAAAAGGACGCTGCGGGAGAGAAACGGGGGCTCCTCTTCCTGAAGAGAGGGGATCGAGCGCCACCGCCAGGCGATCAGCGCGGCCGACAGTCCGAGGAAGCCGAGAAGGATCGCAACCAGCCAGCCCGTGATCCCGAGATCGATGAAGGAATGCACCGAGAAGTCGGCGAGGACGCCCGAGCGAGTGAGAAAGGTGCCGTACAGGATTGCTATGTAAGAGACGCACGCCAGAATCAGATTCACTTTTCGATGGCGCTTTTTCACGCGCTGCAGGAACATCCCGTGGACGAGCGCGGCGGTGAAGAGCCAGGGCACGAGGCTCGTGTTCTCGACCGGGTCCCATCCCCAGTATCCGCCCCATCCGAGGGTCTTGTAGGCCCAGTAACCGCCCATCAGGATCGCGGTGCCGAGCGTCACGAACGTGAACAGGGCCCAGGGAATCGCGCGGGTCACCCATCCGTCCCACCGCTTCTTCCACAGGGCCGCGATCGCGAAGGCGAAAGGGACGGACAGCGACGCGAAGCCGGAGAACATAACGGGCGGATGGATCACCATCCATGGGTCCTGCAGAAGCGGGTTCAACCCGACGCCGTCTTCGGGAGCCGCGCCCGGGAGCAGCCGGAAGGGGCTCTGCCGGCAGAGGATCGCGACGATTCCGAGGAACGTCGCGAGGTAGACGACCATGACGGGCGCTTCCTGCTCCTTTGCGCTGCGCCAGACGACCAGCCCGATCAAGGCGCCCCAGAAGCACCACAGCAGAAACGACCCTTCCTGTCCTCCCCAGAAGGACGAGATCAGGAAGTGGAGCGGAAGGTCGCGGCTCGAGTAGGCATTGACGTAAGAGACGTCGAAGCGGTGCTGGAGCAAAAGCGCGAGAAGAACACCGCACGCCGCCACGATGCAGGTCGCAAACGCCGCATAGGCGCTCCGCGCCAGCGGAATCAGGTGCGGGCGACCCCGGTCGGCCCGCAGGTAGAGCAGAAGGGAGATCGTTCCGGCGGCGAGCGCTCCCCAGATCGCGGCCACACCGGGCCAGAAGTAGGCCATCAGGTGCGTCCGACTGGCCTCGGGGCCGCCGCGTAGGCCTTCTCGACCTCGGCGCCCTGGTACTTGGAAGGGCATTTCACGAGGAGCCGCTCCGCGTCGATGCGGCCCGCCTGGTAGCGGCCGATGGCCACGACCGATATGGCGTCCTTGAAATTGCCGGGCTTGATCCCCCGGTAGACGACGGGCATCCGGTGGCCGGAAGCGTCCAGGATGTCGAACGAAAGCTCCTGGCGGGACGTGTCGTAACGGTCGCTCTGCTTGTCGAGGCTGCCCATGACTTGTACGGTTCCCCGCGACCGCGTCGCTTCATCGAAGGACAGATAGGGAGTCAGCGTCTTCTGGAAGGCGGTGACCCCCAGGACAATGAACGCGGCGGCAAAAACCGCCGCAATCCAGTAACCCTTTCTCATCGTTCCCGTTCCCGGTCGGAAATGCGCCGATCGAGGCGCCAGAGGTAGAAAAAGAGACCCACCCAGACGACCACGTTGACGGCCGCCAGGAAGCCCAGGCTGTTCATAAGAGAAGTCTCTCCGCCCCGCCTCCCAAAAGCAAACCGGCTCGCGGGGCCTCTCCCTGCAACGCGCTTCCGATCCGGGACATTTCGTTGCGGCGCTTCACGCGGGGCCCCCTCGCGACTCCCGGAGCCGCCGGGCGAGCCTGGCAGAGCGGGCGTCGAGCGACAGCATCCAGAGAAAGATCGCGGTGAAGCCCGCGAGGCCCGCGAAGAAGACCACTTTCGTAGGGGTGTCCATCAGGATCTTGCCCTGCGGATTGATCACGGTCTGCGGGTGGAGTGACGCCGTCACGCGGGGGGCGACGAACACCAGGAACGGCATCAAGACGGCGGCAAAGAGGGCGTAGGCCGCCGCGATGCGCCCGCGGCGGCGGGGATCGTCGACGGCTTCCCTCAGGAACAGGTAGGCGCCGTAGAGAAAGAGGAGCAGGAGAAACGAGGACTCCCGCGGGTCCCAGTTCCAGTAAGCGCCCCACATGATTTTCGCAAAGAGCGACCCGGTGACGAGCGCGAGAACGGAAAAAAGCACGCCGAGGCGCACTGCCGCGGCCGCGATCTCGTCGTGCCACGGGTTCCCGCGCGCAAGGTAGGCGGCCGAGTATCCCGCCGCCACCAGGAACGCGAGGCTCGCGGTCCAGGCGCAGGGGACGTGAAAAAAGACGATCCGCGACGACTCGCCGAGAAAGCCCTCGGCGGGCCGCGGCCACAGGAAGGCCGCCGCGACCATCGCGGACATTCCCGGCAGGAGCAGGAGCTTCGCGATCTTCACGATCGCGCAGCTTACATTCGACGGCGGATTGAAACCTGGACGACACCGTCTGCGGGCGGTCGGGTCGCGCCCCGGCTGGCGATCGAAAACCCGCGGTGGCGGTTCCGTGGCTCTTTGACCGGCGCCGGCTCGTTCACTCGTCCCACGCCGCCGACGCAAGAAGGTAGGCGCCGCACGCCGCCGCTCCGTCATAGGCCACGAGGACGCGCAGCGCGGTCCACGGCACCTCCCCCCGGGAGGCGGCCACCGTCGCCGCGATCGCGGAGAGGAGAAGGGGAGCGACGATCGGGAAGGACACGAGCACGAAGAGGACGCTCTTGTGAGACGCGCGCGCCACGAGGGCGGAGAGAAATGTCGAGACCACGGAAAGCCCGAAGCCCGCCAGGAGGAGAACTCCGCCGAGCGCGCCGGGGGCGGCAATCCGCCAGTCGAGCAAAAGCGCGAACGCGGGGGCGGTCACGAGAGCGATGGCCGCGAAAAGCAAAAAATTGAAGAGCGTTTTCCCGGCGAGGACCGGAGCGGCCGGCGCCACCAGACGCAGCGCGAGGGCCGTGCCGCTTTCCTCTTCCCGGACGAACGCGCGCGGGAGCCCGGTCGCCGCGGAGAAGAAGAGGACGACCCAGAGAAGGGCCGAGCACACGGTCTCCCGGGCGTCCGGGGGCATTCCGAAGGGACCGATGGCGAACGACACGAGAGTCAGGCAAGCGGCGGCAAAGAACAGAACCGAAGCGATGGCGACGCGGCGCCGCAGCTCCATCGCCGCGTCTTTCGCGCACACGGCCCACGCCCGGGAGAGAAAAGACGAGCTTCGCGCGATCGTCACGTGGTTGAACCGGGGAGAACGATCACCCGATCGGCTCCCTCGAAGTCGCGAGGATCGTTCGATGCCAGCAGAATCGCCCCCGTCGCGCGCCGATCCTCGATCGTCCGGGACACGATCGCGCGGCCTTCCGCGTCGAGACCGATCATCGGCTCGTCGAGAAGGAGGATCGGCGCATCGAACAGGGTGGCGAACGCCAGCCTCAGGCGTTGTTTCATGCCGGTCGAGAAGGCTCCGACCGCCCGGTCGGCAACCGGCGACAGCCCGACGCGGGTGAGACGCTCGCGGATCTCGTCCGCGAGCGCGGGAAGGCCGCCGGCGGCTCGAAAAAAGGAGAGATTCTCCGCCCCGGTGAGGTCTTCGTAGAACGCCAGATCCGGGCCGGCCCACCCGATCGCCCGCCGCCGCGCGTCTCCGGAAAGCTCCCGGCCTTCGGTCTCGACCTTCACCGAGCCCGAGTCCGGGGCGAGTAAGGCCGCCAGAATCTTGAGCAAAGTCGTCTTGCCGCTTCCATTCTCTCCGGAGATGCCGATAACCCCTCTCTCCGCGCGCAGCGAGATGCCCGAGAAGATGC
The DNA here is from genome assembly GCA_040004225.1 of Acidobacteriota bacterium. GTDB lineage: Bacteria > Acidobacteriota > Thermoanaerobaculia > UBA5066 > Gp7-AA6 > JALYUA01. The sequence goes on from JBDUBI010000167.1 coordinate 10,017, forward strand.
GGCGCTCTCCCCAGGATCTGGCGAGTCCCTCCCCTAGAAGCGTCGTCGGCATGTAGTGGAACAGTCTATCGGGCCAGGTCGCTCCGCTGAGGTCGTGGGGTTCGCAGTTCCCTGCCTCCGAACTGTCGAAAAGGAACCTGTCCAGATCTCAGCCGGGTGATTCTTGAAAGCCGCGGGATCGTTCTATATGATCCGCGCGACCTCATGAATCACTCGATCTCGGCGCCCGGTACCCTTTTTTCACAGGCGGCCGCCGAGACTTTTGACGAAACCGACACCGCCACGCCGGCGAAGGCGTCAAGGAGAGAATCAATGTTCAAACGATCCCTGCTTCTTCTACTCCTCGTTCCCGCGTTGACGCTCTCCTCCGCCGGCTGCGGCGGGAAGGACGAAGACGCCGAGGCGGATGAAGACACGACACCCACCGCGAAATCGGCCGCCGCCGCTCCCGCCTCCGCCGGCGCCCCGGCCGCCGCTCCCGCCGCCGGGGGCGCCACGATCTCGGGCAAAGTGACGTTCGCGGGCCCCAGTCCGGCCAAAGAGACGATCAAGATGGAAGCGGACGCGTTCTGCAAATCGGCCCACACCACTCCGGTCTACACCGAGGAAGCGGTCGTCAACGGAAACGGAACGCTCGACTGGGTGCTCGTCTACGTCAAGGACGTCCAGGGCAAGTTCCCTGCGCCCACGACCGCCGTCACGCTCGACCAGCGCGGATGTCAGTACCACCCGCACGTGTTCGGGATCCAGGCGGGACAGGAGCTCAAGATCATCAACAGCGACGGGACGCTGCACAATATCCACGCGCTTCCGAAAGTGAATGCCGAGTTCAACATCGGCCAGCCCTTCCCGAAGATGGAGACCGTGAAGAAGTTCGACAAGCCCGAAGTGCCCGTTCGGTTCAAGTGCGACGTCCACAAGTGGATGGGTGCGTACGCGGGCGTCTTCAGCCATCCTTTCTTCGCGACGACGAATGATCAGGGCACCTTCGAGATCAAGAATCTGCCGGCCGGGACCTACACGGTCGAGGCCTGGCACGAGAAGTACGGCACGCAGACGTCGAGCGTCACCGTCGGCGGCTCCGAGACGAAGACTGTCGATTTCGGGTTCAAGGGCTAGCGGCATTCGAATCAGAAGAGACGCCGCCGTGAAGCCGACGAACGCTCCCTCTCGCGACCGGGCCGCCCGGAGCCGCTTCCGGACGGCGCTTTTTTCGTGCGCTGTGCTTTTTGCCGCGGCGGCCGTGCGCGCGGCGGAGCTCCCTCGCTGGCTCCAGCTCCCGGAGGGAGTGTCGAGCTATAGCGCCCGCATCGACGGTCTATTCCGGCTGATCCTCTGGATCACGGGAATCGTTTTCGTGATCGTCGAGCTGATGCTCCTCTACTTTCTGATCCGTTACCGCCACCGGGAGGGCAAAAAGGCGACCTACACGCACGGGAACAACCGGATCGAAGTCGTGTGGACGATCATCCCGGCCCTCATTTGCGTGGTGCTCGCTCTGCTTTCGCGGCGCACGTGGGCGGACATCAAGCAGAACATGCCCGCCAACGCGATGCCGATCGAGATCACCGGCGAGCAGTTCGCCTGGACGATCCGATATCCCGGCGTGGACGGCCGCTTCGGCACCCCCGATGACATCGTGTCCTTAAACCAGCTCCACTTTCCCGTCGGGCGTGCTGTCGTCGCCACGCTGCGCTCGAAGGACGTCATTCACTCGTTTTTTCTCCCGGAGTTTCGCGTCAAGCAGGACGCGGTCCCCGGGATGTCCACGCGTATCTGGTTCGACGGCATGCGCACCGGGCACTGGGAAATCGCGTGCGCCGAGCTCTGCGGGCTCGGGCACTATCGGATGAAGGGGTTTGTCACCGTCGAGACCACCGAAGAGTTCGACAAATGGCTGTCGGACGCCGCGGCGCAACAGGCGTCCGAGCAGGCGCCCGCGGCGACGGTCGCTCTGCCGGAAGGCGCCCCGCTCGCCGCGGGGCAGGAGCCGCAGATTCAGTCGACCGGCGGGGCGGCGCCGCCGGAGCCCGGGGCCGCCGCCATCGCGGCTCCCGCCGGCCCCGTGCCGTCGAAGCCGACGCCTCACCTCAAAACTACGGAGAAACCGAGCTCATGAGCACCGTCGCCGTCGCTCACGAACACGCCCCCGGCGTTCACGCAGCGCCGACCTCCTTCTGGCGGAAGTACATCTTCTCGCTCGACCACAAGGTGATCGGGAAGCAGTACCTCTATTACGCCCTCTTCATGCTGGTCATCGGAGGTTTGCTCGCGACGCTCGTGCGGTGGCAGCTGGCCTGGCCAGAGCGCGCGATTCCGTTCATGGGCAAGCTCGCGCCGGAGGGGATGCCCGGCGGCCGGATGCTTCCCGAGTTCTACAACTCGCTCTTCACGATGCACGCGACGATCATGATTTTCTTCGCGATCATGCCGATCTTAATCGGCGCCTTCGGCAACTTCGTCGTGCCGATCCAGATCGGCGCGCGCGACATGGCGTTTCCCGTCCTGAACATGGCGTCGTTCTGGACCGCGGTTCCGGGCGCCGTCGTGATCATCTGGTCGTTCTTCGTCACAGGAGGCGCCGCGGCGGGCGGATGGACGTCCTACGCTCCACTCTCGGCAATTCAGCCCAAAGGACAGACACTCTGGCTCATCGCGCTGCTCATCCTGGGGCTGTCCTCGCTTCTGACGGCGGTGAACTTCATCACCACGATCATCAATATGCGCGCTCCCGGTATGACCTTCTTCCGGATGCCGCTGACGACGTGGGCCCTCTTCATCACCGCGATCCTGCTGCTTCTCGCCCTTCCGGTGCTCTCGGGCGCGATGATCATGCTGCTCTTCGACCGGATCCTCGGAACGACGTTCTTCCTGCCGGCGGGTCTCATCATCTCCGGCCAGCCTTTGAAAAACGCCGGCGGAGGGCAGGCGCTTCTCTGGCAGCATCTGTTCTGGTTCTTCGGCCATCCCGAGGTCTACATCATGATTCTGCCCGCGATGGGCATCACCTCGGAGATCCTGCCGGTCTTCTCGAGGAAGCCGGTGTTCGGCTACCGCGCGATGGCGTACTCGATGATCGGCATCGCGGGTCTCGGGTTCATCGTGTGGGGACATCACATGTTCCAGAGCGGCATGAACCCGCTCCTCGGCACCACGTTCATGATTTCGACGATGGTGATCGCCGTGCCCTCCGCCATCAAGACGTTCAACTGGCTGGGGACGCTGTGGGGCGGAAGCATCCGTTTCACCACTCCCATGCTGATGGCGCTTTCGTTCGTGTCCATGTTCGTAATCGGCGGGCTTTCCGGGATCTTCATGGCCTCGACGCCGGTCGACATCTTCATCCACGACACGTACTTCATCGTCGGCCACATCCACTACGTGCTCTTCGGCGGGTCGCTCTTCGGAGCGTTCGCCGGACTCTATTTCTGGTACCCGAAAATGTTCGGCCGAATGATGAGCGAGACCTGGGGCAGGATCCACTGGGCGCTGACGTTCGTCACTTTCAACCTGGTTTTCTTTCCGATGCACTTCCTGGGCATGCGCGGAATGCAGCGGCGCATCTATACGTACCTCGAGTACGAGCACCTGAAAGACCTCCAGCCGATGAATCAGTTCATGACGATCTCCCTCTTCGTCCTGGGGGCGGCACAGGTCATTCTCGTCATCAACTTTTTCCTTTCGATGCGGCGCGGGAAAGTGGCGGGCCCGAACCCCTGGCGCGCCAACACGCTCGAATGGCAGACGCCTTCGCCGCCTCCGCACGAGAACTTTGCCGAAATTCCGACCGTCTACCGCGGGCCGTACGAGTTCTCCGCGCCCGAGCGGGCGGACGACCACTGGCCCCAGAACGAGCCGCCTTCGGGACCGGCCCGCGCCGCCGCCCACTGATCGTGAACCTCCGGGGAATCGGAAAACAGGAAATGCGGGAGCGGCCCGCGCCTCCTTCGTCCGCAGGGCTTCACCGCTTCGCCGTCGTCACGGCGTGCGCGACACTCCTCCTGATTGTCGCGGGCGGGCTCGTCACCTCGACCGAGTCCGGCCTTTCCGTTCCCGACTGGCCGCTCTCCTACGGCCGGCTCATGCCGCCAATGGTGGGCGGCATCTTCTACGAGCACGGGCATCGCATGGTCGCCACGAGCGTCGGGCTCCTGACCCTCGTGCTGGCCGTCTGGCTCGCGCGACGCGAACCCCGGACGTGGGTCCGCAAGCTCGGGTATGCGGCGCTCGCGACCGTGGTCGCGCAGGGAGTCCTCGGCGGTCTGACCGTCCTGTTCCTGCTGCCGACGGCCATCTCCGTCGCGCACGCCTGCCTCGCCCAGACGTTCTTCTGCCTCGTCGTGACCCTCGCCGTGGTCACCTCCCCCCGCTGGCGGGATGGCCGCGTCGCGGCGCGCTCGGGCGTCAGCCGGATCGGCGCCGTGACCGTCGCCGCGATTTTCCTGCAGCTCTTGATCGGCGCCGTCATGCGTCATTCCAGGGCGGGCCTCGCGATCCCCGACTTTCCCTTCGCGCTCGGGCGGATCATCCCGCCCATCCACTCCTTCGCGGTCGCCATCCACTATGCGCACCGCGTCTGGGCGCTCGCGGTGGCGGGGCTGGTCATCACCTGCCTGGTCTCTGCCGTACGGTCCGGCCGTCCGGGCCTCGTCGGAACCGGCATCGGTCTCACTTTGCTCGTGGCGGTACAGATCGCGCTCGGCGCCGCGACCGTTCTCACCGGGAAAGCCGTCCCCGTGGCCACGGCCCACGTGGCGACCGGCGCCCTACTCCTCGCGACGGCGCTCGGTTTAACCCTCGGGTCCCGGAGAATCCCTCTCGCTCGCGCCGGAACCCGGACCGGAGCGGAGGTTCCCGCGGGGGCTCGCGGAGCGATGGCGTGGAAGTAGCTCCCGGCGCGACACTCGCGGCGGCGCCGGCTCGGGCGAACGACTACCTGGAGCTCGCCAAACCCCGCATCACGTTTCTCGTCGTGATCACCGCGGCCGTCGGATATGCCGTCGGACCCGGCCACTTCGATCCGGCGGTTTTCCTCGCCCTCGTCATCGGAACGGCGTTCGTCTCCGGTGGCGCGTCCGCGCTCAACCAGTACCGGGAGCGCGACACGGACGCTTTGATGGACCGCACCCGGAATCGGCCCGTCCCGGCCGGACGCATCGCGCCGGCCGACGCGCGCGCCTTCGGGTTCATTCTGTGCGGCGGCGGCCTGGCGTTGCTGTTCTCCGCCGAGCCTCTCTCCGCATGGCTCGGGCTCGCCGCTCTCGGCAGCTACGTCCTCGTCTACACCCCGATGAAGCGCGTGTCGTCCCTTTGCACGGTCGTGGGCGCGATCCCGGGGGCACTGCCGCCGATGATGGGATGGGCCGCGAGTCGCGGGACCCTCGACGCCGGAGCATGGGCGCTCTTTGCGATCCTCTTTTTCTGGCAGCTCCCGCACTTTCTGGCGATCGGTTGGATGTTCCGGGAGGACTATGCCCGCGGTGGATTCCCCATGCTGACCGTCACGGACCGTGACGGTTCCTCCACGGGGCGGCAGATGGTGCTGTATTCGGCGGCCCTTCTTCCCGTGACCCTCTTCGCGGGAGCCCTGGTCTCGGCGGGACGCTTTTACCTGTGGGGAGCCGTCGTCCTCGGGCTCGTCTTCCTCGCCGGTTCGGCCAGGTTCGCCTGGGCGCGCACGCTGTCTTCCGCGCGCTGGCTGTTCCTCATTTCGATCCTGTACCTCCCGATTCTTTTCGGCCTGATGGTCCTCGACCGGTGAGCGAATCGTCCGTGCCCCTTCGCAAGAACCTGACACTCCTCTTTCTGATCCTGTTCGCGGGAGCCTTGTTCATAGGGTCGGTCCTCTTCATCCTGTCGCGGGCGCCGCGCCCCTGAGAAGGAAGGAAACGTGATGCACGAACAGATCGAAGGCCAGCCGGTGCCCGCCGACGCACACAAGGGTCCCGGATACATGACGATTTTCTGGTGGCTCGCCGGCTTCACCGTCTTCGAGGTCGCCTATTCGACGATCCTGACGCCTCCGAAGGCGCTCCTGATCAGCGGGCTGGTCATTCTCGCGGGCATCAAGGCCGTTCTCGTCGCGCTCTACTTCATGCACCTGCGTTTCGAGCGCAAGACGCTCGGGATCATCTTCGCCTCCACCCTGATCCTGGGCGCAATCCTCGTCTCCGTCGGGATGGCGGAACATTTCCTGCCCCGGCCCTGATAAGTCGTTAAGGGATCGAGAACGAAGGGAGTCTGATGCAACACGCCGCAGCGCTGACCGCGTCCGTGGGTCCCGGCCATGTTTCCGGGCACGGAACGGGACACGTCGAAGAGGAGTACACGACCACCGGCATCCGCCACGACAAGATGGGGATGTGGATTTTTCTCTGCTCCGAGGTCATGTTCTTCACGGGGCTGATCGGGGCCTATATCGTCCTGCGCTTCGCGACGCCGCTCTGGCCGGTCCCGGGGACCGTGCTGAACATTCCCCTGACGGCGTTCAACACTTTCGTGCTGATCTGCTCGTCCGTCACCATGGTCCAGGCCCTCGCGGCGGTGCAGCGCGCTGACTACCGCAAGATGAAGCTGTTCCTCTGCCTGACGGTGCTGTTCGGCGCCTTCTTCCTGTGCATTCAGGCGATCGAATACTGGAAGCTGCTGCATGAGGGCTTCAATCCCCACGTCAGTCTCTTCGGGTCGATTTTTTTCACGACGACCGGCTTCCACGGCTTCCACGTGCTGTGCGGGGTCATCTGCATGGCGTTCGTGACCGGGAAAGCACTGCTCGGAAAGTACACGCAGGCTTATCACCAGGGCATCGAAACCGTCGGCCTCTACTGGCATTTCGTCGATCTCGTCTGGATCGTGCTCTTCACGATCATCTACCTCTTTTGAGACACGTTCGTTCGGCCCGGGACGCTGGCTGAGAGGAGTCTTCTCGCCGGCCAGGCGCCGTTACGGGGCGCCCGCTTGACGTTCGATCTGATCGACGTGCCGGCGTTAAACGCCGTCTTGAACGCCTCGAGCGCGCTCTTTCTCCTGCTCGGATTCGTGGCCGTTCGCGGCGGACGCGTCGAAACCCACCGGCGGTGGATGTTGACCGCCGCGGCGACGTCGACTGTATTTCTAGCGTCCTATCTGGCTTACCACGCCCGCGTGGGATCGGTCCGATTCACGGGGCAGGGGGCCGTCCGGACGGTCTACTTCACGATCCTGCTGACACACACGGTTCTCGCCGTCGTCATCGTTCCCTTAGTCCTCCGAACTCTTTACCTCGGGCTGCGCCGCCGGGACGACCGCCACCGGCGCATCGCCCGGTGGACTTTTCCGCTCTGGCTTTATGTCTCCGTCACGGGCGTGGTCGTGTACTGGATGCTCTACCGGCTTTACCCGCCGGGGACGATCCGATAGGATTTTCGGTGTGAAGCCCCTCGTCCGCATCGCGCTCCTGCTCGTGGCGATCGTGCTGATCGTCTCGCTTTTTCCGGCGGTGGCCGACGCGTGTCCGCTCTGCCGTGACGCAAAAGCGGACACCGACTACTCGGGCGGCACGGCGTCGCTTCCAAACGGCTTTTACTACTCCATCCTGTTCATGGTCTGCGCTCCCTTTGCCGTCATAGGCACGTTCGTCTCGAGGATCGTGCTGGCCCGCCGTCGCCTGCGCCGCGAGGCCTCGGCGTCCGCCGCCGGAAATCCAACGCCTCCTTTTCTGCCCGGCGCCGGGGAGTTCCGCCCCTGAACTCCCGGCGCGTGGCGCTCCTTCTCGCCGCCGTCGCGCCACTGGCTCTGCCCTTGGCCGCCTTTCCCGAGACTCCCGCGACGGTGACCCCGGCGGCGGGGCGGGCCGATCCCTCCGTCTGGCTCGCCGCGATTGCAAAGGACGTGGTCACGGAGTTCTCGAGCAAGGGGCTGACTCCGGACGGGCTTTCGATTTCCGTCCTGGATCTGCGGGGCGCCGGCCCGGGGCTCTCCGGCTCGGTTCGCGGAAACGTCTCCTATTATCCGGCCTCGGTGATCAAGGCGTTTTATCTGGCGTACTACGAGGCCCGAAAGGAAACGGGAGCGCTCTCCGATACCCCGGAAATCGTCCGAGCGGTGCGAGACATGATCCGCGTCTCTTCCAACGACGCAACCGGGTTTGTCGTCGACGCGATCACGGGCACCACGTCCGGGCCGGAGCTGTCGGGACCCGAGTGGGAAAGCTGGAAGGACAAACGCAACGCCATCAACCGCTTCTTCGAGAAGCGCGGCTACCGGGATTTGAATGCGAACCAGAAGACGTTCTGCGAAGACGCGTATGGGCGCGAGCAGGCGTTTCGCGACGGGGGTCGCAACCGCAATCGAATGACACCCGATCTGGTGGCGCGTCTCTTCGCCGAGATGGCTCGAGGGCAGATCGTCGGGCCGGCGGGAACTTCCGAGATGCTCGCGCTTCTTTCCCGCGATGTCACTTCCGAAAAGCCTCTCGAAGATGGCGAGCTCGAGGACGCGCGCCTCGCGGGCCACGGGCTTCCCGCGGGGACTCGCCTGTGGGCGAAATCCGGCGACGCGTACGACGTCCACCATCTCGTCGCGCGCGTGGTGCTGCCAAATGGAGCGGATTTCGTCGTGGCGGTCTTCACGAAAGGGGTCAAGACGGTCCCGGACGTGATCCCTCGCGTGTACGCGAAGGTCGCGGAGCTGTTTTCCGGCGGCACCTCCGCCCCGGCGCGTTGACGGCGCGCCCGTGACCGGGCGCGCGCCCCGGGCGGCGCGAGGATGAGCGCTCCTTTTTTCTCGTGACCTCCGCCTCCGCGCTGTCGCGGCTGATCGGCGCGGCGCTCACGATCTACCGCGGCACCCTGTCGGTGGCGTTTCTCCGGCGGGACCGCTATCTCGCCCTGCGCGACCGCGGTGTGCCTATTCTCTACGCGCTCTGGCACGGCCGGATGTTTCTCTCGATTCAGGCGCATCGCCACCAGGGGGTCGTCACGATGGCGTCTCGTTCGAAAGACGGGGAGATCATCGCCCTCTGGCTGGAGCGAAACGGGTATCGCGTGGCTCGCGGCTCCTCCTCTCGCGCCGGAGGCACGGCCTTGCGGTTCCTGGTGCGGGAGATGCGGGGCGGCCGGAATGCCGCGCTGACCGTCGACGGGCCCCGAGGCCCCGCAGGCCAGGTGCAGCCCGGCATCGTGGCGCTGGCCCGGCTCACCGGCGCGTGGATTCTCCCGGTCTCCTCCTCGAGCGCCCGCCCCAGGTTTCTAGCATCCTGGGATCGTTATCTGCTGCCGCTTCCGTTTTCACGCAACGTCGTGGCGTACGGCGAGCCGTTTCCGATCGGGCGGGAGCTCTCCGACGAGGACGCAATCTCTCGGATCGCCGCCGCTCTGGACGCCGCCACCGCGTCCGCCGACGCGGCGATGGGGACGACCCCTCCCTCTCCCGGGGCTCGTTGACCGCGATGTCACCGCGACACTGGCGTGCTCAGGCGCCCCGGGGATCACCACATTGACGAATATTCAGCGACTGCCTGCGGGTCCCCTCACCCCAACCCTCTCCCCGAGCCCGGGGCGAGGGGGCAGAGCTGCGCCTTCACCCACATGGTGGATAAGCGGGAGCGGGAGCGAACGCAGTGAGCGGTCGAGCCCTCAGGGCGAGCCGCTCGCCGGCGCGTGAGCGCGTCCCGGAGTGAGCGGAGGCGACGGCAGCGTCCGCACCGTCGCGAAATGCCTCTCCAGGGCGAACCAGAACATGGGGACGAGAGGCCGCTCGCTGCCGTCCGACCGGAACGCGCGCGGCGCGGCGAGGTCCGCCTGCCAGGCGATCGTCAGGCGCTCGCCGCCGAATTCGGTGTCGACGCGATCGCGCCTCTCGATCTCCCGGGAGGTGAACGCCAGGGCCTCGTCGCCGGATTCGACTGCCAGCATTTCTTCTTTGGGCCTGTGCCGCCGGTCCGTCGTCTTCTCTCCCGAGACGCCCTGCATCGGGGAGATGCGGTAAATCTTCAACAGGATCGGTGCCGTGGTCTTTTCTCCGAGGTCCAGGTACAGCGAGCTCGGATGGACTTCCTCCCACCGGTCACCCCGGGTCACGGTGGCAGCAATTCCCGAGAGCCTCTGGCCGGCGAGCGGTCCCGCAAGACCGACCCCCGTCGCGGCGGACCAGTACGTGGCAGTCTCCCGGTCGCGAAAGACCAGAGTGTCGCGCCACAGAGCGCCCGTGCTCTCGAAGAGGAGGTTTCTGTCTCCCACCCGGCGGTTCCAGGCGGCCGCGATCCCGGTCAAAGCGCAGCGGACCACCACGTACGAGGTGCCCTTCATGTCGTCGTTGACCACCTCGAACCGGTCGAGGAGTCCGAGCGGATAGGCGCGGGCCTCGTCTTCGAACGCGACGCCGATGACGCGGTCGTCCTCGTCGGGACGGCGGCTGTGGCGGGCGAGCGGGACCATCGTGGCGCGGTCGACGCTTCGGAAGTCCGCCTCGGGCGCCATCTGGACGAGGGGGTCCCCCGCGATGACGGCGACTCGAGGATTCTCACGGTACTGGTGAGTGAAACACCCTGACAGGGCGAACGCGGCGACCCCCGGGAGAATATGGAAAAACTTCCATCGCCGGGGTCTCCCTCTCAAATCCACACCCGGCAAGTTACACGAACCGCGTCCACGGGTCCCGAAGTTCCGGCGCAAAGAGCGCCGCGGCGAGGGGACTGGTCCCGGGATCGCTCCCGTCGGCGAGGTCAGGCGAGCGCGGGGACGGCGGCAGACGCGGAGGGGTTCGAATCGCGAACGACCCGCTGATAGGTGGAGTCCCGCTCGAAGGGCTCCCGGCCCGACTCCCGGATGACCCGCTCAAAATCGGCGCGCGTCATCCCGGATGCGGTCGTGGCGCCGGCGGCATGGGTGATCGTCTCGTCGACGACGGTCCCGACGAGATCGTCGGCGCCGAAAAAGAGTGCGATCTGGGCGAGCTTCGTCCCGATCTGGATCCAGTACGCCTTCACGTGCGGGAAGTTGTCGAGCAGAAGACGCGACGCGGCGATCACGCGGAGGTCGAGCTGTCCCGACGTCTCGGGCAGATGGGCGAGCGGCGTGTTTTCGGGATGAAAGGCCAGGGGGATCAATCCCGTGAATCCGCCGGTCTCGTCCTGCAGCGTCCGGAGGCGCAGGAGGTGGTCCACCCGGTCTTCGACCGTCTCGACGCTTCCGTAGAGCATCGTGGCATTCGTGCGGACCCCCTGCCGATGGCACTCGCGGGCGATCGACAGCCATTCCTCGCCCGTGATCTTGTTCGCGCAGATGACGTCACGCACGCGCTTTTCGAAGATCTCGGCGCCGCCGCCGGGACACGAATCCATCCCGGCCGCCTTCAGCTCCGCGATCGTGTCGGGGATGGATTTCTTTCCGATTCGCGCGATCCAGTCGAGCTCGACCATCGTCCACGCCTTGAGGTGTACGGCGGGGTAACGCTCTTTCAGGGCTCGAAGGAGGCCCGTGTAGTACTCGAACGGCCACGTCGGGTGGAGGCCTCCCACGATGTGGAACTCCGTGACGGCCTCCGAGTACCCCTTGCCGGCTTCCTCGACGACCTCGGCGATTCCCATCTCGTAGCCGCCGGGCTCGTTGACCTTTTTCGCCCACGCGCAGAGAGCGCAGTCCACCCAGCAGAGGTTCGTGGGGTTCAAGTATCGGTTGACGTTGTAGTACGCGAGGTTGCCGTGAAGCCGCTCGCGCACATGGTTCGCAAGGCGGCCGAGCCCCAGAAAGTCCCGGGTCGTAAACAGCGCGACGCCCTCCTCGAAGGAGAGCCTCTCCCCCGCGAAAACTTTGCGAGCGATCGGCGAGAGATCGGAGCCGCTGAAGGAGGAGAGACCGGTCACGGGATGGCGGGCTTCGTCACCGGCTGAAACGGCGTCTCTGACTGGGGAGAGATCTGATCCACGAAGGGAGCGACGTACCGGTAACACTCCCAGCAGTACTTTTCCTGCGCGTGGAAAGTCCAATCGACGACACGCCCCACCGCGGGGAAATCCACGATTTCCTTGCCGCAGCGGTGGCACATGTCTTTCTCGCCTCGGACGAGCCGCCAGACCGGACCCATGCGGAGAGGTTATCAGGTCTCGCGAGGGTCGACCGGGCCGTCGAGCTGCAGGCGAGATGACCGAAGAAGGAAGGGGCGAGGCCGGAAAGACTGCGTCGAGAAGCGAAATTCGGAACTGACCCGAATTCTTTCGCCTGACGCCTGACGCCTGACGCCTGACGCCTGACGCCTGACGCCTGACGCCTG
>JBDUBI010000231.1:0-6657 GCA_040004225.1 Acidobacteriota bacterium
CGATCGTGATTCCCACTTCGACCACCCTGCGTTATCTTGAAGCGGACTGGGAGGTGTGCCGCTTGGGGGAACGCATCGAAGGCCCCGTTTCCGTCGACTTCGCTTCCCTCGCCTCCTGGGAGGCCGAGGGCAGCGAGCACTACGTCAATCTCACGGGCGCCATCGAGGACCGGTGGGTTCAGGCCTTCGTGCTGGTGCGGCGCAGATCCGCCCGGTTCGCCCGGTTTCATCTGAACCGGGCACGCCAGCGCGTGTCCTTCCTCTGTCGACACGCCGATGACCCGGGCCGGGCCGAAGCCGTGCTCGGAGACCTCGATCTCCTGGTCACCCTGACAAACCAGCGCGCGGCTCTGACCGAAGCGGAGGCTCTCGACGAAACCCAGCCCGCGGCGCATCCGGCCCCTCCGCCGGGACAGAAGAGCGGCGAACCTCTCCGGGACGCGTCGGCCCCCGCCGCCCCGACGTCGCCGCGCGAAGAGGCTTTGACGGAAACGGTTCCCCCGGTTTCCCCCGACGAAGAACCCACCCTTCAGTTTTCCCTGCCGCAGCCTCTGGCGGGCCGCGTCTCGGAAGCCCTCCGCTATTCGCTCGAGGCGGTTCCGGGCTCGACTCCCGCATCCCCCGACACCGGCACGCTGGCCCGCGTCCTCGGAACGGCATTTCTCGTCCTCGAGGAGGGCGGAAGCGAGGACGAAGCGATCGCCGCCCTTCTGGCGCTCGAGGACGGCGACGAGGTGTCCGAATCGAGACTGGAGGAGATCCGCGAACGATTCGGCGAGCGCACCACCGCGTTGGTGCGCGGCTGCGTGGAAGCGCAGTCTGCGCTCCGGCCCGGGGGCGACCCGCGGCTCTACTCCCTTTATTTCCGTCACAGCTCGGCGGCGGTCCGGCGCCTCATTTGCGCCTCGAAGCTTCGGGGCGCCCGCGCTCTGCTGTGCGCCTACCGAAGGCTCGATTTCGGCCAGCGGCTGCACTTCCGGGACGAGAACAACGGGACGCTCCAGTATTACCGCTCGCTGGTCGAAGCGGTCCTCGATGCGGGCCAGTTGAGCCACCTCGTGAACGAGCTCGATGGGGTCGTTCTCGAGATGGAGCTCGCCGCGGGTCCTGCCGCCGCGGAGCGCGGCGTGAAGCGGCCGATCGACCGTCTGACCGACGAGCTGGCGGACAAAGTCGACCTGCGGCTCGAGGACTGAGCCTCGTTGCTTCGCACCGGAGGGTGAAGCCGGCGTGAATTTCCCGAAAAAATTGAGTGCTTGTGCCTCGGCGCGTTTGCTATTGTTCTGGCATGCTGAATCGTGCACGCGTCGAGATTGCGATCGATCGGCGGCGACCCGAGCGGGTCCGCGTGCTGGTCGGCCCGCCCGAGGCGTGCGTTCTGGTTCGCACCTGCACGTCGTCGGAAGAGGTTTTCGAATATCTGTGGCTCGTCCTCCGAGTGCCGCCGGAGCTCGCCGCGGTGAAAGTCGCGGAGTTGAAACGCGACGGCGGGTCGCTCGCGTTCGAGTACGATCGGCTGCCGGAGCTCGAGGCGCCCTCCGTTTCGCGGCGCCCCCCGGCAGCCGAAGCCTAGGCAAGCGCCGAAGCCCAACCAGCGCCGAAGCCCCAACCAGCGCCTCCTCACGCCCCCGGCCACCCTTCCGCCGTAAGCCCGGGAGCGCCCGATCAGGGCTCCGCGATCCGCCGCCTGGGCCCTGGCTCCGGACGCACCTCCTGGACGCAGTCGCCCAGCGCGGATTCGGACGCACACCGGGGGCAACGCAACTTCAGGCTCAGGAGATCTCTGGAGGTCCCGGGCACGAACTGGAGGTGCGTGACGTCGCAGTTCGGGCACTTCCACCGGACGGGAATGTCTTCCATGCTCGAAAAGCGCAGCAAACGAGAGGCCAGAAGCGAGGCCGGCGGAAGAAATTTCCCTCCGGGGGCGGTGCCCGGCGTCAGAGTCCGTCGTACCGGGAATAGCCGCGTTCGTTCCAGTAGTCGTCAGGCTCCTCGTCGGTGAACTCGATCGACGTGATCGCCTTGATGTTCTTCAACCCGAGCTTCATCGGAGCCAGCAGGCGCAGCGGCGCTCCATGTTCGACGGGGAGCGGTTTGCCCGAGAAATGAGTCGCGAGCAGCGTCTGGGGATGTCGGGCGGTCTCGAGGTCGATCGAGACGTAGTAGGGATCCGGCTGGCCTTCGCCGTCCACGTTGACGGCCGACTCGAGCTTTGCCCAGCGCGCGCCGGCGGCCGGCGGATAGGCGCGGAGGAAGTCGGCGAACCGAAACCCTCCCCACCACGCGACGGCGCTCCAACCCTCGACGCAGCAGAGGCGCGTCACCTGGTCGCGGAGGGAAAAACGGCCGAGCAGGTCGGACAGCTTGAGCCGCTGTTCCCCGACGGAGGCGAGACCCGTCACCGTGAGGGTCCAGCCCGGGATGTACGACGGGTCGGGCGTCGCGCCATTGTAGTTATTGCGCAGTGGAGTTACCTGAGAGCGCGAATACGTGCGGACGGATCGGTCCTTCGAATAGAGCGCCTCGGCGACGTCATCGTCGAAGGTCAGGGTCCGGTCCAGGAACTTTTCGCGCCGGTCAGATGTGGCACCGAGGCGCGCCTGCAGGGAGTCGATCTTTTCCCGCAGCGCCGGGGTCAGGTGCTGTGCGCGCGTCTCGTCCGGGAGGAGCCACCAGAGGCCTCCCGCCGCGGCAAGCGTCCCCGCACCGAGGAGGAGAAAATCGCGGCGGGTCCGCGCCCGCGCGGAGGCCTCCGGGATCGAGATCGCTCGCTCTTCGGGCTCCGCGAGCCGCTCGGAGAGCGTGCGCCGGATGGCGCGAGGGACTCGAGGCCCAGGCCGGATGTCGGGCGGGGGAGTCTCCTCCCGGCCGGGGCCCGGATCGGGCACCGCTTTGACGGAAGGAGAAAGGAGTTCCGCGGGAGTTTCTGTGGCGGGCGCCCGGTCCGCGGAGGGATCGGCCTCCGGAGCGTCGGGTCCGCGAGGTGCGTCCGGGCCGTCAGTCTCTTTCATCACTTCCTTTCGGCCGCCGCTCCGACCACCCGACCACCATGGAACGGAACGTGTCCCAGCCGTCGCCTATGACGAGCAGGACGTGCGGGATGACGAACGAGGCGAACGCGAGCATCACCACGAAGTGAACGATGCGAGCTCCGTTGTAATTGACGAACAGGCGCTCCAGCCAGGAGAGCTGGACGGGCTTGTGCATCGCCCAGCCGCTCGCGACGGCGAGGAGCCCCAGGACGGGCATCGAGAAGTAGGCCGCTCGCTGCAGCGCGTTGTACTTGGTTCGGACCTCGGGATGCGGCCAGGGGCGCCGCAGGATTTTTGCGGGCACGAGGCCCGCGTAGTAGCGCAGCATCTTAAACGCGTCGGCGGGATCGCTTTTCCGCGTAAGGAGCGCCTTGTATCCGCCGCCCGCGAGGAGGCCCGCGAGATAGAGAAGGCCGGTCGCCATGAAGAGGTAGGCGAAGAGCCAGTGAATGCGGAGAGCCGGCGCGAGGCGGAACGTGCCGAGGCCCAGCCGGTCGTATACAAAGCCTGCCGGATTGGCGGTGCCTTTCAGGCCGGGGACATGGCGAACGATCCAGATCCCGATGTCCGCCACGTAATCGGAGCTTCGGGTCGAGGGGTTTTGCGCGTGCAGGAATACGGGCGAGGCCCAGTAGATCGACAGACCGCTCGCGAAGAGACCCAGGAGGAGGGGCACGTTCAACCAGTGAGAGAGTCGGACCAGGGCGTGATGCTTCGGGACGACCTCCACGGCCGCAGGAACGGCGGGAGCGGGGAGGGCGGATGTCACCGAGGGTGCCGTCATGCCGTCCCCCCTTCGTGTTCCCGGGACGTCCCTTGAATCTGACATCGTTCTGAGACGCCGGATTGTAGTCCGCGGTTACGGGTCCCCGGCCGCGGGCGAAAACGGCGCGGCGGCTGAGGCGGCGGCTAAGGCGTCGGCGGGAGGCGTTTGCGGGCGGAATCGATTCTTGATCCGGTTCCAGGAACAGACTCCGCAGAGTCTCGCCGTCTGCCGGCGCGCCCGGACGGGGAGCTCCGCCCCGCAGGTCCGACAGCCGGACCCGCTGTCGGCCGGCCGGCCGAACCCCCGGAGGAACAGCCGGTGGCCGTCGCCCGCCGGGATGGGCTCGCCGGCCTCGAGGCGAGCGAGGAGAACGGCCCTCACGATCGCCAGGGGCCGGGCCGGCCCGCTGCCGAGCGAGAGCCTGTGTCCCGTACCCGGCTCTCCCCGCCAGAGGGTGCAGTACCACTGCCCGTCGGCGAACTCGACGCTCGACGTGGTGCCGTCGGCCGCCAGCCGGCGCAACAGGCGGCCCGCCGCGGTGTCGCTGGTCGAGTAGGGCGCAGGCCGCGGCTTAACGTCGCCGTTTAACTTGCGCGCGATCTCCCTGTCGAGTTCGAGTCCAGCTTCCAGCATCGGGTGGCGGGAATTTAGCAAGGCCTGATTGGTTCGAAACATTTTGTCCAGGTGCCCCCCCTGGCCATCGGCGGTCTCCGAAAACGACGCGCCCGGAGCCGTCCGCGCTTTACTTCCCGCTTCCGGGTGTACCCTTCCCGCCTCCGCACCGCGGGGAGGCGCCCATGTTTGCCTCGGTCTCCGGACATCGAATCGGCGAGGTCGCCCGACTCACCGGCCTGAGCGTCGATACCCTCCGCGTCTGGGAGAGGCGCTACGGATTTCCGAGCCCGAGCCGCGCCCGGTCCGGGGTTCGACTCTTTCGCGAGGACGACGTCTCCCGGCTCCTGCTGATCCAGCGGGCCCTGCTGCGCGGTTTTCGCCCGGGCGAGGTTGTCGCCAAGGGCGCGGACGAGCTCGGCCGTCTCCTGGAGGCCGCCCCGGAGACCTCGACACCGGCGCAGCGGACGGTCTCGCCCCGCGTCGCCGCGCTCTTGGACGACGTGACGCACTACCGCTTCGGCAGCCTGCGGGACGGCCTCGCCGAAGGCGCGCGGACGCTCGGCGCGGGATCCTTCGTGCGGGAGGTCGCCGGCCCGCTGCTCCAGGAAGTCGGGGAGGCCTGGGCGTGCGGCGCGATGGAGGTCCGCCAGGAGCATCTCTCCTCGGAGGAGCTCTCGTTGCGGCTGCGCGTCCTGCTCGCCGACTTCCCTCTCGAGCCCGAGGCCCCCTCCGTCCTGCTCGCGACCCTTTCGGGAGAGCGTCACGGGCTCGGGATCGAGATGGCGGCCGTCGACCTCGCCAGCCGCGGCGTGACTCCCCGCCTTCTCGGGACCGACACTCCGCCGCGCCAGATCGTGGAGGCTGCGCTCGCGCTCGGCGTCGATGCGGTGGGCATCTCGCTTCCGACCGGCACCGACGCCCGGGCGGCGGCGCCGGCCCTGCGCTGGATTTCGGAGTGGCTTCCGGATTCGATCGCCCTCTGGTTCGGGGGCCGGGCCTGCGACCGTATTCCGGGCCCGGCGACCCGAGCGCTCGTTCTCCGCGAGTGGGGGCAGGTCGATGAGGCCGTCGCGGGACTCCAGGCGGCGGCGGGAGCCGGGTAGCGCCGCCTTCACGCGGGCCTCCGGGTTTCCTTCCGGGGGCGCGACCTCGCTAGACTGCTGTCGTGCGCGGCAAATCTCCCGAGAATGGACCCCGTCGCGGGCGGCGCCCGAAGTCCTCCGTCGCGCCGCCCGGCTCGCTCTTTTCCGACGACGACCTTCACCTGTTTCACGAGGGAAGCCACTTCCATCTGCAGAACCACCTGGGGTCCCATCCCGTGGCGCGCGGCGGAGAGAGCGGGTGCCATTTCGCCGTGTTCGCGCCGAATGCGAAGAAGGTGACCGTCATCGGCGATTTCAACCGCTGGGACCGGGAGAGCCACCCGCTCGCGCGGCGGGGCTCGTCGGGCGTCTGGGAAGGGTTTGTGCCCGGCGTCGGCGAGGGAGACAACTACAAGTACCACCTCGTCTCGGAGTACGCGGGG
Source organism: Acidobacteriota bacterium (assembly GCA_040004225.1). GTDB lineage: Bacteria > Acidobacteriota > Thermoanaerobaculia > UBA5066 > Gp7-AA6 > JALYUA01. Next base: position 5,939 of record JBDUBI010000231.1, read on the forward strand.
TACATCGTCGAAAAGGCGGACCCGTTCGCTTTCCGCCAGGAACGGCCGCCGGGGACGGCGTCGATCGTCGCGCCCCTGACCTTCGCCTGGGACGATGAGGACTGGATGTTGGCCCGGGGATCCCGTCAGAAGCCGACGTCGCCTCTTTCGATCTACGAGGTGCACCTGGGTTCCTGGAGGAGAGGGCCGGCCGGGCGCCTGCTCACCTACCGGGAGATCGCGGCGCCGCTGGCAACCTACGCCCGCGAAATGGGCTATACGCACGTCGAATTCCTGCCGGTGATGGGGCACCCCTACTACGCGTCGTGGGGATACCAGGTCACCGGTTTCTTCGCGCCGTCGTCGCGGCAGGGCGGGCCGGAGGACTTGCAGCATCTGGTCGACTACCTGCACCGGGAGGGGATCGGCGTGATCCTCGACTGGGTGCCTTCCCACTTTCCCACCGACGAGCACGGCCTAGGGTTCTTCGACGGCACGCATCTCTACGAGCACGCTGACCCGCGCCAGGGGTTTCATCCCGACTGGAAGAGCGCGATCTTCAACTACGGCCGCGCCGAGGTGAAGAGCTTCCTCATCTCGAGCGCGCTCTTCTGGGTCGAGGCGTACCACGCGGACGGGCTGCGTGTGGATGGCGTCGCGTCGATGCTGCATCTCGACTATTCCCGCGACCCGGGGGAGTGGATCCCGAACGAGTACGGCGGCCGCGAGAACCTGGAGGC
>JBDUBI010000108.1:0-6645 GCA_040004225.1 Acidobacteriota bacterium
CGGTACATGTCGTCGAACATGTACATCCAGGAGTAGTTGCCGTCGACCTTCGGCATCCAGGCGTAGCCGAAGTCGTTCTCCTTCGTCGCGTCCTTCCCGTACATCGACTTCAAGAGCGACACCATGAACTTCGGGTAGTTGACGAAGTAGTTCATCGACGCCCAGCCCTGCTTGTTGAGAGTCGTCGGAGTCGACGTGTCGAGATACCCCTGCAGGTTCGTCATCGCGGAGGTCGGGGTCTTCAAATAGCCCGGGAGGATCTCGAAGGTGCCCGCCATGTCCGTCGCGCCCTGGATGTTCGAGTGGCCGCGGAAGGCGTTCACGCCACCGCCGGGCCGTCCGACGTTGCCGAGAAGCAGCTGGAGGATGGCCGCGGCGCGGATCATCTGAACGCCGGTGGAATGCTGCGTCCACCCGAGCGCGTACGTAATGGTCCCGACGCGAGCCGCGTTGCCTGTCGAGGTGACGATCTGGGCCACCTTCAGGAAAGTTTCCTTCGGGGTCCCGCAGATGCGCTCGACCATTTCGGGTGTGTATCGGTCGACGTGCTGCTTTAGAAGCTGGAGCACCGAGCGGGGATTTTCCATCGTCGGATCGACCCCGTAGGCCTTCGTCTTTCCGTCCGGGTTATAGCCCCAGGATTCCTTCTGGTACTCGCCCTTGGCGGCGTCGAATCCGGAAAAAAGACCGTCCTCGAACTTGTAGGCGTCTCCGATGAGATAGGGACCGTTCGTATGCAGCCGGACGTAATCTTCGTGGTAGCGGCTCTTGTCGGCGAGCGCGTACCGGATGATGCCGTTTAAAAACGCGATGTCCGTCCCGGGCCGGATCGGCGCGTAGAGGTCCGCCTGCGAAGCGGTGCGGGTGAACCGGGGATCCACGGCGACGAGCTTCGCGCCGCGCGTTTTTTTCGCTTCGAGAAACCACTTGAACCCGACGGGATGGTTCTCGGCGGGATTTCCACCCATCGCCAGGATGACGTCGGCGTTCTTGATGTCGACCCAGCCATTCGTCATCGCTCCGCGTCCGAACGTGGCGGCCAGACTGGCCACCGTGGGGCCGTGTCAAACCCGGGCTTGCGTGTCCCGGTACGGCACCCCGAGGGCCGTGATGACTTTCCACTGGAGGAAATTGAACTCGTTGGTGTCGGTGCAGCCGCCGATCATCGCCATTCCGGGGTTCCGATTGACGACCTGCCCCTTCGCATTCGCCGTGATGAAGGACTTGTCCCGGGTCGTCTTGATGTTGCGAGCGATCTTTGCAATCGCGTCGTCCCAGGTGATGTCTTCCCACTTGTCGCCACCGGGGCGGCGGTACTTCGGTTTCGTCAGCCGGTTGCCGTGGGTGATGTCGTCCTTCAGGGTGGCGCCCTTGGGACACAGGCTTCCGCGGCTGATCGGATGATCGGGATCGCCCTCCACGTGGACGACCGAGGCCTTCACATTCCTGGCGCGGTCCCCGAGCGTGTGGATGATGACCCCGCACGACACGGCGCAGTAGGGACAGATGCTGCGGGTTTCCGTCGTTCTGGAAATCTTGAATTCGCGCATTTCCGCTTTCGCGGCCGACACGTCGAATCCGAGAGCGACCGTCCCTCCGACGACCGACGCCTTCAAGAAACCGCGGCGGGTGAGCTCCATCTCGGCCTCCTCCTCGCGCGAGAAATTTTCCCGACTTCCGCGGCTCATTTCCTACCCGTCCGGAAGCTTTGTCAAGAGGTTTGAAGAATTTGTGAGGAAGTTTCCGACCGCCCTCAGGGATGCGGCTGAAGACGAACCGCATGCGTGTAGACGTTGAACCGCGCCCCCCTCAGAAACCCGACCAGGGTCAGCCCGGCGGCGTCCGCGAGCTCTACGGCGAGGCTCGAAGGCGCGGAAACGGAGGCCAGCACCGGGATTCCCGCGGCCGCGGCCTTCTGCGCGATCTCGAAGCCGGCGCGGCCGGAGACGACGAGCACCCGGTCGGAAAGCGGCAACCGCGATCCGAGCCAGGCGGTCCCGACGACTTTGTCGACCGCGTTGTGGCGGCCGATGTCCTCCCGAAGGTCTTCCAGAATCCCGGATGCGTCGAAGAGGCCGGCGCCATGAAGCCCGCCCGTCTGCGAGAAGACCGACTGGCCCGCCCGGAGGAGATCCGGCAGGCGCACGAGCACCCGCGGGTCCAGCCGGAACCCCGACGGCAGGGGAGGGCGGTCCTCCGAAAGGACGTTGTCGATCGACGTCTTGCCGCAGACTCCGCACGCGGAGCCCATGACAGTGCGCCTCCGGAGGGACTGGCTGCGCGCGAGAGCCTCGGGAGACACCGTGGCGACCAGGACGTTTGCGCGCAGCTCGGGGTCGACGCGGGGGTCGGACGGACGGGAGAGATCGAGAAGGTCGGACCGGCCGGCCAGGACCCCCTCGGCGAAGAGAAGACCCGCGGCCAGCTCCTCGTCGTGTCCCGGAGTGCGCATGGTCGTGACAAAAGGCTCGGCCCGGGGAGCGCCCGCCACGCGGAGGCGGATCTCGAGGGGCTCTTCGACGGCGAGCAAGTCCTCCCGCTCCGTCTCGGACTCTCCATCGCGCGCAACGACGCGAACGCGCTCGATCGGGTTCACGACGGGGGACTCATGGGGAAAGGCCGGATTTTACGGCAGCGCGCTCCGAACAGGGTCATGGCTTCTCCGTCCGTTGCGAGACGGCCCCGGCTTTTCGGCGGCTCTCCCGTGGCAGGGTCAGGGCCACGGCGGCCCCCAGGAGGGGCACGAACACGACCGTGGAAACCGCCGCCCTCACCCCTCGGACGTCGGCGATTCGGCCGAGGAGCGGCGCCGCCAGACCGCCGAGCGTCACGGCGAGCCCGATCGTCAGTCCCGAGGCGGTCCCCACGCGTCCCGGAAGATATTCCTGACCCATCACCGTCATGACGGAAAAGGGCGCGTAAAGAGCCAGGCCGATCGGGACCATGAGCGCCAGAGCCACGTCCGCGCGATGCGAGCCGACGAACGCGAGCAGAAGCGGGAAGAGCAGGACCATCGAGACGAGCACGGTGGTGCGCCTGCCGAATCGATCGGCGAGCCATCCCCCGGCCAGAGTCCCCACGACGCCCGCCGAGAGCATGACCGTCAGCGCGACCCCCGCCGCGGCTTTCGAGGCGCCGAATTCCCGGATCCAGTAGAGCGGGACGAACGTGTTCAGGGCGTAGAACACGATGGCGCGGCAGAGCACCGGACCGGAGAGCCGCGCGAAAGGGCCCCAGCGGTCGCCGCCCGCGGGCGGAGCCGTTGACCCCCCGGCGGCCGGTAAAGGGGCGCGCAAAGCCCCGGCGCGGACGAGCGCCAGCGCCATCGCGGACGCGGGGAGGATCATGAGAACGGTTCCGCGAAGCCCGAAGGCGATCTGGATCGGGGTCGCGATCGCGGGACCGATTGCGAAGCCGAGGTTGCCACCGGTCGCGAAGAAGCTCATCGCGGTCGCTCTCTTCTCTCCGGATTGAAAGTAGACCTGCCGCGCCGCTTCCGGATGAAACGCGGCGACCCCGACTCCCGTGGCTCCCGCGCAGGCGAGCACCAGGGCGTAGGTGGGAGCGAGGCCCGCGGCCGCCACGCCCGCCCCGGCGAGGAAGAGTCCCGCCGGGACGAGCCACGGGGTGCTCTTTTTGTCCGCCAGCATCCCGAAGAGAGGCTGCAGGACGGACGAAGAGACGTTCGACGCGAAGACCAGGCCGGCGGCGGCCGCGATCGAGAACCCTCGTTCCGAGACAAAGAAGGGAATGAGGGCCGGGATGACTCCCTGGTTCACGTCATCGCAAAGGTGGGCCGCCGCGAGCCGGGCGATGGCGCCTTTCTTCAACGGGAGATCCGGACGGGCCGCGGGCTCACTCGCCGGATGCTAACGCGCCGGCGGGGCATTGCGGGACGCCGCCCGGGAAACCAGAAGGACCTTCCCGGTCGTCTTGCGGCCCTCGAGGAGACGGTGCGCCTCCTCCGCCTGCTCCATCGGGATCTCGCGGAAGATCCGGATCGACAGCTCGCCCGCGGCGATCCATCCGAGCACATCTCCGGAGCGCTCCGCGAGCTCCTCTTTCGCCGCGACGTAGTGCGCGAGGGTCGGGCGGGTCAGGAAGAGCGATCCCTTCGTGTTTAAGATCTGCGGATCGACGGGTGCGACCTTCCCGCTCGACTGCCCGAAGAGCGCCAGGGTCCCCCGCAACGAGAGAGAGTCGAGGCTTCCCTCGAACGTGTCGTGGCCGACCGAGTCGTAGACGACCTTCACTCCCTTTCCCCCGGTGATCCGGCGGACTTCCTCCGCGACGTTCTTCGTCCGGTAGTCGATCGTGTCTTCCGCGCCCGCCTCGCGGGCCAGCCGCTCCTTGTCCGGACCTCCCGCAGTCGCGATGACCCGGGCGCCCATCCGGCGGCTGATCTGGCACAGGAGAAGGCCGACGCCTCCCGCGCCGGCGTGGACCAGGCAGAAGTCGCCGGCCTGCAGCCGATAGGTTGCGTGCGTCAGGTAGTGCGCCGTCATTCCCTGGAGGAGCGCCGCCGCCGCCTGGTGGGTCGAGACCCCGTCGGGGATCTTGACCAGCCGGTCCGCGCGCGCGGTCGCGAACTGCGCGTAAGACCCCGCGAAGTTGACGGACCCGACCCGGTCGCCGGGCGAAAAATCCCGGACACCGGCGCCGACGGCTGCGACGGTCCCCGCTCCTTCCATGCCCACGGTAAACGGCAGAGGAGATTTGTACTGGCCCGTCCGGAAATAGACGTCGATGAAGTTGACGCCGGCCGCCTCGATCGACACGAGCGCCTCGCCTTCCTGCGGCGCCGGGGTCGGCACCTCTTCCCACCGCAGGACCTCGGGCCCGCCCGCTTCCGCGACACGAATGGCTTTCATGGGGGAATCCTAGCGCTTCGCCCGGCGAGGGCGGAGGGGCGAGGCGAGAGAGAGTGCGAAGCGCCGGGCGAAGGGCGAAGGGCGCACGGCGAGAAGTCATGGGTCGGGACCTTACGGCGGACACCTGATAACTTCCCGGCATGCCCCGGCCGGCCGATCCCTCCTCCACGCTTCGCGCGTTCGCCCTGAAGCTGCCGGGAGCGCACGAGGACTTCCCCTGGGGCGAGCGGGTCGCGAAGGTTGGAGCCAGGGTGTTCGTTTTTCTGGGAAAGCCGCCCGAGGAGGGCGGTCTGTCGCTGGCGGTGAAGCTGCCGGTGTCGAGCGGCGACGCGCTCGACCTGCCGTTCACGGCTCCGACCGGCTACGGCCTCGGCAAGTCGGGATGGGTGACCGCGAAGTTCGCGCCGGGTGAGGATCCGCCGGTGGAGATCCTGACGGCGTGGATCGAGGAGAGCTTTCGCGCCGTGGCGCCCCGGAAGCTCGTGGCGGAGCTCGACCTGCGCACCGCGCCTCGGGCTCGCCGGGCGCCCGGCCGGCGCACATGACGATCGAAAAGGCGGAGTCCCACGCATGATGCCAACCCGCCGGCACCGGCCGTCTGAGACCGGGTCCCGGAATCCCGGAGGGGACCTCCCGTGGACCTGATCAACCCCATTGTGCGGCGGTGGCTCGAGGACGGCCTCGCCGACCCGGAAGAATTCTGGGCCCGCGCCGCCCGGGAGTTGCCGTGGTTTCGCCCGTGGGACAGGGCGTTCTCGTGGGAGCCGCCGACGTTTCGCTGGTTCGAGGGCGGACAGACGAACCTCTGCTTCAACGCGCTCGACCATCACGTGCAGCGGGGACGCGGCGGGCAGGCGGCGCTCGTTTACGTCAACGAGCGGGGAGAGCGGCGCCTCTTCACCTATGCGCAGCTGCGCCATGAAGTCGAGCGGGTTGCGGCGGCGCTGCGCGGCCTGAAGATCGGGAAGGGCGACCGGATCACGATTTACATGCCGACCTGCCCCGAAGCGATCATGCTCATGCTGGCGGCCGTGCGCATCGGCGCCATCCACATGGTCGTCTTCGCGGGGTTCGGCGAACGTGCCCTGGGCGACCGGATTCGAGCCAGCGGCTCGCGGCTCATTTTTGCAACCGACGTTACGTATCGCAAGGGCAAGGACGTCCCTCTGAAGGGAATCGTCGACGCGTCGCTCGAGGGCGAGCCGCATGACGTCCAGCATGTGATCGTCTTGAACCGCGGCGCGCCAGCGGCCCCGATGCGGAGCGGGCGGGATCTTCTCTGGGACGAATTCCTTCTGCGGGGGAAAGGGCAAAGCGGCGCGCACGTCGAGGTCGAGTCGAACGAGCCCGCTTTCATTCTCGCCACGTCGGGCACCACCGCGAAGCCAAAGCTTGCCGTGCACACGCAGGGCGGCTACCAGGTGCACGTCGCCAGCATGGGCCGGTGGTGCCTGGGCCTTCGCGCCGGCGAGGTGTGGTGGTCCACGTCCGACATCGGATGGATCGTGGGCCACAGCTACATCGTCTACGCCCCGCTGCTCGCGGGCGCGACGACGCTCGCCTACGAAGGCTCGATCGATCATCCCGCGCCCGACGCGGTCTGGAAGATCGTCGAGGAGTTCGGCGTCACCGGCCTGTTCACTTCTCCGACGGCCGTGCGCCTCCTGATGCGTTACGGCGAAGAAGCAGCTCGAGCGTGCGATATCTCGACGCTCGAGCGCGTCTTCTGCGCGGGCGAGGTCTTGAACGCTCCCGCCTGGGACTGGCTGCAGAA
>JBDUBI010000169.1:0-6635 GCA_040004225.1 Acidobacteriota bacterium
CCGACGCCCTTCCGCCGGAAGCTTCCCGACGAGCGGCGGTCGATCACCCACAAGTTCAACGTCGCGGGGCACGAGGGCTACGTCACGGTCGGTCTCTTCGACGACGGGAAGCCGGGCGAGATCTTCCTTCGGATGTCCAAGGAAGGCTCCACGATCTCGGGCCTGATGGACTCGTTCGCGACGGCCATCAGCCTGACGCTCCAGTACGGCGTTCCCTTAGAGGCGCTGGTCAACAAGTTCACGCACATGCGCTTCGAGCCCGCGGGCTTCACGAAGAACCCCGAGATCCCGATCGCAAAGTCTCTCGTCGATTACATCTTCAAGTGGATGGGTTCGAAGTTTCTCTCGGCCGAGGAGAAGGAAGCGATCGGGGTCATCTCGCGCGACATGCCATCGCAGGCGCCCGCGCCCGTGACGGAGCAGGCGGTGGCCGCGCGGAGCACGACGGCGGGCGAAACGTCGAACTCGCTCGTGGCCTTCGAGACCAGCACGGACGCGCCCGCCTGCCACGAGTGCGGCAGCATCATGGTGAGGAGCGCGGCCTGCTACAAGTGCATGAACTGCGGGGCGACGAGTGGCTGCAGCTAAATCACGCCTGCCGGAGCGTCGCTGAGACTCGTCCGTTCGCGCCGGGGCGGAGCGGTCCTTCGCCCCGGCGTCTTCGTTGCTCTCCTTCTCGCGACCCTCTCCCTCCCCGCGCCTCTTCCCGCTCGCGCCGCGGCGACCGCGGCCACCGCGCCGAAACCGGCGTGGAAGCCCGCGGACTTCGCGGTCGCGACCTGCGGCCACATCCCTCCGATCCCGCTGACGTTCTCGTTTCCGGCGGACTTCGTCCCGAACAATCCGAAACGCGGCCCGCAGGTGGGGTGTTTCTGGGGAACGCCCGCGGACCTCGCCCGCGCGCTCGCCGACCCGAAGGGCGCCCACTTCGACAAGGTCGCAACCGGTGTTTTCTGGGTGCATCTGGCCGGAAACATCCAGTTCGACGCCAAAAGCGGCAAATTTTCGGGAGAGCCGAATCTGGTGAAGAACCTGGCCGGAAGCGGCGTGGCCAACGCGAAAATCACGCATCGGGCTTTCGGCCGCTATCCGGGACTCGTTATCGGAGGTCACACGGCCAACGGGGCGGAGGTCTACATGCTGTACCTGGGACACGGGGTCGACGATCGTGTCATCCTCGTGAACTACCGGCCCCCGACGAAGGCATCACCCGCCGACGCCGCGGTCTGGGGAAAATTTATCGACGCCATCCATGGAAGCGCTTAAATGGAAGCCAGAGCGGAAGACAGGCTCACGTCCGTGACCGAGCTCAAGCCGTGGTACGCGATCGGCAAGGCGGTGTTCGACGGGACGGGCGAAGCTGTTGCGGCCGTGCAGTCCGTCGAGGAGGCGCGCCGCGTCGCCGCCGCCTTGAACGCCGTCATCGGGATGCCGACCGAGGCGCTCGAAGCCTGGACGCTCGGCTCGATCCAGGATCCGACCAACGATCTCCTGGCGGAGCTCGAGGCCGTGCTCGCGCCGCCTGCCGCCGAGGACCGCCGCTCGGGAGGCGATCGGCGGCAGTCCGACCGCCGCCGCGCGATCACGCAGGTCCGCGTCGATCAGCACTAGCGGGGAAGGGACCCTGCCCGATGCGCCCTGGGAGCGCGCGATGAGCGTTACCATCCGCCTGCGCGCCGCCACCGCCGACGATCGGGCGTGGCTCCTTCCTCTTTCGGCCCGCCTCCACGACTTCGGTCCGCCGCCGTGGCGCCCGCGCGAGCAGATGGATGCCGCCGTGGCCTCGTGGATCGACCAGTCGCTCACGGCCGGCGGCGCCGATGCGGTGGTGATGGTCGCCGAGGATGAGGAGGGCCGGCGGCTCGGCTTCATCCACGTGCACGCGGCGGAGGATTTCTTCACCGGCGAAACCCACGGTCATGTCTCCGACGTCGTCGTCGTCCCCGGTGCGGAAGGGGCGGGCGTCGGGCGTGCGCTGATGGCGGCGGGGGAGGAGTGGTCGAGCGCCCGCGGTCACCGCTTTCTGACGCTCGCGGTCTTCGAGAAGAACGAGCGGGCGCGGGCGCTGTACGAGCGGCTCGGCTTTGCAACCGACACGTTGAAGATGGTCAAGGTGCTGCGCGGCTGACCGCGTCGAGACGGTCTGTCTCGGGCGCCCACGTGCGGGGATCCTCCGGGGGACGCTCCGGAACCCTTATCGGGCCGAGTCCACTTGTCGCCAACGGAGAAGCCACTTTCGCGCGCGCAGGAAAAAGGCGGGCACCTGGCCCGCCTTCTCTTCCCGACGCCTCACGCCCGGGCGCTTGCGCGCCGCATCCGGGCTACGCGCTCAGTGGCGACCGCCGTGCCCGCCGCCGCCGTGGCTTCCGCCTCCGTGGCTGCCGCCGCTGTGCGAGCTTCCCCCGTGCGAGCTTCCCCCGTGCGGGCTTCCGCCGTGCGACCCTCCGTAGGGGGCGCCGCTCCGGCTCGGGCCCTCGCCCGAAGACCCGCGGTGCCGGTCGCCGCCATCGCCGCGATGCCGGTCCCCGCCATCCCCGCGGTGCCGGTCCCCGCCATCCCCGCGATGCCATCCGCGGTCGCGACCGTGCCCTCCGTGGAACCGGCCCCCGCCGCCATAAAAGAAGTCGCTTCCCCAGTACGGAGAGATGCCCCACCAGTAGGGGTAGTCCCACCAGCCCGGCCACGAGTCGTAGACCGACCGATAGGGCCGGGCGTACGCCTCGATGTCGCCGTCATCGGAGTCGTCGCGGCTCCCGGGGCCGTCGTACGCGACGACGCCGTCCCGATCAACATCGGAGTCTTGATGGTCGCGGTCCATATCCCGGTCCCGGTCCCGATCCCGATCCCGGTCCTCTTCCCGCTCGCGGTCCCAGCCCCGTTGGCCTTCGCTCGACCGCTCGCGGTTTCTCCAGGAGGAAGATCGCTCCTCGATTCCGGTGACGCGCGCGATGTACGAGACGACGTTGTCGCTGACTCCGGCGCCGTGGAGCCGGATCAGGTCGCTCGCCGTCACGTCCGTTTCCAGCCGCGAGCGCCGGGACCGGACGAACGCGATGATGCTCGACTCGGGAAGCTGCGCCCGGGTCATCCGGACAACGTCCTCCAGAAGCGAGTTCTCGAACCCGGCCGCGGGTTTTGCCGCCGTCTGCGGGTTGCGAGTCTCGGCGAAGGCCGTGGCGGAGCCGAGGAGCAGAAGCGCGAGGAAGGCGAGATTTCGTTTCATGATGTATCGAGAACCATAACCCCTTCCCGGGAATTCTGCACGGGTCTCCGAGCGGCTTCGTCCCTGTCCGAGCCTCATGACGGCGATCCTCTACTCCACCCCCTCGCCCGGCGGGAGAGGTCGGGGTGAGGGGCGCGCTCTCTGGACCGGCGGACCCGCCAGGATCCGCACGGTCCGCTCTCGAGTGATGGGGAAGGGGACGCAGGATCGCAGTCCGCGACCCCGATTCTCTCGGACGCACCGGCGGCGGCGGGGATAGGATTCGGTACATGCACGAAGCTCCCGGCCAGGACGAGGCGGCGCCTTACTACTCCCGTTACATCGACCGCATCCCGGCGTGCGACATCGTCGAGCGGCTGGACACTCAGCTGGGCGAGTCTCTGGCGGTTCTCTCCGCCATCCCGGAGGAGAAGTCCGTCCACCGGTATGCCCCGGACAAATGGAGCCTGCGCCAGCTTCTGAATCACGTGAACGACACCGAGCGCGTCTTCCTTGCGCGCGCGTTCTGGTTCGCCCGCGGAAACGAGACGCCGCTCCCGAGCTTCGACCAGGACACCGCCGCGGCGCACGCGGGCGCTCACGAGATTTCCTGGGCGGACCATGTCGAGGATCTGCGCGCCGTGCGCGGCGCCACCGTGACCTTCTTTCGCAACCTCTCGCCCGAGGCCTGGAAGCGTCGCGGGATCGCCAGCGACAATCCCTTCACGGTGCGGGCGCTCGCGTACATCACCGCGGGCCACCTCGACCACCACCTCGAAATCCTGCGCGACCGCTACCTCTAGAGTTCGAGGCGGGGAAAGCCGCCAGATGACCGTCTCCCCGCAACCGGGGAGATGAGCCCCTGCCCGCGCCGCGGAGAAGCCGAGAGAAAGACCCTCGATCCGCGCGGGCCCGCTGAGAAGCCCCGAGATAGACCCTCTCCCCGCGCCCGGGCAGAGGGAAGGGTGAGGCAGGGCCCTCTCCCTCGAAGTCGAATCAGTATCGAATCGCCCCCACAACCAACCCGGGCCCCCGTCGCACCGGACCCGCTAAAATCCGTCGGCCCCTCATGCGGAAACTCCTGATCCTGCTGCTCGCATCCCTCGCACTCCTCGCCGCCGCCCCGGCCGCCGACGTCCTCCGCGCCCCGGAGGGCCAATATTCCGACGCCGCCCGGATCCTCCCGGCGGAGGCCGCGCGATCGATCCGCACTCGGCAGGACTTCTTCACCCGCGCGACCGGGTGCCCGCTCTACATCGCGACGCTCCCGTCGGCGGACGGCGCGAACCTCGCCGACAGAGCGCAGGAAGTCTTAACGCGCTGGCACGCGACTGAAAAGCGGCTGCCCGACGAGTCGATCCTGCTTCTCGCGTTCGCCGCCGAAAGGGAGTCGCGTCTGGTCCTCGGGCCCGCGATTCCCAAAGAGTACGAGGAGGCCCTCGCCGGCCTGCCGCCGCTGACCTGGACCGATTCCGCCTCGGCCGGGCGGGAAATCGACGAGCTCATCAACGAGCTCGACCGGCGCCTCGAGGCCCCCGCGGAGGCGCTTCACCGCCGGCGCCCGTCGTTCCTCTCGCCGGTCCCTCGGTCGTTCGTGCTCGACGGGAGCGGCCGGTTCTCCGACGCGGACCGCGATCGCCTGGAACGCGACCTGGCGGCTCTCGCGAAGTCTTCGGGTCACACGATCATCGCGGCCATCGACCCGCCGGGCCTGACCCTCGCTCTCGGCGACTTCAGCAATCCGGACGTCGATCGGTGGGTTGACGCCGCGTTCGAACAATGGCGCCGCGACCGGCCGGAGCTCGAAACGGGCGCCGTGCTTTTTGCCTTCACGGCGAAGGGTTGGGGATCGATCGCCTGCGGAAAAAAAGTCGAAGGCCTCCTTCCGAAAAAGGTCTCCCTAGACCTGGCGCGCGACGTCTGGGAGGGCCTGACCGGTCCCAACTCCGCCCGCACGATCGTGCGCGTCGCGTCGACGCTCGACGAACGGTTCGCCGGCAGGAACACCGTCTCCGTCCACTCGCCACTGTGGGTCCTGCTGCATCCCGCGCGGGTTTTCACCGGCCCGGACGAGAAAGCTCCACTCTTTTTCGGCATCGTGGGGGCCTGTCTTCTCTTCTACCTTCTCGGCTTTTACCTGTATCTCTGGATCACGGAGCCGAAGACGATGCTCTTTCAGCTCGCCGGCTTCGCGATCGGGGGCGTCATCGGCGGGGCGCTCTCGAAGGTCGCCGGCGAGACACTCGGAGAGGCCGGGGGAAAATTCGTCGGAGGCATGGGGTTCTCGGGTGGCGGCGGCGCCTCGGGGTCCTGGTGACGCTGAGGACCTGATGCTCGGACGTCATCGAAACAGGTTCCTCTCGCAGCTCGACCGCTCGAAGCTCGAGAAGGCGATCCACGAGGGGGAGCGGACGACCACCGGAAGCATCCGCGTCGCGGTGCTGCCGAGACTGCGCGGGCCGCTCGAGCACATCGCGGAGCTGACGGCGTACCGGCTGGGATTGACGGCGCTTCCGCAACACAACGGCGCGCTGATCGTGGTGGTGCCGGGCCGGCGGATGTTTCACGTCTGGGGCGACAGGGCGCTGCACGAGAAGCTGGGAGACGCGTTCTGGACGTCGCTCGCGGCGAGGATCTCGAGCTGTTTTAAGGCGGGAGATTTCAACGGCGGCCTTCTCGCCGGCATCGAGGCGACCGGAAAAGAGCTCGCCGCGCATTTTCCCGCGGGACCCGGCGCAGCGAAGCGAGAGACGAAGGAAACAGTATTGGAGGAGTAGGTCTTCCTCACTGGCCGGCCTGCTCTTACACTCGCCCTCACCCCAACCCTCTCCCCTTGCCGGGCGCGGGGAGAGGGAGAAAGCTCACCCGACTCTCTCGCGGGGCGAGCGCCTACAAGCCCACCTGCGTCTTCGCAATCATCTGATCGTTCATGAACGTCGCCGTGATCATCTTGTCGCCCTTGCGCCAGACGAGCACCTTCGTCGTCACGGTGGTCCCCGGCGCGCCGATCCCGGTGGCGTTCGCCGCGGTCGGCGGGACTCCCGCGGGCAGCGCCGGCACCGCAACTCCGGAGCTCGCCTGCTCCGACCCGGGTCCCAGGACCGCCTCCGCCTGCGCTTGTGTCATCCCGTTCGTCACCTTCGCGTAGTTCTCCGCGGTCAGCTTTCCGGAGCATCCCGCGGCCACAAGTGTGACGGCGGCGAATAGCCCGGCGATTCCGCGGCGCGACTTTCGGATCGATCGCATAAAGCCTCCTTCGACTGTTTTCCGGAGGATACGTGAACGCGCGCGGCGCCCGCTCCCGACTCCTCACCCCGCCACGCAGAGCTGCTCTTCAATCGCCCCCCGGGCTCTCGTACAATGCGTCTCCCCAATCCGCAGGAGGATCAACCAGATGAACCCCGACGTCCTCGCCCGCAACAACGTCCACGTT
>JBDUBI010000175.1:0-22092 GCA_040004225.1 Acidobacteriota bacterium
GGCGATTTTCGCCACACTGCTCCTCGGCACTCTGCTGATCGGAGTCGCCTTCTACCGCCGCGAGGCGACGCTCGGTCGTTTCCGCGAGCCCGCGCCCTCAAACGCCATCGACGAGGCGTGGCTCGATCAGCGCCTCTTCTCGCTGCTGCCCGAGGAGGCGGGAGCGCTCTGGGACGATTCCATCGGAGCGCCCGAGGTCACCGCGGTTCTCGCGCGGTTGACCGCTCAAAAAAAGCTCGAGACGAACGCGTCCGAGAAAGAAATGACGATGCGTCTCCGGGCGCCGATCGATTCCTTCCAGGGGTACGAGCGGAAGCTGCTCGAGGGGCTGTTTTTCGGCGGGCGCACCGAGACCTCCACATCCGAGATCAAGAAGCACTACAAGAGCAGTGGCTTCGACCCGGCGAACAGGATCGAAGCCGGTCTGCGCGAGAGGCTCGCCCGGCACGCCGACTTTCAGGACCGTTCCGGTCGGCCCCCGCGAGGGCCGACGTTCGCGCTTTTTCTCGCCGGAGTGGCCCTGCTCGTCTCCGACCCCCTGCGCGGCGCGACCGGCTGGGGGTTCCTCGTCTCAGCGGCGATCACGACGGGCTTCTTCTGGGGGATCGGGGCGATCGCCGCCCTCCGCTATCAGAAGCGGATGGAGGGGCTCGCGCCCTGGTCGCTGTCTTTTCTCTTCGTGCCGGCCTTTTTCCTCTGGAGCTGGTGGCGCGGCCTGTCCGGCTCGGGGGTCACGCCGCTCCCGTCCCTGATCGGGCTGCTCTTACTCCAGCTCGCCGTGATTCAAAACCTCTTCAATGCCGCCCGGACCCGCAGCGGTCCCAAGAAAGTCGCGCGGCGCAAGGAGCTCGCCGCGGCGCGCCGGTTCTTCGAACGGGAGCTTTCGAAACAGGTCCCGCGCATGAAGGACGCCTGGTTCCCGTGGATCGCGGCGTTCGGGCTGGGTCCCTCGGTCGATCGCTGGTTCCGGTCGTTCGGCGGCGCCGCGGCGGCCACCGCAGGCGCAGGGTCGTCCGGATCGCGAAGCGGTTCTTCACCGTCGTCTTCGTCGCCCGGGTTTTCCGGAGACTCGAGCGGGTTCACGGGCGGAGGCGGCTTCTCCGGCGGCGGCGGCTCGTCGGGCTCCTGGGCGGTGGCGGCCGGGGCTCTCGCAGCAGGTGTCTCGGCACCGAGCTCGTCTGGCGGCGGCGGGGGAGGCGGGGGCGGCGGCAGCTCGGGCGGCGGTGGCGGCGGCGGGTGGTGAGCCCGCGGAAATCGCTGAAGCCGGTCGCCCTCCCGATCCGCTCCCCGCGCCCGCCCGGCACGACGAGGGGTTCGCTCCGCCGGCTCTATGCGGAATTTACGGACCCGGGCCCCGCGGGCGACACGCCCGTTTTCCTGAAGAAGTACGCCGAGGGCTTCGTGCCGGGATGCATGGGGCTTCCGTTCCTCGGGGCCGGCATCGCGGTCATGACTCTGGCGTCGCACCGCATCGACGCGGCGGACAAGAAAACGTTCCTTCCGATCCTCTTCGGCGGGGTGTTCGCGCTCGCGGGTGTGCTCGTGACGACGCTCGGCGCGAAGACCATCCTCCGCAAGAGCGGAGCACCGGCGCCGCGAAACGGAGCGCCGTGGACGAGCGACAACGACTGGGACACCTCGGGTGCGGGCCCCGACGGCTCGGAGAGCGGCTTCCGGGCGGTGGTCGGTCGCCTCATCTTCTTCCTCTTTATCGGGTTCTTGAACTTCCTCTGGACGGTCCACATGGCCGCGGGCGCCCGCGTGATCGTGTCTCTCGTCCTCGGCCTTTTCGATCTCGTCGCGGTCCTCGTCCTCTACGACACGCTCCGCAAAATGGTGCAGGCGGTCCGCGTCGGAACCCCGAGGCTTGCCTGGCGGACGTTCCCCTCGTTCACGGGCGGCCGTTTCGAAGCCGTCTTTCAAACGACGCGCGCGATGCGGCCGACCGGCCCGCCGCAGGTGACGCTGCGGCGCATCGAGCAGCGGTTGAACGATGCGTCGGCCGATGCGGATGCGGGTGATTCGGACACGGCGGAGGATGTTCCGGCCGCCGCGGCCGCCATGCGCGCCTACGAGGCCTGGTCGGCAACGCAGACTCTCCCCGCTTTCGCTCAGGGGACGATGACGTCCTTTCCGATCGCAATGGAGGTGCCGGCCAATCAGCCGGGAACCGACCTCTCGAAGGACCAGTGCACGTACTGGCAGCTCGCCGTCTCCGTGCCGGTCCTGGGGCCAGACCTCGAGGCGGTCTTCCTGGTTCCGATCTACGAACGACCGAAATGACGGCCGCGCCGTGGTCGAAGTTCTCTCTTCCGGGGGATGCCCCGGCCTTCGCCGTCGGAGCTTCGCCCGAGTTCACCCGGACGGTCCGCGAGATCTTCGGGCCGCTGGTCGAACGGGTTCCCGAAGTCCCCGCCGGTCCGATCGCCTGGATTCTCGCGGAAGTTCCGGCGGAGGGCTCCCTGACCGGGTTCTTCCGGACACTCGAGAAGAGTCTGGCCCGCTCGGGATCGCTCTGGACCGTTTTGCCGAAGAAGCCGTTCGCCGCGGAGCTCGAATTCCCCTTCATGTGGCTGGACGTGCAGAAGGCGGGCCTCTCCGCCGGTCTCGTCGACAACAAGATCGCGGCGTTCTCGCCGCGGCTCACGTCGATCCGTTTCGTCGTGCCGATCGCCCGGAGGAAGTCGAAGCCCGGCGGATAGAATTGCCGGCGTGGACTCCGAGCCCGTCACGATTATCGGCGCCGGGCTCGCGGGCTCGGAGTGCGCCTGGCAGCTGGCGCGGCGGGGCCACGCGGTGCGTCTCTTCGAGATGCGCCCGAAGGTGACCACGTCCGCCCATCGCACGGACCGGTTCGCTGAGCTCGTCTGCTCGAACTCCTTCCGGTCCGACAATCCGTTGAACGCCGTCGGGCTTCTGAAGCGCGAAATGGAGGAGCTCGACTCCGTCATCGTCAGAAGCGCCCGGGCCGCCGCGCTGCCGGCCGGGGACGCGCTCGCCATGGACCGCGACGTCTTCTCCGCCGCAGTCACGGCCGCCCTGTCGAGCCTCCCCGAGATCGAGGTCGTCCGGGAGGAGGTCCGGGAAATTCCCCGGGAAGGGCACGTCGTGATCGCAACGGGGCCGCTCACGTCCGCGGCGCTGGACGCGGAGATCGGGCGGCTCCTGGGGACGGAGGACCTCTACTTCTACGACTCCATCGCTCCCGTGGTCGTCGCGGACAGCCTCGATTTTTCGAAGATGTACGCGATGTCCCGGTACGGAAAGGGCGGCGGCGCGGATTACTGGAATTGCCCCCTCTCGCGCGATCAGTACGAGGAGCTGATGACAGATCTCCTCGCCGGCGAAACGGTGCCGATCCACGATTTTGAGAAGGGCATCTACTTCGAGGGGTGCCTCCCGATCGAGGTCATGGCGGAGCGCGGCTCAGAGACCCTCCGGCACGGTCCGATGAAGCCCATGGGACTGCCCGAGCCCTCGACCGGCCGCATTCCCTGGGCCGTCGTGCAGCTGCGCCAGGACGATCTCGCGAAGGCGCACTACAACCTCGTCGGCTTTCAGACGAAGTTGAAGATCGCCGAGCAGCAGCGCATCTTCCGCAAGATTCCGGGTCTCGAGAACGCGTCCTTCGCTCGCTACGGAATGCTTCACCGCAACACGTACATTCGCGCCCCCGCACATCTCGATCGGCTGTGGCGAATGCGCCGCGAGCCGCGGATCTCGTTTGCCGGGCAAATCACGGGGGTCGAGGGATATGTCGAGAGCGCGGCGACGGGTCTCGCGGTCGGCCGCACGATCGCGCAGACGCTCGAGGGACGCGAGCCCGTCGAGATCCCAGCGACGACGGCGATCGGATCGCTCGCGCGGCACTGCTCCGACCGCCCTCCGACGGAGAAATTCGAGCCGATGAACGTGACGTTCGGGTTGATCGAGGACTCCTCTCACTCGCCCATCCGCGACAAGGCGGAGCGCCGCCGCCGAATGGTGGACCGCGCCTTAAACGCCATCCGCGACTGGCGAGAAACGACGGGCGCTCCTTTCGTGCTGGCGCGATGAGCGATTCCCGCTCCATTCGTTTCCCGTTTCCCGTTTTCCGTTTTCCGACTTCTGGCCCCCTCCCATGCTGACTTTTGCCCGGATCGAAGAGGCGCGGAGGCGTCTGACCGGCGTCGCGATTCGCACGCCCGTCCTGCGCTCGCGGCAGTTCGACGACGCGGCGAACGCCTCCGTGTTCTTCAAAGCGGAGAATCTCCAGCGGGCCGGCGCGTTCAAGTTCCGCGGCGCCTACAACAAGATCAAGGCCGAGTCGGAGATCTCGAAGTTTACCGAGGTCGTCGCCTATTCCTCGGGCAACCATGCGCAGGCGGTGGCGCTCGTGTCGAAAATCCTGGGACTCAAAGCCACAATCGTCATGCCTCGCGACGCCCCCGCCGCGAAGCTCGCCGCGACGCGAGGCTATGGAGCGGAAGTCGTCCTCTACGATCGGTACTCCGAGAGCCGCGACGAGATCGGCGAGAAGCTCGTGCGCGACCGCGGCGCGCTCCTCGTGCCGCCTTTCGACGATTACCGGATCATGGCGGGCGCCGCCACGGCCGCGGTCGAGCTCTTAGAGGAGGTTCCGGACCTCGACGCCCTCGTCGTCCCCGTTTCCGGCGGCGGATTGATCGCCGGATGCGCGTTTGCGGCGCGCCACCTAAAGCCGCAGATCGCCGTCTACGGGACGGAGCCGGTGACCGCCGCCGATACCGCGGAGTCGCTCGAGAAAGGGGAGCGCGTTTCGATCGACGTGCCGCGCACGATCGCGGACGGCCTCCAGGTCTGCTCTCCGGGAAAGCTCACCTTCCCGATCGTCCAGGAAACCGTCGAGGGCGTTCTGCTCGTATCCGACGATGAGATGGTGGAGACACTGTGCTGGATGCTCGAACGGATGAAGGTGCTGGTCGAGCCCTCCGGGGTTGCCGGCGCGGCGGCGGTGCGGCACCGGAAGGCGGATTTTTCGGGAAAGAAGGTCGGGGTGATCCTCTCGGGCGGCAACGTGGACCGGGACCGCCTCGCGGCGTACCTGACCGCGCCTTCTGCGAAATGAGGCGCCTCTGGCCGGCGCTTCTTCTGACGCTGCTGCCTGCGGCCCTCTCCGCGCACGACTTCTGGATCGAGCCTTCCACGTTTCGTCCGGCCGCGCATCAGGACTTTACCGTCGCCCTGAGGGTCGGAGAACATTTTCAGGGCGAGCCGGTTCCGCGCGACGACCGGCGAATCAAGCGGTTCTTCCTCGTGTCGGCGCTCGGGGAGGCGCCCCTGCCGGGACTTCCCGGAAACGACCCCGCCGGGTTTGCGCGGATCGAAACACCAGGTCTGGCGGTGATCGGATACCGCAGCGACCGTTCTCCGGTGACGCTCGAAGCGGAGAAGTTCGAGAAGTATCTGGCCGAACAGGGGCTCGATCAGGTTTTGAAGGAGCGTGAGAAGCGCGGCGAGCGGCAGAAGCCGGGCCGCGAAGTCTTTTCCCGCAGCGTCAAATCAATCGTGTTCGCGGGCCCGAGAGGGCGCGAGTACGACAGGCATCTTGGTCTCACCCTGGAGCTGCAGCTTGGCAGCGACCCCGCGTCGTGGCGTGAAGAGGCTGGCTCCGGATCGCCGATGAAGTTTCGCCTCACCTACGAGGACAAGCCTCTCGGGGGCGCGCTCGTGAAGGCGATCAGCCGGGACGATCCGGGCAAGACCCTGACCGTCCGGTCGGGCAGGGACGGCAGCGTCACGCTGCGTCTACCCCGCCGGGGCGTGTGGCTCGTGGAGGCCGTCCACATGGTTGCCGCGCCCAAAGGCGTCGACGCCGACTGGGAAAGCATCTGGACGTCCGTGACGTTCGAAATCCCGTGAGCGTGCCGCGGGTTTCTCTCAGGGGAGGCTTCACCGCGGAAGATCGCGCGGGTCTGTCGCGTTGAATGGCGATGTGATCCCGCGACCTCCGTCTCCCTGCGCTTCCGGAGAGGGTCGGGGTGAGAGGGATTCCCTCCCGCCCCGTCGCCTCCCGTCCTCTCGGAGCGGCGCCTTCGCCCTTCTTCTCGTTCTGGCCGCTCTGTCGGCGTGTCATCGGAAGGAGTCACGCGGGGAGGACCAATCCGCCTCCGCCAAACGGTACCCCTTCCACGGGATCGTGCGCGATGTGAAAAACGGCGGCGCCGACGTGCTCGTCGAGCACGATGCGGTCCCCGGTTTCATGGGAGCGATGACGATGCTGTTCCCGACACACGGAGCGCTCGAGGTCACGAGGGCCCTCGCCCCGGGCGACGTAATCGACGCGACGCTCGTCGTGGAGGAGAGCCGTTACTGGCTCGAAGGCATCCTGCGAAAGAAGCGCTCCGGGGCGCCGCGCCCTCTCGCGCCTGCCGCGCAACCGCCGCCCGCCGGGGCGGTGACCCCCGTTCCCAACCGGGCGGTGAAGCTCGGGGAGCGGATCCCCGACTTCGAGCTGACGGACCAGGCGTCGCGGCCCGTACGGCTTTCTTCTCTCCGGGGAGAGCCGGTCGCGGTCACTTTTCTCTATACGCGATGCCCCGTGGCGACCGCGTGTCCGATGACGACCGCCAAGTTCTCGCGCCTGGACGCGATGTTGAAGGAGAAGGGATACGGGAAGCTGATCGTCGTGACGGTCGATCCCGAGCACGACACCCCGGCCGTCCTCGCGGACTACGCACGGAAGGCGGGGGCCGACGTGAAGCGGTGGAAGTTTCTGACCGGCTCTCCGGCGGCGGTGGCGGAGGTCGCGTCCTCGTTCGGCGTCCTCTACTACCTCGAGCGCGGACAGGTGATTCACGGGCAGGCCGTGGCGGTCGTCGATCCCGAAGGGCGGCTCGCGTCGATCTATTACGGAGAGAGCTGGGAGCCGGAGCACCTGCTCCGCGACATCGAGAAAGCGAGGAAGGGATGACGCGCACGCGCCTGGCGGCAGGTCTCGTGTTTGCGGGAGTGACAGGAAGCGGGCTCCTCCTGATGGCGGCGGGGCCCCACCCCTCGCCAGCTTTCGTCGAGTATTGCGCCAAATGCCACGGCGAGGACGGCAAGGGCAGCACGCCCAAGGGCAAGCAGCTCATGGCGAGAGACTTCACCGATGCGGAATGGCAGTCGGCCAAGAGCGACGCGGAACTGGTCAAAACCGTCACGAAGGGTGGGGAGGACATGCCCGCGTTCGGGAAGAAATTCTCGAAAGAGCAGATCGAGAGCCTCGTGAAGGACGACGTGCGGGGGTTCGCACGGGGCGGAAATCGAGACACGGGAAACGGGAACCGAAAGAAATAGCGGCAGAGCGAGGCGGAGACAACGAGGTCCTCCGTCTTAATCTCTTCGCCGTTCGTCCCTGCTCGGGCGCCCACTTCCCTTACACTTCTCTCGCAGTGATCACGCTTTCGCGGGCGATCGACGACTTCATCGCCTACCTGGCGGATGAGCGCCGGTTCTCCCCGGCCACCGTGCTCGCCTACCGCTCCGACCTCGACCGTTTCGCGGATTTCTGGGAGACGGAATTCGCGGAGACGCCGGCCGCGGAGACGCCGCTCTCTAAAATCGACACGCTGGCGGTGCGGTCCCATGTCGCCTCGCTCCATCGGGCAAAGCTTTCCAACCGCTCGCTCGGCCGCCACCTGTCGACGGTGCGCTCGTTTCTGCGCTGGGCGTGCCGCGAGAATCACCTCGAGCGCAATCCCGCCCGCGGGCTTCCCTCGCCGCGCGCCCCCCGCGGTCTCCCGCGGGCGCTGACGATTCCCGACACGGAAACGCTTCTCGAGACCGAAGACGAGACGCCGTTCCCCGAGCGAGAGCGCGCGCTCTTCGAGCTCCTCTACGCGACCGGCCTTCGGGTCTCGGAGGCGGCGGCGCTGGACCTCGAGGACGTCGATCTCTCCTCTCGCATGCTGCGAGCGCAAGGCAAGGGGCGCAAGGAACGCATCGTCCCTTTCGGCGAAGAGTCGGAAGAGGCGCTGCGCTGCTGGCTTCCCGTGCGCCGCGCGCTCCGAACACCCGCGGCGGCGAACGAACGCGGGCGAGGGGGAGAGCCTCTCTTCGTCAATTCGCGCGGCGGACGCCTGACCACACGTTCGATGTCGAGAGTCTTGAAGCGGCGTCTGCGCGCCGCGGGGCTGCCCGCCGCGATCTCGCCCCACGCGCTCCGCCACACCTTCGCGACCCACCTCCTGCAGGCGGGGGCGGACCTGCGCGCCATCCAGGAGCTTCTCGGGCACGCCTCGCTCTCGACGACGCAGAAGTACACGCATCTCGACGCCGCGCGCCTCCGGGATGTCTACCGCCGCGCGCACCCGCGCGCGTGAGGACTTTTCCGGCGGTCCTTCTCCTCGCGGTCACGCCGTTTCTCCTGCCGCCGCACCGCGCGGCGGCTGAGGGGAAGGTGTCCGTCGCCAGGCCGCCGGCCCTCGTGGAAATCGACCGCCGGATCCGCACGGAGTTCTGGGACCCGGAGCTCAAAGGAATCGACTGGAACGGGGCCGTCGAAAGCGCCGCCACCGACCTGGCGGCGGCGTCGGGCGACGCCGACCGGGATGCGGCCTACGACCGCCTGCTCGCGCGGCTGAACGACTCGCATACTTTTCGGGTCCCCGCAGGCCGGCTCCCGGAAACGCGCTGGGCCTCGGCGGGTCTGCGCATCGGGCAGGACGGCGCCGGGTACGCGGTCAAGGCGGTCCTGCCCGGGGCGGCGGCGGAACGCGCCGGCCTGCGCCTGGGAGACCGGATCGTCTCGATTGGCGGAAAAACGTATGGGGCCGCGCGGACCGATTTCAAGGGCCTGTTCCTCGCCCTCGAGGGCCCGCCGCGCTCCTCGGTCGACGTCGCCTGGGAAACCGAAGCCGGAGAGAGGCGAAGCTCCGTCCTGACGCTCGAGCCCGAGCCGCCGGGAGATTCCCTGGTCTGGCGGAGCGCGCGTGTCCTGCGGCGCGGCGGCCACGCCTTCGGATACGCGCGCCTCTGGGGGATCTCGACCGAGGTCGCTCTGGCGGTGGTGGATCTGCTGTCCGATCGAACCGAGTCGGCCGCGGCGAAGCCGGAGCTCGCGGGACTTGCCCGAATCGACGGCTTCCTGCTGGACGTGCGCGGAAACAGCGGCGGCTACGACCCCGGAATCCTTTCGACGTTTCTGCGCGGCCGCTGGAGCTCCGGCGACTACCGCGTGCGGAGCCGGGGAAAGAGCAGGACCGTCCCTCCCGAATATCGGCCGCTGCCGGTCGCGCTGCTGGTGAACTCGGGCACGGCAAGCTCCGGCGAGGCGCTCGCCTTGAAGTTCCGGCGGCACGGGATCGGCCCGATCGTCGGAGAGGAAACCGCGGGGATGCTTTCGGGCGGCGCCGCGGTCGCCGCGCTGCCCGACGGCTCGTCGCTCTGGTTTTCCGCGCGGGCGATCGAGGATGCAGACGGCCGCTCGTACGAAGGCCGGGGGCTATCCCCGGACATCGTCGTCGCCGACCGGCCGGGGAAGGCCGCCGGTCAGGAGGACGCCGTCGTCGAAGCCGCCATCCAGGCGCTCGAGGGACGGCTGAAGAGGTAGCCGGCGTGAGGCGACCGGGGAAAGGCGAAGGGCGAGAAGCGAAAGCCCGTTCCCGGTCGCGCTATCCTCGCGCCATGAAGAAGCCCGTCTGGCATTCCACGACCGTCGTGTGCGTCCGCCACGACGGCCGGGTCGCAATGGCCTCCGACGGCCAGGTGACGCTCGGCACCACGGTCATGAAGCAAACCGCGGCAAAGATCCGCCGGTTGAAGGGCGGGGACGTCATCGCCGGATTTGCGGGCTCGTCCGCCGATGCCTTCGCTCTCTTCTCCCGATTCGAGGCGCGCCTGGAGGAGCATCGGGGCAATCTCGAGCGAGCGGCGATCGAGCTCGCGAAGGACTGGCGGACCGACAAGATGCTTCGCCAGCTCGAAGCCCTGCTGATCGTCGCGGACAGGACCACGTCTCTCCTGCTCTCGGGCACGGGGGACCTGATCTCTCCCGATGAAGGCCTGCTCGCGGTCGGGTCGGGCGGCCCCTACGCGCTCGCTGCGGCGCGCGCTCTCCTGAAACACCGGCCCGATCTCTCCGCGGCGGACGTTGCCCGGGAATCGCTCCTGATCGCTTCGACGATCGACATCTACACGAACGACCGGATCACGCTGGAGGAAGTCTGAGCTGGACGATTTCTTCGAGGGCGGGTTCGCGGCCGATCCGGCCGACCCGGATGCGTGAGCGGCCCGAGTGGAAAATCGGGAACTGACTACTATGAGCCCATGGTTTTCCTGATGCCCGGTGAAAAGCCGGCCGCCGAAGCCCCGGTCCTGCCGGGAGCCCGGACGCCGCGAGAGATCGTCGCCGAGCTCGACAAATACGTCATCGGCCAGCGCAAAGCCAAAAAAGCCGTTGCCGTCGCGCTTCGGAATCGGTGGCGGCGGCAGCAGCTCGAGCCGGAGATGTCCCGCGAGATCCTGCCAAAGAACATCCTGATGATCGGACCGACCGGCGTGGGAAAGACCGAGATCGCCCGCCGGCTCGCGCGGCTGGCCGACGCCCCCTTCCTGAAGGTGGAGGCCTCCAAGTTCACCGAGGTCGGCTACGTCGGGCGCGACGTCGAGTCGATCGTGCGCGACTTGACCGAGATCGCCGTGCACATGGTGCGCGAGGAGAAGACGGCGGAGATCCGGGAGCGCGCCCAGGCGCGCACCGAGCAGCGGCTGCTGGAGCTGCTGATGCCGCCGCTGCCCGAGCGGGATACGGAGGAGACCCGGGCGCGTCTGCGGACGATGCTTCAGGAGGGCAAGCTCGAGGACCGGCTGGTGGAAGTCGAAGTCGCCGACAAGACGTTCCCGTCCTTCGAAATCGTGACGAACCAGGGCGTCGAGGAGATGGACATCAACGTCAAGGAGATGCTCCCGGGACTCTTCGGAAGCAAGAAGAAGCGCCGGAAAGCGACGGTGGCGGAAGCGCGGGAGATTCTCCAGGCGGAGGAGGAAGGCCGGCTGGTCGACCCCGGCGTCGTGGCGCGCGAGGCCGTCGAGCGCGCCCAGTCCTCCGGCATCGTGTTCTTAGACGAGATCGACAAGGTGGCCGGGCGCGAATCGGGGCGTGGTCCGGACGTCTCTCGCGAAGGGGTCCAGCGCGACCTGCTCCCGATCGTCGAAGGCACTTCGGTGAACACGAAGTACGGGTTCGTCAAAACCGATCACGTGCTCTTCATTGCCGCGGGCGCCTTCCACGTCTCCAAGCCGTCGGACCTCATCCCGGAGCTCCAGGGGCGGTTCCCGATCCGGGTCGAGCTCGACTCGCTCACCGAGGAGGATTTCGTCCGCATCCTGTCGGAGCCGGAAAACGCGCTGTTGAAGCAGTATCGGGCGCTCCTCTCCGCCGAGAAAGTCGATCTCCAGTTTTCGGAAGACGCGGTCCGTGAGATTGCGCGCGACGCGGAGCGGGTGAACCGCCTGCTCGAGAACATCGGCGCCCGGCGCCTCCATACGATCCTGGAGCGCCTGCTCGAGGACATTTCGTTCGCCGGCCCGGAGAACGCGGGCAAGACCATCCGCATCGAGGCCGCCGACGTGAGCGCCGCGCTCTCCGATCTCGTCAAGAACGAGGACCTGTCGCGCTACGTGCTCTGAGCCGCCGGGCGGCGCCCCGGCGCCGGTCGGGCAAACGGCGAAGGTCGGAGAGCGAAAAGCGGCGGGGGAGGGCGCGCACGGTCCGAGAGCGCCGCGGAGCGATCGCCGTTCTGCTGCTTATCCTCGCGGCGCTCTTCACCGCTGCGTGCGGTAAGAAGGGCGACCCGTCGCCCCCGTTTCCGCGAGGGGCGCGGGCGATCACGGACCTCGCCATCGAGCAGGAGGGCGCGGAGGCCGTTCTCACTTTTTCGTATCCGGATCGCCTGATGAACGGGCTCCCTCTGACCGATCTGGCCTCCGTCGAGGTCTATCGGGTGGTCAACCCGGCCGCTTCGTTGACGGCGCCGCCGCGCCCCGGAGCCGCGCCGTCGGGACCCTCGCGGACCGACCTCGCGCCCGCGGCCGGCACTCGGCGGACGGCGGTCAACGCCCGCGTCGCGGAACAGAATTTCTACCGCGACGCGGAACGGATCGCGTCGCTCCCCGTCGCCGAAATTGCGCGGCGCACCCGGGGAGCCAGTATCGTCTTTCAGGATCCGCTTCCCCCTCTCTTCGCCCGAAAACCGGCGCCCGCCGGAGCCGCGTACGCCGTCGTCTCGGTGCGCCGTGGCGGCGAGAAAAGCCCGCTTTCAAACCTCGTGACCATCGCGCCGGAAGTTCCTCCGGGCGCGCCCGTGATCCTGGCGGTGACTCCCGAAGAAGGCCGCGTCTGCGTGGAGTGGCTGGCGCCCGAGACGGATCTCCTCGGCCGGGCTCCCGTCTCTATCGGGGGCTATTTCGTCTACCGGCGCATCCTCCCCGAAGAAGAATTTGCCGCGCCTCTCAACGCCGTTCCCGTGACCGGGACGGGGTTCGTGGACCCGTCGCCGCCCTACGGCGCGCTCGTGTACACGCTGCGCGCCACCGTTCCCGGCAAACCGAAGATCGAAGGCGCCGCGGCGCTCGAGGCGGCGCTCGATTACCGGGACGTGTTTGCGCCGCCCGCTCCTCCGCGCCTGGATGCCCTGCCTGAAACGGGACTCGTGCGGCTGGTCTGGGACCCGGTCGGTGCGCCCGACCTCGCCGGCTATGCGGTCTTCCGCTCCGAAGGGGGCGCTCCTTCGACACGGTTGAACCGCGAGCTCTCCGTCGACAGCTTCTTCAACGACGCGACCGCCTTGCCGGGCCATCGCTACGTCTACACGGTGAGGGCGTTTGACCGCGCCGGAAACGCGAGCGCCCCCTCCCCCGCGGCAACCGCCGAAACGATGTGAGACAGAGCCTCCCTCTGCCAGCGCTCGGGGAGAGGGTCGGGGTGAGGGGGCCCGCAGGCGGGCGATGCGGATTCACCCCTGCGGCGGATCAGGCCACCGACGCGCGCTTGCGCCAGAGGATCGAATGAAGTGTCGACGTCGTCCCTCCCGCGTGCGCTCCGCGCCGCGCCGACTCGCGCACAGCGCGGACCTATAATTTCGGCCGTGGCGGTCCCGCGGCGGTTCGTGAAGATGTCGGGCGGGGGCAACGATTTCCTCGTCTTCGAAGCCGACGGACGGGCGCTTTCGGAAGGCGACCGGAAGATCGTGGCGCTCCTTTGCCGCAGGGGTGTTTCCGTCGGCGCCGACGGCGCGCTGTTTCTCTCGGGAGGGCAGGAAGGCCGGATCCACCTCGACTACTTCAATGCGGACGGAGGCCTCGCCCCCTTCTGCGCCAACGGGACGCGGTGCGCCGCCCGCTACGCCGTCACGCGCCGGCTCGTCTCGGGGGGACAGGCCGTTCTCGAGACCGGCTGGGCGCCGATCGCCGCGCGCGTCGAGGGCGAGACGGTCTCTTTAGCTTTGCCGCCCCTCCCGAGGCCGGGCGATCCCCTGCCGCTGGCCGCTGCGGGGGGGTCGGTTCCGTTTCCCGGGCGTCCGTCGGCCCGGGGAATCCCCATGCACGTCGGCGTGCCGCACTTAGTCGTCCTTCTGGAGAACGGCGAGGACCTGAACTCCTTGGACCTTCTCCGCCTGGGCCCCCCGCTGCGCCGCCACCCCGGGATGCCGGACGGAGCCAACGTCAATTTCGTCCGGGTGGTCGGGCCGGGCCGGATCGCCGTCCGCACGTTCGAGCGCGGAGTCGAGGCGGAGACTCTCGCCTGCGGTTCGGGCGTCGTCGCCTCCGCCGTGGTTGCGGCGCGGGAGGGACGGGTGACGCCTCCGGTCGTCTGCGAGACGCGGAGCGGGGCCGCGTTCACCGTCCGGTTCGGAGAAATCGAGAACATCATTTCGGACGCCGTATTGACCGGCGACGCCCGTGAGATCTTCACCGCCGAGACGTCGGAGGAAGCATGGCAGGAGTGACCCGCATCGCCTTCGGATCCGCGCAGGCGCCCCCCTACCCGAGCAAGATCGTGGCGGTCGGGCGCAACTATCGGGAGCACGCGAAGGAGCTCGGCAACACGGCGCCGGAGGAAGAGCCGCTTCTCTTCCTGAAGGCGCCGTCGACGCTCGTGTGGGGAAGCGAGGGCGATATCGTGCTCCCGCGCGAGTCCTCCCGGGTGGATTTCGAGGGCGAGCTCGCTCTCGTCATCGGCCGGCCCGTGAAGAACTGGCCGGAGGAGCAATGGCTCGACGCCCTCGCGGGCGTTTGCTGCGCCAACGACGTGACCGCCCGCGACCTCCAGAAGAAGGACGGCCAGTGGGCGCGCGCCAAATCCTTCGATACGTTCTGCCCCCTGGGGCCGGACATCGTTGCGGGGCTCGATCCGTCGGACCTCGCGATCTCCACCCGCGTCAACGGCGTCACGAAACAG
The DNA here is from genome assembly GCA_040004225.1 of Acidobacteriota bacterium. Lineage (GTDB taxonomy): Bacteria > Acidobacteriota > Thermoanaerobaculia > UBA5066 > Gp7-AA6 > JALYUA01. Next base: position 14,402 of record JBDUBI010000175.1, read on the forward strand.
GATTCGCGCACGTCCGAGATGGTGTTTTCCCCTCGATTTCTGATCGGCTACATCTCGCGCATGATGACGCTCCTCCCGGGCGACCTCATCCTGACCGGCACACCCTCGGGGATCGCGCCGCTCTCGGCGGGAGACGCGGTGGAGGTGGAGATCGAGGGAATCGGGGTGCTCCGGAGCCGGGTGAAGGGCCCGCAGGGACCCTGATCCCGACGGGACTCCGGCGGATCGCGCCCGGCGCGCTTCTGCTTCTCCTCGGCGCGATCGAAGCGGCCTCGCTTCGGGCGCGGGACGTCCTTGCGCGCGTGCGACTGCTCGCGCGGAAGCTCCGCGGCGCAGCTCCGGCCCGGGCGGAGCTTGCCGAGTTCGCGCTCCATCCGGAATTCGCCGCCTTTCTCGACGAGGTCGCGCGGCGCACTCCGCGAAACGCTTCCGTGGCGGTGCTGGTTCCGCCACGGCCCGACGTCTACCGCTACCAGGCGGTCTACTTCTCGCACCCCGCCGCGCGCTCGACCTGGAGAGAATTCCCAATTCTGTAGCTCTGGACGCTGCTCCTGATTGCGCCGGAGATCTCCCGGGCCGCTCGCTTCGAAAACCCTCCCGGTCCGTCCGGCGCGCCCACAGATTCGATCGTCGTGTTTCGCCTGCCGTAGTCAACGGTCTCCGGAATGCGCCCACCAATCGAGGCCTCCTGCGTCGACGTCGGTCGCAGGGGAGAGGCGGGTGTCGAGCAATCGCGACGCTCCCGACCGCCATGGGCGTGGAATCACAGGGAAGAGCAGGTAGGAAGTGGAACTGTATTCGCCGCTCGAAGTCAGTCTGAGAAGGATCGACTCGGTTGCGTTGCGGCGAAGGAGTTCAGGAGGAAGGGGGACAGTGAGGAGCGGACGCGGGTGATCGGGTTCGTCCGCGCTCCGATAGAGCACTTGACCCTCGGCGGAAAGCGTCCATCGCGCCGACCCGGCCGTCGGCGCAATTCGGACGTGCAATGTCGCCGGAGACGTTTGCGGCAGAGAACGCGGCGCAATTCGTTGCTCCAGAGTCACGCCGGTTTTTTCAATCTGCCCCCAGTCCCAGGAGGCGCACTCGGGAGCCGCCGCCAGAAAGAGAACGAGGACGCAGAAGGTCGCGACACACTCCCACCCGGGTCCTCCCCGTTTGGCGAAAAGCGCCACGACCCCCATCACGAGGAGAACGGGCAAGAACGGCAGGATGAGCCGCGGACTGGAGCCGAAAAGGAGGTCTTGCAATACGACGTACAACAAGAGGGATCCGGCGCAGGCGAGGATGACGCCATCGCGGCGGCCCGCGGCAAGGGAGCAGGCAATCGCCGCCAGCACGAGAGGGATGCCGACGGTTCTTTCGATCTTTTCAAGCGTCCTGTAAAGAGCCGACCAGCGCGCGTCGTAATACTCGAGACCGAAGAGACCATGAAGAGCTCGCCAGCGAAGCTCTCGCGCGCGATCCGCGGCGGGGAGGTGGAGAGAGCGAGACCAGTTGCTCGCAACCCGTCGGAGACGCGCGGTCGAGAGCCCGTCTGGTTCCGCCTCGGGCCAGGCCCCCAGCGAGGGCGACCAGTAGTATTCGGCGCTCCCGAATAGAAGGACCCCGGCGGTCGCACGGCCTGACTCCCCTCCTGCGTAGGGGCGGGTCGCGACCCAACATAGGACGACTCCACCGCCGACCAGGATCGTCATGAGCAGGGCCTGTCTCCAGGATTTCCGGACGCTCCAGCCGGCCAGAAGGAGCAGGAGGGCCATCCCGCCGACGTTCGGACGAACCTGGAACAGGACGACCACGGCAAGGGCCGCGACCGGAATTGAGCGGCGACGCGCTGGCGGGTCGAGCGCGATCACGCCAAGTGGCAGGAAGAGGGCCGCCGCGAGAGGCTCGGACATCACCGCGCTTGCGGAATCCCGCAATCGCAGGAGAGAGAAAAGGACGGCGCAGCTCATGAGTCCGGCCGCGCTGCCGCGCCGGCGGGCGAGGAGCAACGAGCTTCCCAGGATCGAAGCCCAGAGCAGGAAAGACTGGACAATGACGGCCGACCGCTCTTTGCCGGCCCACGGGAACGCCCCCATGGCGCCGCGGAGAAAGAGCAGGTAGCCCGGCTTTATGGGATGAACCTCCCGCGCCGTTGCCGGAAAGGGGCTCCACAGCCCGATGCCCTGCTCCGCCCAGGCCATATCGAGCCGGCTGTCCGACCAGAGCACGACGGGCGCGCGGAGCGCCGGCCAGAGATAGAGGACGAGACCGGCTGCCGCGACGAGGACAAAGATGAGCCGGCGGCCCTCCATGGCTCAGAGGCTGTCGAGCAGAGTGGCCGGTAATTTTCCGAACGCGCCGGACGACATCAGCAGGAGGACGTCCCCCGATCGGGCCTGTGCGCGAAGGAGCGCGGGAATTTCTTCGATCGAGTCCGGCGCGAAGGCGGGACGGCCCGCACTGGTGAACCGGCGCACCAGCGCCGCGCGGTCGAGCACTCCGACGGGCTCCAGCCGCCGGGCGTGGAACACCGGCGCAACGACCAGGGCGTCGGCCGCGGAAAAGGCGTCGGCATACTCCTCCTCGAACATCTTCCGGCCCGCCGTGTTGGACCGTGGCTCGAAGAGCGCCCAGACGCGGCGGCCGGGCCATCGGGAGCGGGCCGCCTGGAGGGTGCCGCGCACCGCCGTCGGATGGTGAGCAAAATCGTCCACGACCAGGATCCCGTTTTTCTCTCCTTTGATTTCCATGCGCCGGCGGACGCCGGAGAAGCGGGGGAGCGCGCGGCAGACTTCCGCCGTTGAAAGCCCGAGCCCGCGAACGAGGGCGATCGCGCCGAGCAGATTGCGCAGATTGTGCGTTCCGACCAGCGGAGACTCGACGCGCGCCGCCGGTAGCCCTTGTTCGAGCAGCGTGAAGGAAGTGCCTTCGGAGCCCTCGTCCACCTGCTCGGCGGAAAAGTCGGCCGCCGGCCCTTCGAGCGAGACTCCTACGAGCCGGGCTTTCCCCGACTCGCCCGCTCCGCCCCGGCGGGCCGCGCCGATCGCCCGCTCGTCGTCGGCGTTGACGACGACGACTCCCTCCGGCGGCACGATCTCCGCGACCTTTCGGAAGGCCTCTTCGATCGAAGCCAGATCCGGGTAGAGGTCCGCGTGGTCGTACTCGATGTTGCCGATGAAGAGGTGTTTCGGCTCGTAGTGCAGAAACTTGGGGCCGCGGTCGAAGAACGCGGCGTTGTACTCGTCGCCCTCCAGGACGAAGTGGGACCCGGATCCGAGGCGATATCCGAGTCCCAGGTTCCGCATCTCGCCGCCGACGATGAACCCGGGATCGCGCCCCGAATCGAGCAGCATCCAGGCGACCAGCGCGGTCGTCGTCGTCTTGCCGTGTGTGCCGGTCACGACCACGGAGGTCTTCCCGGGCAGGAGAAACTCGCGGATCGCGGTCGGCATCGAGAGAACCGGCAGGTTGCGCCGGGCGGCCTCAGCCGCCTCGACGTTGTCGCGCAGCGCGGCGTTGCCGACGATGACGCGCTCGGTGTCCGCGGCGACGTGCTCCGCCGCAAAGCCGCGAGCGACGGGGATCGCGAGGGATTCGAGGAGGGTCGACATGGGCGGGTAGAGCTCCAGGTCCGAACCCGTGATCGAATGGCCCTTCTCGGCGAGCAAAGCCGCCAGGGGAACCATGGCAGTGCCGCCGATCGGGACCATGTGGATCTTCAAAGGGGGGTCCTCCGGGGCACGAGGCGGGGAAAAGTCGGCCATTCGCGCCGATTTGTGGAAATATTCGGTCGTTCCACCGAGTTTCTATCCCACGGCATAGTAAGACAGGAGGACCCCGGAATGCGTCAGATCCAACGCCTCACGTGTGTCGCGCTCACCGCCCTGCTCGTCGCAGGGGCGGTCACCGCTCAGCAGAAGCCCGCCGCAAAGGCGAAGGCTGCCGATCCCAAGGCGAAGGCGGTCGTCGCCGCGCCTAAAATCGAGGTCATTCCCGAAACCAAGGACGCGGGGATCGTCGCCAAGGGGCAGGTCATCGAGACCACGTTCGTCATCAAGAACAACGGCGGGTCCGATCTCGTGATCAACGACGCGCGGCCGGGTTGCGGCTGCACCGTGGCGAACTTCGACAAGGTCATCAAGCCCGGCGCCGAGGGCAAGGTCGTCACCTCGGTCGACACCAAGGCCTTTGCGGGTCCGATTTCCAAGTCCGTTCTTCTCGTCTCGAACGATCCCGAGCGGGGCCAGATCAACCTGTTCATCAAGGCCACCGTGAAGCCGTTCGTCGACATCCTTCCGCAGCCGTACGTCCGCGTCGCCGTCGTCAAGGGCGACACGGACTCGCGCGACGTGATCCTGCTGTCCGAGGAGAAGACCTTCAAGCCGACTGTCGCGGAGGCCTCCCAGCCGTATGTGAAGGCCGAGATCTCCCCGGCGAGCGACAAGGACAAGATCCCCGGCCATCCGGGGGAGCAGTACCGTGTCCGCATCACCGTCACGGCGGACGCGCCGGAGGGCCTCTTGAACGCCCCGGTCCGCATCGCGACCGGAGTCGCGCAGCAGCCGACGGTTGAAATCCCGATCTCGGGCGTCGTCCGCGCGCGCGTCTCCGTGACGCCCGTGCTGGTGAACTTCGGGAATTTCACGGCGGGCAAGGATCCCATCACCCGCAACATCGTCGTGACCAACAACAAGCCGGGAACGCCGGTGAAGGTGACTCGCGCGGAGGTCTCGATCCCCGGCTTCATCACGGACGTCGTTCCGACCCAGGAGGGCGTGTCGTACACCGTCGTGGTGAAGGCCGGCGAGAAGATCCGGAAGGGCGCGCTCGACGGGACCGTCAAGCTCTTCACGACGGACAAGGAAAAACCGACGATCGAGCTGCCGTTGAGGGGTGAGGTTCTTTAAGCCAGAAGGATCTTGAAGCCATGAATCCAAAACGCGCCCCGCGGGGCGCGTTTTTAATTTGACCGAGCGTTCAGCATGGAGCGTCGAGCTTCCGTTTCGGGCCCCGAATCCGCCCAGGGCCGCCCGCGAGCGCCCGGCGCCCGGCGAACTGAAAACTGACAACTCACAATAAGATCCCTCCATGCCCGCCGACTACAACCTGGACTTCGACCGCCTGCGGCGCCTCGGATTCCCGGAGGTGGTGCTCGCCGAGGGAAAATCCGTCGAGCAGATCGCGGAGATCTGCCGTCAGCTCGCCCGCGCCCACGACGTTCTCATCACGCGGCTTTCCCTGGAAGCCTGGGAGGAAGTTGCCGGATCCGCTCCGCTGCCGGGCCGGGCCGACTACGATCCGCGGTCGCGGACCCTCCACCTCTCCGTCGGAAAGCCGATGCCGAGAGTCGAGGGCAACGTCTGCGTCGTCACCGCCGGCACGATGGACATTGCCGCGGCGGAAGAGGCGAGGCGCACGCTCGAGTACCTCGGCGTCACCTCGACTCTCGTTCCGGACGTGGGCGTCGCGGGGCTCCTGCGGCTTCTTTCGAGGCTCGAAGAGATCGAGCGCGCGGACGTGGTGATCGCGGTCGCCGGGATGGAGGCCTCTCTCTTTTCGGTCATCGGCGGGCTGGTCGGGCGTCCGCTGATCGCGGTCCCCACGTCTCGCGGATATGGCGCGGCGTTTGGCGGACTGGCATCGCTTCTTTCGGCCGTCAATTCGTGCGCGAACGGCGTCACGGCGGTCAACATTGACTCCGGCTACGGGGCCGCGATGGCCGCGTACCGAATTCTTTCCGGAGGTCCGCGTCGATGGGATCGAAAAAAAAGCCGGCCGACAGCGCCCGCGAGTACACGCACGAAGCCGCGGTCGGGGTCGACCGCAAGCGCAAGAAGGCGCTCCTCGGCCGCCCGACGACGCCGATCCGGCTGACCGACAAAACCACCGTCTCGGAGCTTCTCGATTCCTATCGGAACGCCTCGTTCCAGGCGCGCGCTCTCGGCAAGTGCGCGGGAGTGTTCGAGGGAATGCTGCGCGACCGGCAGCGGCCGACCATCTTTCTCGGCCTCGCCGGGTCTTTGATCGCCGCCGGGATGCGGCAGGTGATCGTCGATCTCATCGAGAACAACATGGTGGACGTCCTCGTCTCGACGGGCGCGATCATTTCGCAGGACTACTACCAGGTCCGCGGCGGGCGTCACTACCACGGCAGTCCCGATGCGGACGACAAGGAGCTGCGGGATCTCTACATCGACCGGTTGTACGACACCTTCATCGACGAGGAGAAGTACTGGGAGACGGACCTCGCCGTCTCGAAGTTCGCGGACTCGCTGGCTCCCCGTTCGCTTTCGTCGCGAGCTTTTCTGGCGCTTCTGGCTGAGCGCGCCCGTGGCGACAGGGGCTCGATCCTCGGCGCGTGCGCACGCAACGGGGTGCCTCTCTTTGTGCCGGCTCTGAACGACTCGTCAATCGGGATCGGGTTGACCGAGCACTACCACCGCGCGCGCAAGGCGGGCAAAGAGCCGTTCACGATCTCGTCGATCCGCGACAACTACGAGCTGACGCAGATCGTGGTGCAGAGCTCCGCGACGGCAGCGATCTACGTCTCCGGAGGCGTGCCGAAGAACTACATCAACGACTCGATTGTCATGTCCTACATCTTCGGGATCGACACCGGCGGCCACAAGTACGCGCTGCAGATCACGACCGACGCGCCGCACTGGGGCGGTCTCGGCGGCTCGACGCTTTCCGAGGCGACGTCGTGGGGGAAAGTCTCCAAGCAGGCGACGCACGAGATGGCGTTCGTCGAAACCTCCGTCGCACTGCCGCTGCTCTACGGATACGCGCTCCAGAAGGGCGCCGCGAAGGGGCGGTCCCGGCTCGCGTACGACTGGGACGGAGACATCCTCCGGAAGGTCAAGAGGGTCAGGGGCGCCAGGGCCGTCAGGGGTAAGGGGTGAGGCGGACCTCGCGGGGGCCGTGGGAAGGGTCATCTCCCTCTCAATCGAATCCTGTCAGGGCTGATGTCCCCCCCCTCACCCCAGCCCTCTCCCCCGGCGCGCGGGGAGAGGGAGTCGAGCTGCGCTTCCGTCTGAATGGTGGCTGAGCCGGAGGCAGCGACTCCGGCCCCTCACCGCTCACCCCTCACGGCCCGGGTTGCACTCCCGCGGCTCGAAGCGTATCGTCCCGCACTCGAGATCTTTGAATCCGTCTGGCGTTGACCCGGTCGTCTGAGAGGCCGGGTCATAAGGGAAGCGGGTGAAAACTCCCGCGCGGCCCCCGCCACTGTTACCGGGGACGTCCCGGGCACGAACCACTGGGCGCGAAGGATCGAGAAATCGGTCGCGCGTCCGGGAAGGAGCCCGGCGGCGGAGGATCCGGAAGCCAGGAGACCTGCCGGACGGACTGCACTTCTCGGTCGGGGAACCGGAGAGGCGCTGCCTTCGAATTCGCGCAGGCCGCGGACCTCTCTCCCTCGACTGAGATTTCGTCTCGTCGAACGGGAGGTTCGAATGACGACCGCGGTCCTGCTCACTCTCATTGGTATCTTCTCCCGGCTCCTGCCGCACCCGCCGAATGCCGTCGCTCTCGGAGCCATCGCGCTGTACGCGGGGGCGCGCCTTCCGCGGCGGTTTGCCTGGGCGGTGCCTCTTTTCGCGATGGCGATTTCGGATCTCGTCCTCGACTTCGGGACGGGGCGCGGCGTCTTCACTCCGATCCGCGCCGCCGTGTACGGGTGTTTCCTGTTGACGCTGCTCGCCGGACGG
>JBDUBI010000156.1:0-21988 GCA_040004225.1 Acidobacteriota bacterium
GTCATCGTTCCACCTGATATTGCGACGAGGTTGCCATGAGGTAGAGCGCCTGCTGGGCTCGGAGGCGAGGATTGGAGGCGGGGACGGCCGCGACGGCGTTGACGATGCTGCTTTGCATGCCGGAAGAGATCGTCCCGTGCAGCATCAGCCGGTCCAGGTACGAGACCATTCCGGCGGGATCTCCCGCCATGGCCTGGAGCCCGGAGAGGTCGAGCGCGGTGCCCGCAGGAGAGTTCGCTCCCACCGCGATCGCCGAGAACACCATCGTGTTGACGAAGTTGGCGCGTTTCAAGGCGCTCGTCGAATCCATGAGCCCGAACTGGGGGGCCAGGATCGTCGTGCTGCCGGGCAGGAGGTAATCCGACGGGTAGTAACTGAATACCGTCAGCGGCCTGAGAACATCCTGGTTCATGGCGGACGTCTGGGGATTGATGTAACCGTCGCTCGACGCGGCGAGGTTGGCGGATTTCGCGTTGAACGCTCGCAGGAGATTCAGCGCGTACTGGAAGGGCTCGCGAAGGTGGCCATAATTCGGTTCCGCACGGACACTGCCTCGCGCCTCGGGATCCATCAGGACGGCGCCGATCAGCGCGGAGAGGTTGCCGCGGACCCCGCTCCCGTCGTCGTTGAAGGCGCCGGCGGCGCGGCTCACGTAGGCCGGCGTCGGATTGTTCGTGACCAGCCGGTGGATGAAGTGCATCGCGAGAAACGGACCCATGTTCGGGTGGTTGAAGATGTTGTCGAGCGCGGCGTTCAAGTCCTGCACCGCCGTCTGGTTGGCTGGCAGGACCGTGCCGTTTAAGAGCGTCTTCGATCCGGTGTCATGGTTGGAAGCGACCAGCACCATCGGCGTGACGTAGTCGGGCACGCCCGCGGCGACCGGGGCCGAGAGCCTCCAGCCCGTGAACACCCGGGCAAAGCTCGTCACCTGCGCCTGGCTGTAACTCGGAAGCGGGTCGCCAAACGTATCGAGCTGTGGAGTTCCGTCCTGGTTCAAAAGAACCGTGCCGATGGAAAAGAGCTGCAGGATCTCGCGCGCGTAGTTCTCGTTCGGATTGGTCTTCGTGCTCGTCGCCATGTCGAGGTAGTTGCCCATGGCGGGGTTCAGCGTCATTTCGTAGAGGATCTGGCGATAGTTTCCGAACGCGTTGCGATCCAGGATCTGGAGATAAGGGAGCATCCAGCTCGGCTGCGTGATGTCGCGTCCCGAGACCACGAGAAGCTGGTGCAGCGTCCAGATGATCCTCTGCCGAAGCTGGTCGGAGCCATAGAGGGCGTTGGTGAAAAACCGGATCTGGAGCGGATACATGCTGTAGTTGTCCCGCTGGCAGGTCGCGTCGCACGTCGCCGGGACGCTCGTCGGCTGGAGAGCGAGAGTCGGCCAGCCGGAGGAAGCCGTGCTCAGTTGCTGGCTCAAATACGCACCGATCCCCATGTTCTGAACGGAAAGGGCGAGCGAGTCGGACGGGCCAAACGTCGCCTGCTCCAGAAATCGCACCACGTCGGGGCTGGTCGGCGTCACGGTGACGACCATGTCCGCCCTGGACGTCAATGCCCCGTCGGTGGCGGAGAGGCGCAGCACGTATGTTCCCGCGATGCTGAAGTTCGCCACGGTGCTCAAAGAGGTCGGAGCGCCGAAGGAGACCGTTCCGGGTCCGCTCTGTTTGCTCCACGAGGTCGAGAGGACCGACCCGCTCGGGAGCCCGTCGTCCGTCGCCGTGCCCGCCACCACGGTGCCCGAAGGAAAATTGATCGTCTGCGCCGGACCGACCGTGACGGTGGGCGGCTGATTATTGGTGGGACTGTCGAAATAGCCGTTGAGATCGACGATGAGATCCACGGTGCCGGAGCTCTGGCCCGGCACGGCGGACAGGGCGCCTCCCGCGAGAGGAACGATCGCGTTGTTCGCGCGCGTCTGTCCGGCCCGATAGTTCATGGTGGACGTGGGCGGCTGCGGCGAACCGGCGGCGAAGAGTACGACGAATCCGTCCCCCGTCGACTGTGTGACGGCGACGTTCAAGGAGGCGGCAGTCGCGGTGGGAGAAGCGCCGCAGGACGTCGCGGACATCGTCCGGACCTGGCCCGCCGGTAAGGAAGGAGCGTTGGCGGGGGTGCGGGAATCGAAGATCCGGCACGGGGCCACCGTGTAGAACTTCGTCCCCGCGATCACGGTGGCGGCGGCGGGCCGCGGCCGGCGGGCGGCGTCGTTCCGAGCCTGAGCCAGCGCGTTCGTCTGCCCCAACAGGAGAAGGCACCCGAGAGCGAGGCCCGCAAGGAAGAGGCAGCGGGATCCCGGGAAATACGAGGGACTCTTCGATATCGCCGCGTGATCAGAATTCATGCAGGTCTCCCACTCTTCCAAGACGAGGTTCGAAAAACCTGGAGGTGAGGAGCGATCGCGCTCCGAGTCAACCCGCTCGCTTTTTCTGCCGCACGCTCCCGAGGGTGCGCGCCCCGGGAACGGGCAGTACAGAAATGTGACAATGGGTGCAGGCTTGGATGCATAGAACAGTTCCCATGTAACGTCTGCGTCCGGGAGCTTTGACCGGGGATCGGACCAATATAGTTCTTTCCCTGTCGTTGAGCGAGAATCTTCCAGCTCGTTCTCCGGGCCTGTCCTACGGGACAGTGCGGCGTCACCGCGCGACGGCGCCGCTCCCCGCAATCTCCGATCTTATTGATTCGGCGGCCGATCCGCCCCGCGAGAAGATGGGCCGCATGACCTCAGCGCGAGCCGGCGCAGTCGGAAGGAGCGCATGATCGTCCATCTCGTCGATGGGACGTACGAGCTCTTCCGCCATTTCTATGGCGCCCGGCGGGCCCACAAGGGAGAAGACCGGCCGTACAGCGCCGTCATCGGCGTGATGAACAGCGTCCTCGAGATGATCGAGCAGGGCGCGGGACACGTCGGCGTGGCAACCGATCACGTCATCGAATCTTTTCGAAACCGACTCTGGGCCGGCTACAAGACGGGAGATGGGATCGAGCCCGCTTTGCTGGCTCAGTTTCAACCCCTCGAAGAAGCCCTGGGCGCGATGGGCGTGGTCGTCTGGCCCATGGTCGAACTGGAAGCGGACGACGCGCTGGCCTCCGCGGCGCGGATTGCCTCGGCAGACGAGAGCGTACAGAAAGTCTGCATCTGGACGCCCGACAAGGATCTGGCTCAATGCGTTCGTGCCGACCGGGTCGTGCAGGTCGACCGGCGGGGCCAGAAGATCCGCAATGCCGAAGGAGTGCGCGAAAAGTTCGGAGTGGAGCCCGCCTTGATTCCGGACTTTCTCGCGCTCGTCGGCGATGCCGCGGACGGATATCCCGGTATCCCGGGAATCGGGGCGGTCACGGCGGCGCGGCTCCTGAACCGGCATGGCGTCATCGAAGCCTTTCCGGCGGCGGTGCTCGGAGACCGGCGCGATCTCGCCCTCCTTTTCAAGAATCTGGCGACGCTGCGATCCGACGCGCCCCTCTTCCGCGACGTCGGAGAGCTCACGTGGCGCGGCCCGATGGGCGCGTTTGAAGCGTGGGCGGAGCGCCTGGCAGATCCACGCCTGGCGGAACGCTGCCGCAGGGCGCCCGTCGCTTGAGCTCCCGTCCCCTGCGCACCCTATCGGGAATTCCGGGCATATAGAGCCGGTCCCCGGAGTTGGGACTGCGAAAGCGGGAGGAGACGCAACATGCGCGAGAGAAGCGCTTCACGTCGCGCCGGCGAGCGACAGTCTCGCGGGACGGCCGTCTAGGGTGGACGGGGACAACCCGGCCGGCGGAGCGGGCACGGCGGCGTCCGAGGGCGCTTTCGCTGCCGCGGCGGCCCCGCCCCCCGCCAGGGCGGCGCAACGATTCGATCGGTCGATCGTCGAGGGGCCCATTGGTCCGGCGGTCTGGCGAATCGCCTGGCCGACGATGCTGCAGAACGTCATCGCCGGCCTCCAGGGCATCGTCGACCACGCGATGGTCGGTCATTACGTCGGTTACACCGGCAACGCCGCGATCGGCGTGAGCTGGCAGATCATCATCGTCGTCATCGTCTTCATCAACTCCCTGTTTACCGGCATGGCGGTGCTCGTCGCGCGCTTCGCGGGGGCGAACGACCCGGAAAAGGTGAACCGGGTCGTCTACCAGGCTTTCTTAACCGCCATCGGAATGTCGGCGGTGATGGCGGTGGTGGGCTACCTCGCGGCGCCATCCCTGCTGAACGTCGTGCACGCCGCACCCGAAGTCCAGCGCGAGGCCCTCCCTTTCCTGCGCGCCATGTTTCTCGGCATCGGGGGGCTGATGCTCTTCTTCATGCTGAGCGGCGCCTTCCGGGCGGCGGGCGATCCGCGCACTCCCCTCCGGCTCGGCGTGACGATGACCGTCCTGACCGTGCTTTTCAATGTGGTTCTGATCCCCCGGTTCGGCACGCTCGGCGCCGCGCTCGGGACGATCGCCAGCAGCACCATCGCGGCCGCGTACTGCCTGTGGAAGACGTTCGCGCCCGGGTCGGTGATCCAGTTTCATCGCGGCATGGATTTGAAGCCCGACTTCGCCGTCATCCGGTCCCTTTTCCGCTTCGGCCTGCCGACGGGCGTTCAGGGAATCGCGATGAACGTGGCGGGGGTCCTGCTGCTGCGGTTCATCGGCTCGCTCCAGCACAGCGCCGCGGCGCAGGCGGCGTTCGCGGTCGGCTACACGGAGCTGTTCTCGCTGATCACCTGGACGTCGGTCGGCCTTCTCGGCGCCTCGGCCACCATCGCGGGCCAGAACCTCGGCGCGGGAAACCCCGAGCGCGCCCGGCGGGGAGTCGCGGTGGCGGCGCGCATCGGACTGGCGCTGGCGGTCGTCGTGGGAATCCTCTTCCTCACCATCCCCCGTCTTCTGCTGGGCGTCTTCGGCATGACGGAGCCGCTGGTCACGTCGCTCGGGCAGGAGCTGCTGCGTTACCTGAGCGTCTCCGGACTCTTCGTCACGGTGGCGCTCGCGTACACCGGCGGCCTGCAGGGGACCGGCGACACGCGAAGCCCGCTATACATCTCGATCGTTTCGCAGATTGCCGTGCCCATCGGCCTCTGTTTCGCGATCCAGGCGACGCGCCCGCTGCAACCGACAGACATCTGGCTCGCAATCGTGCTCGGACATTCGACGCGCGCGATCCTGAGCGTCGCGAGATTCCGGCAGGGGAAATGGCGGAACATCGCGGTGGACCTCCACCCCGGCCGTCCGTCCGGAGCCGGTTGAACCGTGCCGCCACCTCCCTCTCCCCGCGCTCGGGGAGAGGGTTGGGGTGAGGGGACCCGCTGGCAGGCACACCGCATTCACTCCTGGCGCCGAGGACGCCACCTCCTCTCCCCGCGCTCGGGAAGAGGGTTATGAGGGGCGACACTCCGGAAGCGTACGAACTCGAAAGCGATTCGATCGTCGAGCTATGCTCCTCGCGTCCTTGAGAACCACGTCACGTTCCCGGCCGGTGGCGCCCGTCTCGGAAGCGACGACGGCAGAAATGTCCCGCCGCGGCCTCCTCGCGCGGACCGGATTCCTGCTGATCCCTCCGGCGGTGGTGGTGAGTCCGGAAACACGAATCCGCTACCGCGTGGACCGGATGCTGGGCGAGGGGGGATACGGGCAGGCCTATCTCGCCACGCGGCTCGGAAGGTCTCGCACCGTCCCCGCGACCGTCTGCATCAAGGCGAGCGAGCACATCGACGGATGGCTTCGCGAGGCGTACTTCGGCCAGGTCCTCGAGGAGGAGCCTCGCGCGATCCGCGTGTTCGACGCCTTTCCGCTATTGAATCCGGATCGGCGAGTCATCTACTGCCTCGCCCTCGAGTACGCGCCAGATGGAGATCTCCGGGCATTCCTGGAGCGCTCGGGAAAGAGGTGGCGCGAGGTCGAAGCGCGCCGCGAGATCGCCGGGATCCTGAAAGTTCTTCAGACATTGCATCGAGGCCAGATGCTTCACCGCGACCTCACGCCGATGAACGTCTTCGTCTGCGAAGGCAGGACTCTGAAGCTCGGCGATTTCGGGATCGTCCGCCACCAGAGCGACCGGCGGGGCATCCGAACCCGCACTCTGAACCGGCTGACGGCTCCGCAAGAGATCTTGGACGGCGCGGCCCCAAAGTGGCAGGCGCGCGACGACGTGTACCAGGTGGGCCAGCTCCTGGGAATGCTCGTGAAAGGAGACGCGCGCGCCCGAATCCGCACCGGCGAGATCCGCGGCCTTCCGTGCTCGGACCACCTGAAGGAAATCGTCTATCGCTGCATCGGCGAACGGCGCAAGCGATACGAAAGCGCGGACGAGCTGATCGCGGCGCTTCGGGAACGACCCCCCGCTCTGGCGATCGGAGCGCTGCGGACGCTCGAAGGAGCGCACGTCGCCTTCACGGGCATCCTCTCGAAGCCCCGCAGCGAAGCGGTGCGCGCCGCGCGTCGGGCCGGGGCCACGGTCCATGGCTCCCCCTCCGCGGGCACCAGCGTCGTCGTGCGCGGACGACCGAACCCTCTGCAGGCGGCTGGCCAGGAAGGCGGACGCAAACTCATGGAGATCAAACGGCTTCGAGAGAAAGGCCAGCGGATCACCATTCTCGACGAGAAGAGATTCTGGAAGCTCGCGGCGCGGGCGCGTTCCCGCAAGCCGGATTGATGAGGGCGAAGGCGACGAGCCACGCGTTTGATACCCGCACCCTTCCGCCCGCTCGAGGAGATGGCATGCAGCCGTTGAATCCCCTGCCGGAGGCGGTCTCTTTCGCCCTGTCTCTCCCGCGCGCGCAAGGGTCCAGAAGCCATAGAGTTGGAGGATCCGCGCGGCCCGGGCATTGCAGGCCCCGCGGCGAGGGAGACCGAGCATGATCCTCGAAGCCCTGCGTCGATGGCCTCTGGTGCGGCAGATCCTGGAAGGAGGCGATGGCACCGGCCCCGAGGCCATGAGCGAGCGCACCCGGAACCTCCGTCCCAGGACCGACGGGGCGGAAATCGCGCGCTCCGTCTGTCCCTACTGCGCCGTCGGCTGCGGACAGCTCGTGTTCCATCGCGGCAACGCGCTCGTGTCGATCGAGGGGGACCCGGAATCCCCTATCTCGCGCGGCCGGCTCTGCCCGAAAGGCGCCGCGAGCTTCGAGCTCCTGACCCACGAGAAGCGCTTGACGAAGGTGAAGTACCGCGCGCCTTACGCCCGCGACTGGTCCGAGCTCGACCTCGAGACGGCGATGGATATGGTCGCCGACCGCGTCTGGGAGTCGCGCGAACGGACTTTCGAGGAGACGCGCGACGGGCGCCCCCTGATGCAATGCGCCGGCATCGCGCATCTGGGCGGAGCCACGCTCGACAACGAAGAGAACTACCTGATCAAAAAGCTCTTCACGGGAGGCCTCGGCATGGTTGCCGTCAGCAACCAGGCCCGAATTTGACACAGCTCCACGGTGCCCGGTCTGGGCACCTCGTTCGGCAGAGGCGGGGCGACGACCGCGCAGCAGGACCTGGCGAATTCGGACGCGATCCTGATCATGGGATCGTCGATGGCGGAAAACCACCCGGTCGGCTTCCAGTGGGTCCTCGAGGCGAAAAAACGCGGCGCGAAGATCCTCCACGTCGATCCGCGATTCACGCGCACTTCGGCAATGGCGGACCACTGGGTCTCTCTGCGCGCCGGCAGCGACCTCGTCTTTCTGGGCGGGCTGATCCGTTATGTGCTCGAAAACGGACGCGAGTTCCGGGAGTACGTCGTGAAGTACACGAATGCGGCCACCCTGCTGCGCGCCGACTTTCGCGACACGGAGGACCTCGACGGGATCTTCTCGGGGTGGGACGAGGCGGCCGGACGGTACTCTCCCGAATCCTGGCTCTACGAGGGGGCGCGGCCGGCGCCGGGCGAGCCGGGGCACGAACCGTCCGCGAGCGGGCACGCGAAGGAACGCGGCGGCGAGGCGCAGGGCGATTTGAACCCGTCTTTGAGAGACGATTCTCTGGAGCACCCGCGCTGCGTGTTCCAGGCCGTCAAGCGCCACTTCGCGCGTTACACACCCGAGCTGGTCGAAGAAACGTGCGGAGTTTCGCGGGAGGCATTTCTCCAGATCGCGGACCTCTTTTCATCCGCCTCCGGACCCGAAAGGACGGCGGCCATCTGTTACGCGGTCGGATGGACGCAGCACTCGACCGGAGCTCAGATCATTCGCGCCGCGGCGATCCTTCAGCTCCTGCTCGGGAATATCGGGCGCCCGGGCGGCGGCATCCTGGCTCTGCGGGGACACGCCTCGATCCAGGGCTCGACGGACATTCCCACGCTCTACGACATCCTGCCCGGATACCTGCCGATGCCGCTCTTCGACGCGAAAGTCGACACCCTTCCTCAGTACCTCGAACAGAACCGCTCCGACAAGGGCTGGTGGAACAACCTCGACAGGTACATCGTCAGCCTCCTGAAGGCGTACTACGGCGACCGGGCGACGCCCGAGAACGAGTTCGGCTACGGCTGGATCCCGCGCGTGACGGGGGACCACTCGCACCAGGGGTACTGGCTCGAGATGGGAGACGGCAGGATCGAAGGGCTCTTCGTCATGGGGCAGAACCCCGCCGTCGGGGCCCCCAACTCGCGATTCGAGCGCAAGGCCATGGCGAAGCTGAAGTGGCTGGTGGTGCGCGATCTCGTGGAGATCGAAACGGCGAGCTTCTGGTACGACTCCCCGGAAGTCGAGCGCGGTGAGCTCTCGCCCGATTCGATCGGCACGGAAGTCTTTCTCTTCCCCGCCGCGGGCCACGCGGAGAAGGAAGGGTGTTTCACCAACACGCAGCGCCTCCTGCAGTGGAGGGAGAAGGCGGTCGATCCGCCCGGCGACGCCCGCAGCGAGGCCTGGTTCATCCACCACCTCGCGAGCCGGCTGAAGGGACGCGCCAGGTTGAACCCGTCGCCGCGAAATGCTCCGCTCGAGGCGCTCGCGTGGGACTACCCGACGATGGCGCCGCACGGGGAACCGGACATCGAAGAGGTCCTCCAGGAGATCAACGGCCGTCGGGTGGCCGACCGGTCGCTCGTCAAAGACTTCACGGAACTCGAAGCCGACGGTTCGACCGCCTGCGGCTGCTGGATCTACTCGGGCGTCTTTCCGGAACCGGAACACAACAAGGCGGCCGGGCGCGCGTCCCGGGATTTCTACGGCCGCGGCTGGGGCTACGCGTGGCCACTCGACCGCCGCATTCTCTACAATCGCGCCTCGGCGCGGCCGGACGGGACCCCGTGGAGCGAGCGGAAGAAGCTCGTCTGGTGGGACGACGGCGCGCGCCGCTGGACAGGAAATGACGAACCCGATTTCACGAAGACGAAACCTCCGGATTACCGCCCGGCGCCGGACGCCCGCGGGGATGCCGCGATCCCGGGCGATGCGCCTTTCTTCATGCACCCCGACGGCATGGGCTGGATCTGGGTTTCGTCGGGCTTGAAAGACGGGCCCCTTCCCGCGCACTACGAGCCGCTCGAATCGCCGGTCGGCAACGCCCTTTATCCGGGGCGGGCAAAGAATCCCGCGGCGGACAAACTGGAGAGCCCGTCGAACCGGTACGCCCTCTCTCCCGACCGCCGCTTCCCGCACGTCCTGACGACCTACCGGCTGACGGAGCACCACACCGCCGGAGGCATGTCCCGCACGCTGTCCCATCTGGCAGAGCTGCAGCCGGAGCTCTTCTGCGAGATCTCCCCCGACCTGGCGCGCGAGACCGGGATCGAGCACGGCGGCTGGGCGACGATCACAACCCCGCGCGGGATCGTCGAAGCGAGGGCGCTCGTGACCCTGCGTATCCCGTCCCTCACGATCGAGGGGCGAACCGTGCACCAGGTCGGTCTCCCCTACCACTGGGGGTCCCGCGGCCTCGTAACGGGGGATTCGGTGAACGACCTCATCGCTCTTTCGGAGGAGCCAAACGTGAGGATCATGGAGTCGAAGGCGCTCGGATGCCGGATCGATCCGGGGCGCCGTCCCCGGGGGGCCTCCGCCGTGGAGAAACTGGAGCGTCTGATGGAAGAGCCGGGGGGGCGGGCGTGACCGCGGCCAGCGCTCCCGTCCGGCCGCGGGTCACCGGTTTCTTCACGGATTCGACACTCTGCATCGGGTGCAAGGCGTGCGAGGTCGCCTGCAAGGAGTGGAACGAGATCCCATCGGACGGCTTCGTCTGGAGCGGCCTCTCGTACGACAACACGATCGCCCTCGGGCACTCCACCTGGCGGCACGTTCAGTTCGTCGAGCGCCTGCCCGTGCACGGGGCGGGAGGATTCGCGAGCCCGCACGTCTCGTGGGAGTTCTCTTCCGACGTCTGCAAGCACTGCGAAGTGGCCGGCTGCCTCGAAGCCTGCCCGACGGGAGCCATCGTCCGCACCGAGTTCGGGGGGGTGTACATCCAGCCCGACGTCTGCAACGGCTGCGGGTACTGCGTCGTTTCGTGCCCGTTCGGCGTCGTCGACCGCCGTCCGCACGACGGCGCCTTCAAGTGCACGTTCTGCTACGACCGGCAGAAGGCGGGACTCGTGCCCGCCTGCGCAAAGGCGTGTCCCACCGAGTCCATCCGTTTTGGCGACCTCGAAGTGCTCCGGCGGGAGGCCGCGGTGCGGCTGGAGGAGTTACGCGCGCGAGGGGTCGAGGACGCCGTGATCTACGACCCGCGGGATACGAGCGTCGGGGGAATCCACGCGTTCTTCCTGGTGCGCGGGGACCCGAGGATGTACAACCTCCCCGAGCGGCCCGAGGTCCCGACGGTGCGGCTCGGGCCCGCGTGGCGCAGCGCCGCGGGAGCGGCGGCGGCCATCCTGACCGCGGCGATCGGAGCCTTTCTCTTCGCGGAGCGGCGGTGAAGGAACGCGTTCCGGACGCCGCGAGCGAGAGGGACCTCGACCAGCTGCGGAGCGAGGCGAGCGCCGGGGGCCCCATCTCGCGGGAGGGCATTCGCCCCGCGGGGGCCCCGTTTCCGAGGCCCTCCGCGGAGACGGGGTACTACGGCCTGCCGGCCTTGAAGGAGCCCACGTGGACGTGGGAGGTGCCGATCTATTTCTTCGTCGGAGGCGCGGCAGGCGCCTGCGCGGCCCTCTCCGCCGCCGCGCGCTGGACGGGAGCCGACGCGCGGCTGGTCCGTAGAGCGCGCTGGATCGCGGCCGCCGGAGCGGCGCTCTCTCCTCCCCTTCTGATCTCTGACCTCGGCCGACCCGAACGCTTCTTAAACATGCTCCGCGTCGCAAAAATCAGGAGCCCGATGTCCGTCGGCGCGTGGACGCTCGTCGCGTTTTCGACCTCCGCCTCCGCGGCCGCATTCGCGGACCTCCTCGACCGGCGGCTTGGAGGAAGCGTCCCCGTGCGTGTCGTCGCCGACGCCGCGGGAGCGCTGTCCGCGGTGACGGGCCTCGGCATGGCGACATACACCGGAGTCCTCCTCGGGGCGACGGCCATCCCCGCCTGGTACGAGAACGCCTCGGTGCTGCCTGCTCACTTCGCCGCATCCGCGCTCGGGTCCGCCGTGGGGCTGCTGGAATTGTCCGGCCGCAGCGACCCCGCGTTGAACGCCCTCGGGCTCGCGGCCGCGGCCGCTGAAATCGTCGTCGGGGCGTCGCTGGAATCCCGGCGGGGCAGGTCGCTCGAGCCGCTGAAGACCGGACGGGCGGGCGCCTTCATCCGGGCCGGCGGTCTCCTGTCCGGCCCGATCGCTTTCCTCTTGCGATCGTTCGGCGGGCGCAACATCGCCATGCGTCGCGTCGCGGGCGTCGCCGCGGTCACGGGCTCGATGTGCACCCGCATCGGGTGGGTCGCGGCCGGGCACGCCTCCGCGCGCGACCCGATCCCGGTTTTGAACGCCGGTTCCGACGCCGCCGTCTCCCGGGAACCTCACTCGGAACCGCCCGGCTGAGGCTCGCGCTCCATTCCCGCCCCGGCGGCGAAGAGACGGTCGGTGAGCCTCTTCCGCGAAGCAGAAGATTCCGGTTCGGCCACCACGTGCGCTCCCGCCGATATCATTCCCGTCGGAGGGTTCGTCATGCCGAAGCTCGTCAGTCCCGGCGTTTATCTGGATGAGACGGATCCGGGGGAACGGGCGCCGAGTGCGCGTCGGATGGAGGAAGCCTCCCTCGCCGCCCTGGCAACCGACCTCCGGCGCGCCATGCAGGCGCACGCACCCGACTGGACCGATTTCAACGAATCCGATCCGGGCATCGTGCTTCTCGAAGTGCTCGTGTACCTGGCGGAAGGCCTTGCGGGGATGTCGAGTACGGTTTCCGAAGCTCGCGCCCTCGCAGGACGCGGCGCTGACGCTCTGGCGGCTCTTGCGAATCCTCGCACGCCGTGCGGCGAAAGCGTCCGGCGTCCGCTCTTCTTCTTCGGCAGGTTGCTCGATGCGGACACCCTCGCCGCCGAACAGGATTATCACCGCGAAAAATTTCGCCGCCACAATCGGGCTGTGCTCGGCTACGGCACGATTTCCGGGCTTGAGGTCCGGGTCGACGCCGGCGATTCCGGCGCCACGCGCATCGTCGTAGAGCCGGGTTATGCCATCGACCGGAGTGGAGAAGAGGTCTGCGTTCCCTGTGCGGTCACCCTGCCATCGCCGGCACAGAGTGATCCCGTCTTCGTGACCCTCCGCTTCTGGGAGCATCCGTGCGATCTCGCGGCTGCGGCCGCCCGAACGGTCGAAGAGGCGTGCCTCATCGGCTTCCATTCGGAGGTGACGGTCCCCTCGATCGCGCTGGCGCGGCTGGTCCGCTCCAGCGGCGGTTGGCGGGTCGACCCGGAATTCAAGGGACCCCGGGTTCCCAAAGGTCCATGAGCCCGGGCCGACTTCGGACGCCGCCCCTCACCCCCGACCCGTCTGACCCGGGGAGAGCGCGAGTTTGACGGAGCTCGAAAAGCCAACGGCTCGCCGGTTCATGAGCCTTCGAGTCGCGCAAAACGACACTTCTTCCTCCGCCTGGATCCTTGCCGCCACCATCCTCGGTTCGAGCATGGCCTTCATCGATGGGACCGTCGTCAACGTGGCGCTCCCGGCGATCCAGATCGAATTTCGCGCGACCCTGATCGATGTTCAGTGGGTCGTCGAGGCGTACGCGCTCCTTCTCGCCGCGCTCCTGCTGGCGGGCGGCTCGCTCGGGGACCGGTTCGGCCGCCGCCGCGTTTTTTCCGCCGGGACGGCGCTTTTTGCCGGAGCGTCCGTGTGGTGCGGCCTCGCGCCGGACATCCGGCATCTGATCGCGGCGCGAGCGATCCAGGGGGTGGGCGGGGCGCTCCTGGTTCCCGGGAGTCTGGCGATCCTGGCGTCGTCCTTTCCGGACAGCGAACGAGGTCGGGCGATCGGGACCTGGTCGGGGTTCACCGCGATCACGGCAGCCGCCGGCCCGGTGCTCGGAGGATGGGTCATCGATCACCTCTCCTGGCGCTGGGCTTTTTTCATCAACGTCCCGCTCGCCGCCGCGGTCCTCGCGATCACGGCGTGGCACGTGCCGGAGAGCCGGGACGATAAAGCGCGCGGCCGTGTCGACCTCGGCGGCGCGCTCCTCGCGACGCTCGGGCTTGCCGGAGTCGTCTATGCGCTCGTCGAATCTTCCGAACGCGGATGGCGGCACCCGGCCGTTCTGGGAGCGCTCGCGGGAGGCCTGCTCTCGATTGCGCTGTTCCTCGCCGTCGAGCGCCGTGCGGAGGAACCCATGCTGCCGGTCACGCTGTTCCGCTCGCGGGACTTCACGGGAGCGAACCTCCTGACGCTGTTTCTTTACACCGCTCTCTCGGGGGTCTTCTTTTTCCTGCCTCTCAACCTGATCCAGGTCCAGGGCTACCCGGCGGCGATGGCGGGCGCGGCGATGTTGCCCTTCATCCTCCTCATCTTCCTGCTGTCCCGATGGTCGGGAGGATTGTTCGACCGCATCGGTGCGAAAGTTCCTCTCGTCGCCGGCCCGGCGATCGCCGCCGCCGGGTTCGCACTCTTCGCCGTGCCGGGCGTCGGAGGAAGCTACTGGACCACGTTCTTCCCCGCGATGGTCGTGCTTGGACTCGGGATGGCGACGAGCGTCGCTCCGTTGACGACGATCGTCATGAGCTCCGTCGAGGGGCGCCACGCCGGCGCGGCCTCAGGCATCAACAACGCGGTCTCCCGCACCGCGGGCCTCCTCTCCGTGGCGGTGCTGTCGGCGGTCATGCTGTCCGTCTTCGAGCAAAGGCTGCACGACGGCCTTCGCCACTCATCGATGCGTCCAGCACTTCGAGCTTCGATGGAAAGTCAGGTCACCCGACTTGCCGCCGTCCCGATTCCCGCCGCCGTCACCGCCGAGGAGCACGACGGCGCCCGAGCCGCGATCACTTCGGCCTTCGTCGCGGGTTTCCGCCGCGTCATGCTGATCGGCGCCGGCCTGTCTGTTCTGGCCGCGCTGACGGCTCTCTGCCTGATCCAGTCGAAGGCGGCTCGCTGAGCGTTCCCGCATGCGACACGATCGACTCGACTTCCACCGTCCCTCGCTGCGGACCATTTCCTGCCCGCAATTCTAGAACCGGACTACGTCTCGGAAGCCAACCGTCTCAGAAGCGGCCGGCCGCGGTCCAGTCGTCGGAGACCCGCCGTCCCCGTTCCATGTCGTCGACGACGAGGATGAGGCGGTTCTCATGGTCGCTGTAGAGGACCTCGATGTTGACTCCCGCGTCCGCCATCCGGCGGCAGATCGCGCCGAGCTGCCCCGGCCGCGACTGATCGAGTCGCTGCACGAGCACCTGGCGCTCGGCGAGCCACTCGATGCCCGCGGCCGCGAGCGCCTTCCGCGCGGAGGCGGCGTCTTCGACGAGGAAGTGCGCCACACCTCCCCCGCCGACCGCGAACGCTCCGCCACCCTCGACGCTGACCCCCGCCCTGCCGAGAGTTTCTCCGAGCTCGGCGAGAGCGCCCGGACGATGTTCGAGCCTGATCGCGATGTCTCTCACGATTCTCCTCTCTGAAATGAGGCGAGCGCCTCATGCTAAGCCTCCCCGAGAAAGAGTGGCTCGGACGACTGCCGCATTCAGGACGACCCACTCCCCAGTACGCGGGACGGCTGCACTTCACGCAGTACGCGCGGTTTTACATGTGGGAAACGCCGGACCCTTCTCTCGCCCGTCAGACGTCGTGACCCCGACCGCCAACACACACGTCATCACGTCGGACGATCGACTCCGGCGGGCGCTCGCCTGCGTCGCCCGGGGCGACGACGTGCGCCTGGTGGGTTGGCTCGTCGACGTCGAAGGGATCGATCGACCGGCCTTCCGATGGGGGACGAGCACCCGCCGCGACGACGAAGAACCCGGGGGTTGCGAGACGGTCTTCTTGACGCGACTGACCATCGGACCTCGCGTCTACGAGTAGTCCGGGGCGTCGCAGCGACTAGGCGAAACATCGAGGCCGCGTCTCAAAAAAAGGCGACAGGGATGGCGCCAGGTCCCGGTTTCAGCCGGCGGCCACTTTCGCGGGGAGGGTCACGTAGAACGTGCTTCCCTGCCCGGAATCGCTCTGCGCCCAGATCTTTCCTCCGTGCGCTTCGACGAGGCACCTGGAAATGTAAAGCCCGAGCCCGACGCCTCTCTGATCGTTTTTCCCGATCTGCCAGAACCGCTCGAACACCGCCTCCAGCAGGGCGGCCGGTATGCCGACCCCGGTGTCGCGGATCGAGACTCGGACTTCGTCTCCGGCGCGCTCCGCGCGCATCCGGATTTCGCCCCCGGCGGGCGTGAATTTGATCGCGTTCGTGATCAGATTCGCGAGCACCTGGAGCATCCGGTCGTGGTCGAAATCCGACTCGAGAGGTCCCCCGACGATCTCGCTGTCGAGAGAGATCCCCTTGGAGGCTGCGGCGGCGCGGAAGGGTTCCACGGCCTCCGCGAGCAGCGCCGCCCAGTCTCCACGCGTCAGGGTGAGCGCGAGCCGCCCCGCGTCGATGCTCGCCACATCGACGAGATCGCCGATGAGGCGTTCCATCCGCGCGCAATACCGTTGAATACGGGCCATCTCGGCGAGAGTCTTTTCTCCCTCTTCGCCCTGGCTCGCGCTCTGCGAAAGTTGCTCCGCGCTCACGGTGATCCCGCCGAGTAAGTTCCGCAGGTCGTGGCTGACGATCCCGAGGAAGTCGTCGCGGTTCGCGAGCGCTTCGTCCGAACGCTCGCGTTCGGTCAGCAGGTACCTGTCCGTTTTGTCGCGCTCGAGCGGAACCAGAGACCACCGGGCGCGGGCCGCTGCGGCGCGTTCGCGTTCGAGGATCGCATCGGCGCTCTCGCGCTCGGCCTTCAGGACCTCGTCCTGGATCACGCGTTCTTCCGCGACGACGTCAGCGGTTCTGGGGACCGTCGCGATCTCGTCCAGCTTCTGGTCGGCGCGATCTCTCGCGGCGATTAAGACGGCGTCGGCCTGCTCCCGCGCCCGTTCCACCACGCGGTCGGCATTCGTTTCCACTCTGGCCAGCTTCTCGAGAACGGCGACATCCGCCTTTTCCCGTTCGGCGCGCAGACTCTCGTCCGTCTGCTCGCGCTCCGGCGTTTTTGCCTTGATCACAGAGCCACCTTACCAGCCGCCCGCCGCCCCGCGCCCAGGGGATCAGGGAAGCTTGACGTCCGCGAGCGCGAACGGCATCTCGACGAACGATTTCGGGGTCTTCAGCCGGACCTGAAGGGAGGCGGCGGCCGGGATCGGCTCGAACAATCTCATGATCCGAAACCCCTCGAGTTTCGTGGTGGCGTACGACTGGATCGGCGTTCCGTCCGCCGCCGCGAGATCAAAAGAGAAGATCTTGTCGCCGGGGTCGTCCACCTTCAGGATCAGGTCGTTTTCGCCCACTGTCGAGAAGAGGCCCTCGATCGCGTTGACGAGCACGTCGGCCATTGCATCGGCCATCCCTTCGACGCCATCCTTCTTCCCGCCCCCCCTTTTCTTCCCCGACTGCGCCTTCTTCTTCTTGGCCTCGGCGTCTTTCTTCTCGCGATCGAGACCGGCCTTCGTCAGGACTCGCAGATGGATCTTCTGACTCGCGAGGACCGGTATCGTGAGCGGCTTGTCTTTTTTCGAAAGGATCCGATCGATCTTGACTGTCGCGGCCGGGTCGCGCGACGGCAGATACATCTCGAGGGTCCCCTCGACGGCGCTGAGAGCCTTCGCCTTGCGAGGTGAGCTTCCGAGGTCGAGCTCGGCAGACACCGTTCCCCCGCCGCGCGCCTCCTGCCAGCCATCGGCGCCTCGCAGGATCGTGCCGGACGGCTCTGCGACGCTTTTTCCGGTGTCGTCGACGGCCCGGGACACTCGCGGCCGGACGGCTTTGACCGCGCCAGCGTCGTCGCCCTGGAGGGCGAGGCTCAGGGTGAGCCCGGAATGCGGAAAATCCGCGGTCGTGCGGCGGTCGAGGAGAGAATCCACAGCCACCTGGACCCTCGGGGCCGGAGCGCTGGCCGCGAGAGCGCCGGAAGGCGGTCCTCTTCTTTTTTCCGTTTTCGGATCCGCCGCGGCGAGATCCGTTACGAGGAGCGCGGCAAAGGCGAACCATGCCAGAACGCGACCCGTCCCGCGGAGCGTGCCTCTCATGGCAGCGCCAGCGCCTTGAAGCTCAGCGGAGCGGTCACCACCGACTTCGGCGTGCGCATCGTCACCATCAGAGCGGCTCCCGCCGGAGGCTTCTCGGCAAGGTCGATCTTGACCATCTTGACCTCGCGGGCCCCCGAGGTGCCTCGGCTCGGGGCGCGCAGCTCTTTCCCGTCCGCGTCCACCACGTCGATCGAGATGATTCGGCCGTCGGGGTCCTTCGTCTCGATCAGGACGCTGTTCTCAGTCGGTTCCTCGCCGCCCAAAGCCGAGACCGCCTCGAACATCGCCATGGCCTGCCTGATCTCGGCCTCCGAGGCGCCGTGCTTCTTCCCCTCCGCCATGATTTCTTCCTTCGTAGGCCGATTCTGGCGCTCTCTCTCTTTGTACGCCGCCGCCGACAACGGCGTAATTCCGACTTTGGCGGACTTCAGCGCGGAGTTGGAGAGGGGCTTATCCAGCCGATCCAGGAAGCTTTCGAACCGCTGCCTCGTGGCCGGGTCCCGGGAGGGTATGAAGAGCTCGACTTCTCCCGACACATCCACGGTCGAGGCATCGCGGCCGGGGCTCAGCAGGCTTACGCGAGGCTCCTGGCGATGATCGGGAGCAAACTCCTCGAAATCCCGCGCCTTGTCGTCCTTCGAGGGTTTGTAGAGGCTCGCCCCGCGGTCGTCTCGCGCGGATTTTATGCGCCACCGGATCGCCTTGATCTCGGCGAGCCCGGGGCCGGTCAGCTTGAGGCCGATCGTCAGCCCCCCCATCCGGCCGTCGGAGGAGCGCTGGTCTTCGACCACGCCGGGCGCCACCTTCACATCGTCGGCCGCGAAGAGAGAGGCCGCCGCCAGAATCCAGGCGACCGCCGCGCCGCGGCGTCGTAAGAGCACGGTCCGGGAATGCGCCGCCGGTCGTTGCGGTGTCGCCCTCAGAAGCTCACTCGGACGCCGAGTCGAGCGGAGGTCGGCGGTGTTCGCAGAATCGGCTTGCCATAGTTGGGGTTGACGGGCGTCGCGGACCCGTTATCCGCCTCCTGAAAGCCCCAGCGCTCGTCGAGTAAAACCGGCCTCTGGGCGTTCAACAGGTTGAAGACGTCCACGAGCACGTTCACGGTCACGGGCCCGAGGGCCAACGGGTACCCGAGGTGCAGATCTGCCTCGTAGTTGTCGGGATTGCGTCCCTCGGAGCCCCGTTGGGTGAGGAAGAACTCGTAGCGCCCGTAGGCGTCCGAGTAGCCGTACCGGGTGAGCGGAGTCCCCGTGCGGTAATAGGCGGCCACGCCGACGGAGAGCTTCCACGGCGTGATGAAAACGCCCGACACCTTGAACTGGTGGCGCCGATCGTTCGAGAGCGGTCCGCGATTGGTGATGCGGGAGAGGTCGCTCCCGTTCGTGAAGAAGTCGTAATAGTCGTATGCGGCGGAGATGTTCGGGTCGTTGATCGTCGTCTGAGTGAAGGGCGAATACTCGCCGTCGTAGTTCCCCTCGAGCTTCGAATAGATGTACGAGGCGATCGCCTGCCAGTTGTGCGAGAACCGCTTCGTCACATCGAGCTGCACTCCCCTGTAGATGCGCACCGGCCGCGGCGCATCGTAGAGCGTCGTGTAGTCGAGGCCGAAGACCTGGCGCATGATGCCCTTCGAAGGGTTTCCGATGCAGTACGTGCCGTCGTCCTGACAGAGAAAATCCTCGATCACGTTGCCGTAGTCGCGATAGATCCCTTTGATGCCGACCGCGACGTCCGTCATCACCTCGCGCTCGGCGCCGACGACCGCTTCCGTCAGGTACTGCCCATGGATGTTCGGGTCAGACGGCTCCGTGAAGCCCCCCAGGATCGCCGACGGCGTCCCGAAGTCTGACTCCGCGCCGGCGTTGGGATGAAAGTCGGTTCGGTCGTAATTGATGATGCGCGGCTGGCGCTCGTAGGAGAACGACCGGATGACGAGATCCATCGGAATTTCCTCGTAGAACCGGCCGTACGAACCGAAGACCTTCGTGCGGTGATCTCCGGCCGGGTCCCAGATCACGCCGAGGCGCGGCGCCCAGTCGTGCTTTAAGTCCACCTGCTTCGCGCCGGACGCGTCGATGATCTGTTGACGGTCCCAGCGCACGCCGGCGTTCACCGTCAGGTTGCGCAGGATGGCCCACCGGTCCTGGAGAAAAAGAGTGGTGTTCTTGTGCTCCGGCGACGCGTTCAGCTGCGAGATCGGCGCGTTCGTCAGGGTGGCGTCGGGCGTCGTCCAGTACGAGTGCTGGTAGATCGGGCGCGCCGGATGGACCGGATTGGCGAATATCGTGACGAGCTGCCCTCCGGAATTCCGCTTGATGACCTCCGCTTCGTCCTTCTCGTACTCGATCCCGATCTTGACCGTGTGGTCGCCAAAATACGGAGAGAGTGACCCGCCGAAGGCCGTCCGCTTGAAAGCCTTCGCCTGGATGAGACCGAAGCCACCGGTCTGGAAGAAGTCGTTTCCGGCGTCCTGAAACTGGACGACGTCCCCCGCGGCAGACGCGGGACCGACGGAGTTGCGCTCCTGGTGGCGCGACGCCTGGGCGGCCGCGGTCAGCCGCGAGCCGAAGATTCCGTCGTACCGCGCCGCGTAGTCGCGGCCGCCGACGTCCTGCCGGCCTTCGTAGGTCAGCGGATCTCCGTTCAACGAGTGGCTGGCGTCGTTGATCGCGCCCGAGTCCGTCGAGGGGTCCTGGAAACCGGTCAGGACCACGGTATGGCTGTCCGACAGGCGGAACGTCAGCTTTCCCGAAGCGAGGTTGCGGGTGCTCGTCGAGCGGCTTGGAAGGTCTCCGAAAACGTTGTCCGTCGTGTTGTGCACCCGGTCGTACGCGGCGAAAAACCAGATGCGGTCCTTCCACAGGAAACCGCCGAGGTCGGCGCCGTAGTCCTCCTTGCGGAACCCTTCGACCGTGCCGCCCGTCGAGACGACCGGTCTGGCCGACGCGCGCAGCCCGTTGACGTCGAGATACCCGAAGGCGTCGCCGTGAAGCTCGTTGCTCCCGGACTTGGTAATGACGTTGATGATGGCGCCGGTCGAACGGCCGAACTCGGCCTCGTATCCCCCCGTCTTGACGTTGATCTCCTGGATGAATTCGTAGTTGAGCTCCTTGCCCTGAAACCCGTACTCGACGCCCGTCGTGTTGACGCCGTCGATGTAGAACGCGTTCTCGGCGCCCGAGGAGCCGTACACGGTGATCGTCGCCTGCTGCTGGTTCTTGGGATCGGCATCGGACGAAGTGCCCGGCACTACCTGGACCACCGACGAATAGTTGCGCCCCGTCGGAAGCGTCTCGATCGTGCGGGACGTCAGGTTGTTTCCGAGAGTGGTCGACGTCGTGTCGACGACGGGCGCCTCGCCGGTGACGAGCACCTCGGCCGTGGCGGAGGGGCGCAGGAGGGCATCGAGCGAAGTCTCGTTGCCGAGGCTGATCGTCACGCCCGATTTCGACTCCAGAGCGAAACCCGGCAAGTTGAAAACGACGGTGTAGAGGCCGGGCGGGAGCACCGTCAGGCGATACCGACCCGCCCCGTCGGTCGTCGCCTGGCGGGATCCCTGGAGCGAGGGACTTCTCGCTTCGACGGCGACGCCCGGAAGCACTCCCCCGGATTCATCCAGGGCGCGGCCCGCGAGCGACCCCGTGGTTTGAGCCAGGACGGCTCCGGAAGTGAGAAACAGCCACGCCAGAGAGACCGCGCGTCGAGAATTCATCTTCGTCCTCGCAGTTTGCGCGGACTCTACACCTTTCCTTTTCTCCGCGCCGGAGGAGAAGGTCACGGGAATCCGCCGCGCGTCACCCCGCGGCGCCGACCGGCGCGAGAACGTCCGCCAGCTCCATGAGCAGGCCGCTGCCATCGCCCGTCCACGCGCTCCCGTGCATGCACGCCAGGGTCCGGGGCATCTTCGCCTCGAGCTTTTCGATCAGGGGGCGCGTCAGAGTGGAGTGCGAGAAGTAGTCGAGTTGAGCCCGCATCGCCTCGCTCGGACCGAGGATGTCGCCGTCCGTGACCGCCGGGTGAACCGCGCCGGGCTGCGTGAAGAGATCCCCGCAGAGGAGAGTCGCGGATGTCTCCTCGAAGAGATAGCCGCACTCCCAGCCGTGCGGCAGATGGGCCGCGTCGATCCAGCGCAGTCGCCCGCGGCCGATGTCCATCGCCTCTCCATCGGCGAGCGCCCGCGGCGCGCGATCCGCGAGATCGTTCATGGAGACCATCGCGGCGATCCGACCGCACACGGGCTCCGCGGACGGCGCCACGGCCAGAAACTCATTCAAAGACCCGCATTCGTCCGCCTCGACGTGGGAGAAGCCGATCCACCGCAGGCGCTCGACCGGCATAACGGACGCGACGGCCTCCCGCACCAGCGGAAACAGCCGGCGCGGGCCCGTGTGAAAGAGAACCGGGTCCTCGTCGGCGATGAGGTACTGGTTGAAGCTGAAGCCGCCCGGAATCACCGTCACCGGCGTGGAAATCC
>JBDUBI010000045.1:0-6537 GCA_040004225.1 Acidobacteriota bacterium
GCCTTCCTGATAATTGCGGCCCCTCACCCCGGCCCTCTCCCCCGGCGCGCGGGGAGAGGGGGCAGAGGGGGCAGAGTGGGCGGAGGGGGCTGCGTTTACAACGCTTCGATGCCGCCCCGGATCGTCTCTTCGGCGACGGAGAACGAGAAACGCAGATGGCCTTCGCCTTCCGGTCCGAACACGATTCCGGGGACGGTCGCGACGCGGTTCCTGTCGAGGAGGGTCGTGGCGGCGGCGGTCGAGCCGGTCCCGAGCGAAGGGGGAAACTTCGGGAACAGGTAGAGGGCGGCGCGCGGGGTCTCGAGCTCGAAGCCGGCGGCCCGGAGGCCGGCGACGAGCGCGTCCCTCCTGCGGCGATATCCGGCCTTCGCCTCTTCCAGAAAGTCCGGCGGCATCGACAACGCTTCCAGCATGGCCCATTGCGTCGGGGTCGAGACCCCGTTGATGGAGTAGAGGACGGCAGTCTGCATCGCGGCGCGCCACCGCTTCGGCACCAGGACGTACCCGGCGCGCCATCCGGTCATGGAGTAGGTCTTCGAGAGCGTGAAGACGGAGATCGTCCGCTCCGAGAGGCCGGGACAGGACGCGGGAGACACGTGCCCTTCGCCCTCGTAGATCAGGTCTTCGTAAGCCTCGTCGGAGATCAGGGCGAGGCCGTTCTCCCGGACGAATGCGGCAACTTCCTCGACCTGGACCCGGGAGAAAACCTGACCGGTGGGGTTGGTCGGGGAGTTCCAGTAGACGAGCTTCGTCTTCTTCGAGAGTCGCCTTCCGAGAGCGGCGGTGAGGCCGTCCCGTTCCGCCTCTTCCGCGGGGACGAGGACCGGCTCGGCCCCGTGGTACCGGATGACGTCGACGATCGGCGTCCAGTAGGGCGAGAGCATCAGGACTTCGTCTTCGCGGTCGAGCAGCGTCGCGAAGGCTGCGAAAAGTCCGTGCATTCCCCCGTTGACGACGATGGGGCTCTCGTCATCCGCCGGTATCGCGTTGCGGTCCCGGACCTTCGCGAGGATCGCGCGCCGAAGCTCGGGAACGCCGGAGGACGGAGCGTAGCGGGTCTCGTTGCGGACGAGCGCGGCCGTCATCGCGGCCTTGATCGGCTCGGGTGTCGGCATGTACGGCTCGCCGCCCTCAAACCGCCACACGCGGTGTCCCTGCGCGAGCAGGGCGAGCACCCGGTTGCGGACCCGCACGATTTCGGAGAATCCGACCGACTCGAAGCGACGCGCGGATGCCGGAAACGTCTGGTCTGACACGTCCGCTCCGCCGCTCAGGAGCCCGTCCGAGGACGGCCCGTCGCGAGTCCGGCGAAAAAAGCCCGGAGGCGTCGCCTTTCGACGCCGTGCAGGACTCTCTCCGGGCGTTCCTCTCGCAGCGAGACAATTCCCGGCACGCAGAAGGTCATTAAAAGGTCCGGGCCTTAAATCTTTTCCGAGATCGCCTTCGCCTGCGTGAAGAGATAGAGGTATTCGCGGCCGCCGGCCTTGGAATCGGTCCCCGACATGTTGAACCCGCCAAACGGATGCACGCCGACGAGCGCGCCGGTGCATTTCCGGTTCAGATACAGGTTTCCGCAGAAGAGCTCCCGCTTGCCGCGGTCGAGCCGCTCCCGGTCGCTCGAGTAGAGCGCGCCGGTCAGGCCGTACTCCGTGTCGTTGGCGACCGCCACGCCTTCTTCGAAGCTCGCGACGGGGATGACCGCCAGCACCGGGCCGAAAATCTCTTCCTGTTCGAGCCGCGCGCCCGGCTTCACGCCGTCGATGATCGTCGGAAGCACGAAAAACCCGTCCCCCGGTCCCGGCTCCCCGCCGGCGACGACTTTGCCTTCGCGCCGGCCGATGTTCACGTACTCGAGGATCCTCTTCTGCGCGCGCTCGTTGATGACCGCGCCGACCTGCGTCGCTGGATCGCGAACGTCGCCCACTTTGAGCTGCTTCGTTTTCTCCACCACCTTCGCGAGAAGTTCGTCATGCACTTTTTCATGGACGATCAGGCGCGAGCACGCGGAGCACTTCTGCCCCTGGAATCCGAACGCCGCCGCGACGACGCCTCGGGCCGCCTCCTCGAGGTCCGCTGTTTCGTCCACCAGAATGAAGTCTTTGCCGCCCATCTCCAGGATCGCGCGCTTGATCCAGATCTGGCCTTTGGGGACCCGCCCCGTCTTCTCGCTGATCTCGATACCGACGTCGCGCGATCCCGTGAACGCCACCATTCGCGTCTTCGGGTTTTCGACCAGAGCGTTTCCGACCGTCGCCCCCCCTCCGGTCACGAAGTTCAGGACGCCCGGGGGGATCCCGGCTTCCTCGGCCGCTTCCAGAAACATGGTCGCGATCGCGGGAGAGTCGGAGGACGGCTTTAAAACGACCGTGTTTCCCGTCACGAGGGCGGCGGTCGTCATGCCGGCCAAGATCGCGAGGGGAAAGTTCCAGGGGGGGATCACGGCGCAGACTCCGAGCGGAAGGTATTCGAGCTCGTTCTTTTCGCCCGGGTAAGGAGTCAGCGGCTCGGGGTGCGCCAGGCGCTCCATGTCGCGCGCATAGAACTCGCAGAAGTCGATCGCCTCGGCCGTGTCGCCGTCCGCTTCGGCCCAGGACTTGGATTCCTCGAAGACCATCATCGCGGAGTAATCGTGCTTGCGCTCCCGCAGGATGCGCGCGATGCGAAGGACGAGTTCCCACCGCTCCTTCGGGCTCGTCCGGCCCCAGGTCTCGAAGGCCTTCGCCGCGGCGTCGACGGCGCGGTGGGCGTCCTCGACCGTTCCCTCGGGGAAGCTGCCGATGATCTGCGTTTTCCGGCACGGGTTCACCGACTCGAAGCGGCCCGCGGCGTCGACCCGCTCTCCCGCGATCCGGTTGGAGCCCTGGATCGGGAAGCGCGATTCGATTTTCGTGAGCGCGGCGAAAAAGGCCGCACGGTGTGCTTCGACGGAAAAATCCGTCAGGGGCTCGTTTTTGAATTCAGGCAGCAAGTCGGGCCTCCGGGTTGCGGAATCTATCAGGAGAGGGCCTTCCGGGATGGCGCTCGGGACCGTGGTCGGGCGAAGGGCGAAGGGCGGAGAGCGAGGGCCAGCAGAGGTCGGCCGGGAGTCGATCGGTGACTTCGAAAAGGCAAGACCAAAAATTGCCGGCGGAGCAGCCATTCCTGATAGCGTTTCGGCGTGAACTTGAAAGGCGGTCGGCCGGAGAAATTCGGCTGGATGGCTTCCCGTTTCTACCGGCGATGGGCGGAGCCCATGTGCGCGCCGCTGCACCGCCGCGTCGGGGCCGAGGTGCCGATCGAAAAGGGCCGCCTCTTGGACGTGGGCTGCGGGCCGGGGAGGCTCGACCGCCTGCTGGCGGCGTCGAGCCCGGACCTCGAGGTGGTCGGGCTCGACGCCTCCCCCGAGATGATCGAGCAGGCGGGCCGCGGGCCGGCTCTGCCGAACCTCACCTTCCGGGTCGGTTCGGCGGAAGACTCCCCGTTTCAGGAAGAGTTCGACTTCGCGATCGCCGTCCTCACGTTCCACCACTGGGACGACCCCGTCGCCGGCCTGACCGGAGTGCATCGCGCCTTGAAGCCGGGCGGCCGCTTCTGGATCTTCGAAGGGAATCCGGACGCCCCCGGCGCCGAGCTCGAAAAAGACCGCGCTCCGCTCTGGGGCTGGCTCCCGCTTCCGATTTGCCTCATGCGCCGCGGGATGCGCGGGCACGGATTTTCGCGCGATGAAGTCGACGGCCCCGTCCGAGTCGCTGTGGAGGACTCTCCGTTTCAGAACTTCCGGGCCGTCGAGACGGGCTCGACATTCCGGCTCGAGCTCACGAAGGCCTCGTGATTCCGTCGGCGGGCGCCGAGCACGGTCTCTCCCCCGAGGAAGCGAAGCGCTACGCGCGCCACCTCTCGCTCGAGGAGGTCGGTCCGGAAGGGCAGGCCCGCCTGAAGGCCGCCCGGGTGCTCGTCGTGGGCGCCGGCGGGCTCGGCTCGCCGCTCGCTCTGTATCTCGCTGCGGCGGGCGTCGGCCGGATCGGCCTGGTCGATTCCGATGCGGTGGAAACTTCCAACCTCCAGAGGCAGGTCCTCTACGGAACGCGGGACGTGGGCGTGGCGAAGGTCACAGCCGCGGCGCGGCGGATCGAAGACGCCAATCCGAACGTGGGCGTCACGGCGATCCGGGAGCGGCTGACGGCCTCGAACGCGCTCGCGATCGTGCGTGATTTCGACGTCGTCGCCGATGGAACGGACAATTTTCCGGCTCGCTACCTCGTGAACGACGCCTGCGTGCTCGCGGGAAAGCCGAACGTCTGGGCGTCGGTGCACCGCTTCGAAGGGCAGGCGTCCGTCTTCTGGGCGCGGAAGGGCCCCTGCTACCGCTGCCTCCATCCCGAGCCGCCGCCGGCGGGCGCCATCCCCTCGTGCGCGGAGGCCGGCGTCCTCGGCGTGCTCCCAGGCCTTCTCGGGATCCTCCAGGCGGTCGAGACGGTCAAGCTTCTCCTCGAGATCGGGGAGCCTCTCATCGGACGACTCCTCATCGTCGACGCCCTGTCCATGCAGTTTCGAGAGATGCGACTGCGGAAGAACCCGGACTGCGCCCTTTGCGGCCCGCGGCCGACGATCACGCGGTTGACGGACGTCGGTGACGACTGTCCGGCCCCGGTGGTATCGTCCCGCCCCGTGACTGGCGCCCGTTTGCTGCCTCCGGAGATTTCCGTCGAAGAGCTGAAGGCCCTTCGCGACGCCGGGGAACCCTTCGTGCTGCTGGACGTGCGGGAGCCTTACGAGCATGCCATCGCGGACCTCGGCGATTCCGTCAAGATTCCGCTGGCAGCGCTTCCCGCCCGATACACCGAGCTTTCCAGGGAAGACGCCATCGTCGTGTACTGCCGCGTCGGAGGCCGAAGCGCCCACGCGGTCGGGCTCCTCCGGCAGATGGGATATACGAAGGCGCGCAATCTGACCGGCGGCATCAACCTCTGGGCAGAGCGGATCGACCCCTCGCTCGCGCAGTACTGAGAAAAACTCCGGGAGGTCCCATGCGGCGGATCGGCATGATCATTCTGGCGCTCGGTATCGCGGGATTTCTGATCGCTTCGAGCCGGCGGGGGAGCTACGACAGCGTCCAGGGAACGCTGAAGGCGACCTTCTCGCAGGAGGAGCGCGGGAAGAAAGACTTCTGGGAGACGGCGCGCTGGGTGTGTGTCGGCGCCGGGGTCATCGGCCTGGTGCTCGTGATGTTTCCCGGCAAGCCCGGTCGCTGAAGGGCCGCTCCCCGGCGAGGCCCCTCGCCGCGCGAGGTCCGCAGGGATTCGCTACTTCTCGCCGACGCCTGGCCGCCGGGCGAGACTTCGAATGAGTCCTGCAAAGGACAGGCTCCAGGCGGCAAGCGCGATGAACACGAGCACTTTCGGAATGATCAGGAGAAACGGCGCGCCGGCCACGGCCGCGAGCCGGTACGTGCAGACCGTGTACATCCCGAGCGGGAACACAGCGCCCCAGTAGAGAGGGCTGTAGGTCAGGGGAAATCGTCTCGCCACGTGGCGCCAGAAGCCGAGGATCACGAGCATCGGGATCCACCACGTGGCCGTCGCCCAGAAGAACAGGGTCATTCCGAGGGTGAACGACTCGATGCGCCGCAGGAGGGGCGAAGCTCCCGCATTGGCTACGAGCAGGGTGCCGGCAAGTGTTGAGATCGCCATCGCCCCCATGTTGATCCAGTACGGCGGCATCAGGTCGGAGGGTGAGAACTTAAAGAACGTGTAGCGATAGAAAATCAGGGAAATGAGCCAGATGTACAGCATCCCTCCGGCCAGCCAGAAGGTGAGGCTCACGAACAGGAGCGGTTCCCGGCCCGCCCCGAGCTCGGGCGCCAGAAGGGAACCAAGAGTCGAGACCGATTCCGTGGCGACGACGGCGACGAGCCAGCCGCCGCTGATTCCCTGGTCGAGCGTCGGTTTGGACTGTTTGATGGTCAGCGCGGTGAAAACCGTGTAGACGAGCACCATCCAGAGCAGCAGCGTCATGACCCAGAGCGCCAGCGCGACGGTCGAGGCTCCGAGAAGGATCATGATCTGCGACCCGAAAACGCTGGTCCCGGCAACGGCGGTGAAGAAACCAACGCTCCGCTGGTGGTCGGTGAGATCGGCCAGGACATCCCTCGGGAAGCGAGCGATGCGGATGGCGGTCAGCAGCCACAACACCGGAAACGCCACGACATTGACCGCGAGCAGCGCGAAGGCGACGGCCCGCATTCCCATCAGGTGCGCGGCGATCGACAGGATACCCGTCGCCATGACGAACGCGAAGTAAGCCGGATGCAGCGTGCGGATGGCGTCCATCCGCGATCCGCTCATGGGCGTTCCAGTCGATAGAGGTTCCAGAGCAGCCCGACATTCAACAGGAGACAGGCGGCGCTCGCGAGGCCGGCGGGGAGAATCACGCCGGAGTCGCCTCCGAGAAAGGCGTTCATCGTGGCGCTCAGCAGCCAGAGCTGGAGGAGTGTGATGATTCCGACGATCGCAAGAATCCCGTTGAAAATCGTGAGCTTCTGCTGCCGGGAAAAGGACC
>JBDUBI010000107.1:0-21785 GCA_040004225.1 Acidobacteriota bacterium
GCAGAGGCTGCGCCACTGCCACGATGGTGGCTAAGCTCGCCCCGAGAGGAGTCTCCTGACCGAAGGGAAGGAGGAGCCTCTCGGGGCGGGAGC
This sequence comes from Acidobacteriota bacterium, assembly GCA_040004225.1. Classification (GTDB taxonomy): domain Bacteria; phylum Acidobacteriota; class Thermoanaerobaculia; order UBA5066; family Gp7-AA6; genus JALYUA01. The sequence goes on from JBDUBI010000107.1 coordinate 94, forward strand.
CGAAGCGAACGAAGGGACCAGCCCGGCGGTCGAGCCTTCAGGCGAGCCGCCCGGCGGTGCGTTCGCCCGCAGGCGAACGCAGGTCCCGCAGTGAGCGAAGGCTCCGTGTACTGATACGTTCTTTTCCGATGCGCATCGCCATCGACGCCCGGGGGCTCCTCCCGCAGGCGACCGGAATCGGGACGTACACGCGCGGGATCGCGGCGGCGCTTGCGGCCCGTTCCGGAGCGACCGTCGCGCTCTTCTCGCCAAGACCCCTGCCCGAAGGGAGGGAACGGGGGCCGTGGACCGTCATCACGGACTCGCACCCGTCCGGGATGCTCTGGGCCCAGACGACCCTCCCGGCCCGCGCTCGCCGGTGGGGCGCTGATGTTCTTCTTTCCGCCCTGACGATCGGACCTTTCGCGGCGGACGATCCCCCGTTCGTCTCGGTGGTGCACGACCTGACGCCCTGGACCCATCCCGAGTGGCACGCCCGCCGGACCCTGATCGGTTTTCTTCCCCTCTGGGAGCGCACCCTGGAACGCGCGGCCAGGCTCCTCTGCGTGTCGGAAACGACGGCGCGGGAGCTCGTCGAACGCTACCCCGAGGCGGCACCGCGCGTGCGGGTGGCGAGAAACGGCGTCGAGGCGGATCTCTCCCCCGGCCCGTGGCCGCCGGGCGGCGAAGCGGAGAAAACCCGCCGCCAACACGCCAACGGCGCCCGCTTTCTGCTCTCCCTCTCGACGCTCGAGCCGCGCAAGAACATCGAGAGCCTGGTCCTTGCCTGCGAGCGGCTCTGGAGCCGCCGACGATCGCGCCCCGATCTCGTCCTCGCCGGCGGCGTCGGCTGGAAGTCGGCGCCTCTCCTTCGCCGGATCGGGCGTTCCGCCTTCCGCGACAAAATCCACGTCCTCGGATACACGCCCCCCCGCGCGGCGCTCGAGCTCTATCGGGCGGCGGAGGCTTTCGTCTATCCGTCGTATTCGGAAGGCTTCGGTCTGCCCGTGCTGGAGGCGATGGCCTGCGGCGTCCCCGTCGTGGCCTCGACGGCGGAGGCCCTCATGGAGGTCGGCGGCGACGCCGCCCTCTATGCGCCTCCGGAAGACGTGGCGGAGCTTGCGAGGCAGATCGAAAGGGCGCTCGAAGATGAACCGCTTCGGGCGCGTCTCCGGGCGGCCGGGCCCCCGCGTGCGGCGCAATTCTCGTGGGCCGCCGCGGCGGAAGCGACCGCGGTCGTCCTCCAGGAAGCGATCCGGGAGAGGCATCCGTGACCCGCCGCACCGCTCTTCCGCGAATCGGGATCGACGCGCGTAAGCTCAAGGACTACGGAATCGGCTCGTACATCCGCGAGCTCTTGGACGCCATCGGCCGCCGTCCCGAGTCCGAACAGTACCGCTTCCTCGTTTACGTCGGCGCCGCCGACCGCGACGCGCTGCCGGCGCTGCCGCCCCACTTCGACGTCGCGGCGGAAGAATCGCCGGGCTACTCGATTGCGGAGCTGACGGGGTTTGCGTGGCGCATCTTCCGGGACAGGCTCGACCTCTTCCACGCGACGCACTATGTGCTGCCCCCGCTGCCGAACACGAAGGCCGTCGTCACGATCCACGACATCATCCATCTGCTGTATCCCCACTTCCTTCCCAGCCGCGCGGCGCACCTTTATGCGCGGTTCATGATCCGCCGTGCTCTGCAGCGCGCGGATCGGATCATCACGGTGTCGTACAACAGCAAACGCGACCTGACCGACTACTTCGACATCCCGGGATCTCGGACGGAGGTCATCTACAACGGCGTCTCGGCGCGTTTCCAGCCGGACATCCCGCCGGAGGAGCGGCGCCGGGTGGCGGAACGGCTGGGGCTGACCTCCCCGTATCTTCTCTTTCTGGGAGGCGAGAAGCCCCACAAGAACGTGCAGAACGTGGTCCGCGCCTTCGCGGAGGCGCGGAGGCGGCAGACGCTTCCGCACACGCTCGTTCTCGCCGGCCCGATGCCCGCCAACGAAGGCCGTCTCGCGGCCCTCATCTCCGCCCTCGACCTTTCGGGATCGATACGCAGTCCGGGCATCGTGGAGGAGGCCGACCTGCCGGGGCTCTACTCGGGAGCGGACGCCCTCCTGTATCCCACGCTGTACGAGGGCTTCGGCCTTCCGGTCGTCGAAGCCATGGCGTGCGGAGTTCCCGTTCTGACCTCCTCGACCTCGGCTCTGCAGGAAATCGCGGGCGGATACGCCTGCCTCGTGGATCCGATGGACGTGGACGCGATCGCCCGCGGGATCGTCCAGCTCTCGACGGACGCCAGCGTCCGCGCCGACTATTCGCTGCTCGGCCGCAAGCGCGCGCTCGACTTCTCATGGGACAAGGCGGCGGAGAGAACACTCGAAGTGTATGCGGCGGCCCTCGCGGGCGCGCCGCGGCGCCGGGAAGAGCCGCGCGCCGGGCGTGAGGCGTGAGGCGCCGGAGGGTCTCCTGACGGATTCGCCCGGCCCTTCTGCCCATCCCCCGTCGCCGGGCGCCCACCGCTCCCGCCGGACCGCCGTCGTCCACGACTGGTTGAACGGGATGCGCGGAGGGGAGAAGGTCCTCGAAGCGATCCTCGAGGTCGTGCCCGACCCGACGATCTTCACCCTCTTCCACGTGCCGGGTGCCGTGTCGCCCGCGATCGAGAGGTTTCCGATCCGGGCCTCGTTCTTAAACGCGATGCCCTTCGCGGAGACCCTCTACCGCCATTACCTGCCCCTCTTTCCTCTCGCCGTCGAGTCGTTCGACCTTTCCGGATTTGATCTCGTCGTCTCCTCTTCCCACTGCGTCGCGAAGGGCGCGCTCGCGCCGTCCGGAGTTCCGCACCTCTGCTACTGCCACACGCCGGTGAGGTACGCGTGGGACCAGTTCGACGCGTATTTCCCGGAGGGCGCGACGCGCTGGCGCGGCGTGAAGCGGGCCCTGCTCGGGCGGCTCCGCGAATGGGATCGGAAGACCGCCGGACGCCCGTCGCGGTACCTGGCCAACTCGGGCGCGGTCGCGGAGCGGATCCGCCGGCACTACGGTCGCGAAGCGCAGGTCTGCCATCCGCCGGTCGACGTCCGGTTCTTCGAGGGCGATCGAGGCGTCCGGAGCGAGTTCCTGCTCGCCGTCGGAGCGCTCGTCCCTTACAAGCGGTTCGATCAGGCGATCGAGGCCGCGGCCCTCGTCTCTCGGCCGCTCGTGATCGTCGGCAAGGGTCCCGAGGAAAGACGGCTTCGGTCCGCGGCGACCCGCCTCCGCGCCGACTCCGGCGCCTCCGTAGACATCCGGATGGATCTCTCTCCCGGAGAGCTTCGCGAGCTGTACCGCCGGTGCGCTCTCTTCGTGCAGCCCGGAGAGGAGGATTTCGGGATAGCGGCCGTGGAGGCGATGGCGTGCGGGGCTCCCGTGGTCGCCCTCGCCCGGGGAGGAGCCCTCGACATCGTCGCCGACGGAGACACGGGGGTCCTTTTTCCGGACGAGGGCGCCCGCGGCCTCGCCGCCGGCATCCAACGTGCGCTGGGCATTCCCTTCGATTACACTCGACTGCGCGACCGGGCGCTCCGGTTCGGCCGGCCGCGATTTCTCGAGGACTTCCGCCGCCAGATCGAAGGCCTTCTCCGATGATCCGACAGACGCGGCGCCGCGCGGCGCTCTTCCTCGCCTCCGACCTCGCGGCGACTCTTCTGGCCCTCACGGCGGCGTACGCGCTGCGGTTCGGCCTCGAGATCGTGCCGGTGCGGCACGGCGTGCCCGGAGCCTTCGCGTACCTCCGGCTCTTTCCGATCCTCGCGGTGCTCTGGCCGGTCGTGTATTCCTTTTACGGCCTCTACCAGGTGCGCCGGCACCGCTCCCGGCTCGACGAGGGAATCGCGGTGCTGGTCGCCACCGGGCTCGCGACCCTGCTCCTCGTGAGCCTCGGCAGTTTCTTCCGCGAATTTTCCTATTCGCGGCTGGTCCTCCTCCTGTTTTTTTCGGGCGACGTCCTTTTTGTCTTCGCGGGCCGGACGGCGATCCGGCGTTACTACGAGGAGGCCTTCCGCCACGGGATCGGCGTCCGCCAGGCGGTCGTCGTCGGCGCGGGCCGGCTGGGGCGGGCGCTGGTCGACAAGCTGCTCGAACATCCGGAGGCCGGGCTTTCCGTCGTCGGGTTTCTGGACGACGATCCGGCCAAGCAGGCGGAGTCCTACCGCGGGATTCCGACGATCGGGACCACGGCCGAGACCGCCGCGGTCGTCGACAGGCGGGCGGTCGACACGGTTTTCCTGGCGCTGCCTCTCGACGCGCACCGCACGATGCTCTCCGTTCTCCAGGAGGTCGGCCGGACCGTGGCGGACGTGCGCGTCGTCCCGGACCTCCTCCAGCACATCACGTTCCGCGCGGGAATCGAGGATCTCGACGGGCTTCCCGTCGTACATCTCACTTCCGTGCCTCTGACCGGCTGGATGGGTCTCGTCAAGCGCTCCCTCGATCTATCGATCTCGGCGGCCGCGCTTCTCGGCGCCTCTCCGGTGCTCGCCGCGATCGCGCTCGCCATCCGGATGGAAGACGGGGCGCCGATCTTTTACCGCCAGCTCCGGATGGGACTCGACGGCCGGCCCTTCGAAATCGTGAAATTCCGTTCGATGCGCGCCGGCGCCGAAGACGAGTCGGGACCGACGTGGGCCATCCGGGACGACCCGCGCCGGACCCGCGTCGGCCGCTTCCTGCGCAGGACGAGTCTCGACGAACTCCCGCAGCTCTGGAACGTGCTCCGCGGGGAGATGTCGCTGGTCGGCCCGCGGCCGGAGCGGCCCGAGTTCGTGCGGGCGTTCAAGCACGAGTTCCCTCAATACATGCTGCGGCACCGCGTCCGCGCCGGAATCACGGGATGGGCGCAGGTGCATGGATGGCGCGGCAACACGAGCCTGACGAAAAGGATCGAGTACGACCTCTACTACATCGAGAACTGGTCCCTCTCGCTCGATTTGAAAATCCTGTGGCTGACCGCGCGCCACGGCTGGAGACACAGAAACGCGTATTGATTTGGCGCTGGGGGTTGGGCGTTTGGGGCGTTGGGGGCTCGCGAGAAGTCCGCTCCCGCCTCACGCCGGGGGCCCGGCTCCCCTTCAGGCCAGCTTGCGAAGTCTCTTCAGCCTTCCGCCGAGCTCCGCCTCAATGTCCTTTCCGGTCTCGCGTCCGCCAAACGCGCTCTCACAGTAGAGAGTCACGACGGCTCGGGCGTCGTCGGCTCCCGCCGGCACCGCCTCCGCGAAGAGCCGCGCCACTTCGGCCGGCGGAACGGACGGCGCCAGGCGACCCAGCCGCCGGGCGAGGAGGCGGCGTACCGCGACGTAGGCGCGCGTGGGCGCGGGGAGTACACGGCGGCGGCCCTGGCCGAACCTGAGCAAAGCGGCGAGGGCCGCGATGCCTCCGAGCGCGGCAAGGCCGAGATAGAGATCGCGGCTCCAGAGTTCCTTCCAGGAGCCGAACCGCTCCCCGGCCGCTCCGACCCCCTGGCGTGCCGACTCGAGGAACTGACCCTGGTCGAAGGAATCAAAGCCGAGAATCCTCCGGTCGTAGAAGAACTCGACTTCCCGCCCGAAGCTGCTGACCCGCTTCCACCAGGATTCTCGCGACGTGGCGGAGGGAATGCCGGAGGGCGGCGTCGGATCCAGGACGGAGAAACCGGTGCCATCGACATCCGCCTCCACCCACGCATGCAGGTTCGTGCCGCGGACGACGACCGCGGAGGAGAGAAAGCTCATCTCTCCCCCGTACGACCCCGTCACGAGGCGGGCCGGGATTCCGCGCGAAGTCAGCATGAGCGCGGCGGCCGACGCGAAGAATTCGCAGTGCCCCGCCTTCGAGCGCAGGAGGAAGTGAATGACGGGATCGCCAGACGTCGGAGGCGGATCGAGGGTGTAGACGAAGTCTTTCGCAAAGTGCTCGCGAATGCGCTCGTAGATCTCCCGGGGTTCGGTCAGGCCGTACGTCAGCTTTTCCGCGTAGAGGCGGATCTCGGGGGGGACCACCCGGGGATCGATGGCCGTGGCGCCGATCCCGCGCGGATCCGCTTTTCGGACTCCGGAGGTGTAACGCACGGTTCGGCGCCGCGTGGGAAGGCGCACGATCCCGTCCGAGAGCGACACGGGGAACCCGCGGTCGAGCTCGAGTCCGACCGCCTCGTACGGAAGAAAGAGGAAGCCGTTCGTGAACGGGTTCAAATCAATCGAGATCCGCGCGGCGAGGGCCTCGCCCGGACGCGGCTCGGGGAGCGAAGCGTCCCGCCGCGGAGCGCCAAAAGATCTCAAGCCCCGGGAGTAGGGATTCCGCGTCCAGGACCCGGTCGAGTAGTCGGTGAAGACCGCCTCCCGCAGCCGGAGCACGCGGGGCAGCATGCGATCCGGCGAGACTTCCATCCGGAGCACCACCTGGTCGCTGCGTTTGGCCGCGCCAAACGACTCCAGATCGACGCGGTCCGCGGCCAGAGCGGTCGAGAGGGCGTCCTCGACGCGGAGAGGAGCGGTCACGAAGGGACTGTGAAGCCGGGGGAGCGAATAGAAAAGAGGGGTCGTGATCAGCGCCGCGGCCACGAGGAGACTCGCCACCATTCCGCCGGTGGGGACGGCGCGGAGGACCCGGTCCGGAGGCGCATCCTCGAAATCGGCGAGAACTGCCAGCCGGCCGAGCGCGCGAAAAGACAGGAACGCCATGCCCGCGAAGTAAAAGAGGGACGAAACGTGCGTCGCCGAGGAGGCGGAGGCGAGCGTCACGAGGAAGAGCACGAGAAGCGCCGTGCGGGCTTCTCCCGGGCGCTTCAACGAAGCGAGCTTGGCAATCGTCGTGAAGAGAAGGAGGTGGGAGACGGAGCGGAGCAGGCCGGGATGGAAGAGGAAAACCTCCGCCCCGAGCCAGAGGAAATAGGAAAGGCCGATCGCATTCAAGAAACTGTCGGAGAGGCGGAGCGGCGAGCCGGCGCGGGCGCGCCACCACAGAAGCAGGAGCGCGCACTCGTACGCGGCGAGCGCGATGGGCACCGCCCCATCCGTCCAGAAAAGAGGAACGGGCGCGAGCGCCGCAAGAGGCGCGAGCACGAGGAGGTAGGCCCGCCGAAGACCCGTCGGGATTTCGTTCACCTCACCCCGGAGGAGATTGCGTTTCACGACACCATCGAACGCGCCTCGCCCCGGCGAAGCTCCGGAAACGCGGGTGCCCCCGCGGAGGAGACGGGGGTGAGACGCGCGAGCGCCTCGAGCACCCGCGCGCGCTGCGTCGGCCCGAAAGCCGAGGCCACCCGGATCCCGCGCGCCTGGAAACCGACTTCGGCGCCCTGACCGAGCAGGGCGAGCGCGCGGCCGGCGCAGCGCGAGATGGCGCCTTCGAAATCGGCGAGCAGAGCCGGGTCCGCGGGGTCCGTGAGCGAATTATCGATGGTCAGCACGACGGCGCGGTCGCGCTCCGCTTCCCTCTCGCGAACGATCCACTTGCCCATCCGGGCGGTTTGCTTCCAGTGGACGTCGCGCGGATCGTCTCCCGCGGCGAACTCCCGCAGGGCGCGAATGTCCGAACCGCTGCCCCGACGGCGGGGATGAGGCCTCCCGCCCCGGCCGTCCTCCTGCGGCGGCTCTTCGTACCTCGCCGATTCGGGAGTCGGATAGACCACGACCTCCCGAGGGAGACGCGCGCGCCGGTACTTGCGGAAGAGTCCCAGAGGAAAGCGGGAGAGAAGGCCCGCGTCCGGCTCGGAAACGACCCCGCGCCGTCCGAAAGATCCTTCGACTAGGACCTCCCTCACTTCGCCGGGAGCGAGCGGGTCGATCCAGAGCGGGCCCGGGAGCCCCTCGTGGAGGAAGAAGATGGCCTGCGCGGTCGCCCGCCGGAGCTGATTCTCGACGCGCACTTTCAGAAGCGCGGGCCGTCCGGCGAAGACCTCTCCCACGGTCTCGATGTCGCAGGACACGCCGCGGACGTTCCGCCGCGACACGAGCCCGGAGACGACCATCGACGAGAGCATGGCGGCCAGGACCAGGTAAAGCCCGTTGTTCCCCGTGTTCGTCGCGCCGATCGCGACGACCAGACAGAGGAGGATGTAGCCGAGCCCGAAATTCGTGATCCGGATTTCCCATTCGGGGATGACGCGGGCCATAGGGGTACGCTCAGTTCTCAGCTCACTGAAAACTGACAACCCTCTTCATACGGGCACCGGCACGTGCGCCAGGAGTTTTCGGATCGCCTCCCGCTCGCGGCCTCCCGCGCCGAACCCGTCGGAGGCGGAAGACAGGATCCGATGCGCGAGAACGGGCTCGGCCACCGCGTGGACGTCGTCGGGGGTGGCGTAGTGCCGCCCGGAGAGGAGCGCGTGTGCCTGGGTCGCTCGAAAGAGGGCCTGCGCGCCGCGGGTCGAGACGGGGAGCCGCAGATCCGCCGAGCGCCGGGACGCGTCCACGAGCGCGTGGAGGTAGTCGAGGAGCCGGTCGGAGACCGTAATCCGCTCCGTCAGATCCTGGAGGCCGATGAGCTCCGCCGGGCCGAGAACGGCCGGAATGGCGGCCAGCGCGCGCTCGGTCCCTCCGCGGCGCAGCAGCATTTTTTCCTCTTCCGCCGTCGGGTAGCCGAGCGAGAGCCGGATGAAGAACCGGTCCATCTGCGACTCGGGCAGAGGGAACGTTCCGAGGTACTCCACCGGATTCTGCGTGGCGACGACCATGAACGGCTGCGGCAGCGGGCGCCTTTCGGCGTCGAGCGTCACCGCGCCCTCGTTCATCGCCTCGAGGAGGGCCGACTGGGTCTTCGGGGTCGCCCTGTTGATTTCGTCCGCGAGCACGACGTTCGCGAAGATCGGTCCGGGATGAAACTCGAAGCGCTCGAGGGCGGACTGGAAAACGGTGACGCCGAGAACGTCCGCCGGCATCGTGTCGCTCGTAAACTGGATCCGGCGGAATTCGAGGGAAAGGCTCTTCCCGAGCGCGCGGGCCAGGGTCGTCTTGCCGACTCCCGGCACGTCCTCGATCAGCACGTGGCCTCGGGCAAGCAGAGCGGTCAAAACCAGGTCAACAGCCCGCTTCTCGCCTCGGTAAACCAGCCGGATGTTGTCTCGAAGGCGTTCGAGTCCCGTTGTGACGTCGGTTTCCATGCGGCCTGGCTCCTCCGGGGTGTTCAGGATCAACGCAATTTTGAGGCAGCCTGTTCCCGCCGCAGCGCTTCCACCGCGGCTTTCAGCTCCCGTTCTCGGTCGAAAGGCATGACCAGGATCCCTTCGGGGGAAACGACGATCGCGGAGTTGGCGATGCCAGGGGCCACGACCGGTTGCTCCGACATTATGAGGTTGCCGTGGGCGTCGGACGCGCCCTTCAGCTCCCGGACCGCCCTCCAGGTCCCAACGTCGCTCCATCCCGCCCGGAGCGGCACCGCGCGGACGCGCGCCGCCTTCTCCATCACCGCGTAGTCGATCGAGATGTCGGGCAGGGCCTCGTAGGCGGCCGTGGCGCCCTTCAGATCCCCCGAGACCCGGGCCGCCTCGTAGATTTCGACGGCCGCGACGAGATCCGGGCAAATCCGCCGCGCCTCCGCCAGGAACCGGGACGGCCGGAACACGAAGATCCCCGCATTCCAGAGGCAGCCGAGCCGGACCAGCTCCTCCGCCCGGCCGGGCTCCGGCTTCTCGACGAACCGGAGAACGGAAAGAGACGAAGACCGAGCCTCGGGGGAGACGTCCAGGTATCCGAAGTCGGTCTCCGGGCGGGAAGGCGGGACTCCGAGCACCACGACGGATGCGGTGTCGGCGGAGTCCCCGGCCGAGGAGAGCGCGGCGCGAAAGGCCCCGTCGTCGGCGACCGTCTGATCGGAGGGCACGGCCGCGGTGATGGGATCCCCGTCGCGCGCAAACGCGATCGCGGCCGAGAGGACCGCCGGGCCGGAGTTGCGCCGGCAGGGCTCCGCGAGGATCCGCTCCATCGGAATGCCTGGAAGCTCCTCGCGCACGCGCGCGGCGTGGCGCTCCGACGTGGCGACGTAGATCTCGGAGCTCAAGGGCTCGATCCGCGCGGCGGTGTCGGCCAGCAGCGAGCGCTCCGACACGAGGGACAGGAACTGCTTCGGCGTGTCCTCTGTCGAAAGGGGCCACAGGCGGGTCCCCCCTCCGCCCGCCAGAAGAAGGACTCTCACCGCTTCCAGGAGATGCCGAGCATGTCCACCTCAGGAGAAAGGGTAATCGCAAAACGGGCGGCGACCTCGTCCCGCATCCTTTCCATCAAGGACAGGACGTCCCGCGCGGTCGCCCCGCCGCGGTTGACGATCACGTTGGCATGCCGCTCCGAGATTTCCGCGCCTCCGATGCGAGCCCCCTTCAGCCCGCAGGCTTCCAGCAGCCGTCCCGCGTAGTCGTTCGGAGGGTTCTTGAACACGCTGCCCGCGTTGGGCTCGGAAGGCAGGGCGCCCCGCCTTTTTGCGGCGACCTCCCGCGTTTTCGCGTCGATCGCCTCACGGGGCGCCGGCGTCAGGCGCAGGCGCGCCGAAATGACGATTTCGGCGGTTTCGCAGAGACGAGTCCAGCGATAGCCGTGCGGGATCTCGGTGGCCCCGGCGGTCCTCGCCGCGCCGGTTCGCTCGATGAGCCGGACGGACTCGAGGACCTCGAAGAGTTCCCGGCCATAAGCGCCGGCGTTGATGCGGACGGCGCCGCCCATCGAGGACGGAATTCCCGAAATCGCCTCGATTCCGGAGAGCCCGGCCCTCGCCGCCGCCGCGCAAACGCCCCCGAGCGCCGCGCCTCCGCCCGCCTCGAGGACTTCCCCGTCGATCGAAATCCGCAGAAAGTCGCCGTCCAGCCGGACGACGAACCCGGGGAACCCCGCGTCGGCGGCGAGGACGTTCGATCCCATTCCGAGAAGAGCCAGGGGAACACTCTCGGAGTGTGCGGCACGGAGGACTTTCGCGAGTCCGGCCTCGTTGAAGACGCGGCAGAACCACCGCGCGGGACCTCCGATCCGCCAGGTCGTGTGCCGGGCGAGCGGCTCGTTCTCGAGCACGACTCCCTCTTCCGGGGAGAGGATCGCCGTCACCCGCCGAGAGCTTTCCCTGCGGCCAGCGTGACCCCGGCAGCGAGCGCACCGGCTAAAACGTCGTCGACCATGATCCCGAGGCCGTCCGGCAGTTCCTGGAGGGCGTGGATCGGCCCCGGCTTCCACACGTCGAAGAGGCGGAAAGCGAGAAACGAGATCAGCCAGAGGAGCGCGCCGCGCAACGGCGACGCGAACGCGAAGAGGGGAACCGCCGAGCAGGCGATCCACTGTCCCGAGATTTCGTCGAGCACGATCACCGCGGGGTCTTTCCCGCCGATCGCACGGCTCGCCCTCGTCGTGAGCGGTACTCCGATCGCGAACACCGCCAGCCCGGACATCAAAAGTCCGAGGGACACGGCCATGCTCCCGGGCGTGTGCTGCGATCGATGGAGGAGAGCGACCGCGCCGGCGGCAAGCCCGAGAGCGAGGAGAGATCCGGCCGTCCCGGGCGCGACGGGAGAAAGCCCGACGCCGAATCCCGTCGAGAGAAGAGTCGCGATCGGCCGCTCGCGAAAGGCGCGCGCGATCGAGGACGTTGACTCTGCCATCGGCGGAGGAGAAGATGGCGGCGTCCTCATCGGCTTTTCAGCCCCGAGTCTATAATTGCGCGCACCACGCGCACGATTTTCACTTGTCTTTTCGAGACGAATGACCAGAAAGGATTGAGGACATGTCGAGCGTGAAACCTACGGACGCCAGCATCAAATCGACCGAAAAATGGCGCGCGATCGAAACCGCGCTGACTCAGATCGAACGGCAATTCGGCAAGGGATCCATCATGCGGCTCGGCGACCAGCCGGAGACCGTCATGCAGGTGATTCCGACCGGCTCGCTCGCGGTCGACGCCGCTCTGGGCGTCGGCGGAGTTCCCCGGGGCCGCGTGATCGAAATCTTCGGACCGGAGTCCTCCGGTAAGACGACTCTCTCTCTCCAGATCATCGCGCAGGCCCAGAAAACCGGGGGTCTCGCGGCCTTCATCGACGCCGAGCACGCGCTCGACGCCGAGTATTCACGCAAGCTCGGCGTCGATACCGACAACCTCCTCGTCTCGCAGCCGGACAACGGAGAGCAGGCGCTCGAAATCACCGAGATGCTGATCCGATCCGGGGCAGTCGACGTCGTCGTGATCGACTCGGTCGCGGCCCTGGTGCCCAAAGCCGAAATCGAAGGCGAGATGGGCGAGGCGCAGATGGGCCTGCAGGCCCGGCTCATGTCGCAGGCTCTCCGGAAGCTGACCGCCATCGTGTCGAAATCGAAGACCAGCCTCATTTTCATCAATCAGATCCGCGAGAAAATCGGCGTCATGTTCGGCAACCCGGAAACGACGACGGGAGGGCGGGCCCTCAAGTTCTACTCGTCGATTCGGATCGACATCCGGCGGATCGCCTCGATCAAGGATGGCGACACCGTCGTCGGGTCGCGGACCAAGGTCAAGATCGTCAAAAACAAGGTCGCCTCTCCCTTCCGCCAGGCCGAGTTCGACATCAACTACGGCGAGGGAATCTCGCGCGAGGGCGAGCTGCTCGACATGGGCATCGAGGCGAAGATCGTCGAGAAGTCCGGCGCGTGGCTCTCGTACGGCGACCTGCGCATCGGCCAGGGGCGCGAGAACGCGAAGCAGTTCCTCCGGGAAAACCCGGAGCTCGCCAACGAGATCGAGATGAAACTCCGCAAGCACCTGGGGCTTCTGCCCCCCGATCCGATCGACAAGACTCCGCCCCCGGCTTCGGATCCCGCCGCCCGTGAGAAAGCGGCGGCGGCCGAGAAAGCCCGGCGTTAGAGACCCCGGGGGGTTCGCCGCCTCGCGCCTCGGGAACCGGGAAGGATCTTTCGCCTTCCCGCGTTTCCCACTCGCGATGACCCGACGTTCGGGCGCCCGCGCGGTCGCGGGCGCTTTTCTTTGTGCCGTGTTCTTCGGCGGGGCCGCCGCGTTTGCGGCACCGCGCATCGAGCTGGCCGCGGAGCGGTCGGACGGCGCCTGTCCGGGCGGGCCGGGAGCTCTCGGGATTGCGCGCCTCGGTTCCTCCCGCAATCCCCCGGCCGACGTGTCGCGATGCCTGCTCATCGTCGAGGCGCGCGACCTCTCGGATGCGCCGTTGTCGGAGCTTTCGTCCCGTCTGTCCCGATTCCCGAAGCTTTCGTTCGTGCTCCTCGACCTCTCGTCGGCCACGGGCGAGCCCGCCCGGATCCCTTTCGCCGTCAAGAAACTCTCGTCCGCGGCGCGCGGCGTTTCTCCCGATGCCTCGATCGGGATTGATCTCGGAACTCGCCCGGCGGGAGACGAAGACCTCTCGCCGTATGCGGATTCGATCGTGCCGCGGCGCGAGGGCGTCGCCGCCGGAGGCGAGACCCCTCTGCCGGGCCGCTGGCTCGTCCGGCCGGCCGAGGCCGGGCCGGCCACCGATGCGCTCCGGGCGCTCGAGTCGTTCCCCCGCGGTGACCTCGGAACCGTCCGCCTCGTGGCGGTGACGGGCGAGGGCGTCGACGAGACCGGGATTGCCGCACTCGGACGGCTTCAGGCGTACCTGACGGAGGACGTCTCGCCCGACCCGACGAGGACCGCCGTCACCCTTGCCGGCGAGACCTACGACGCCGTTCGCTTCTTCGACGCGAAGAGGTTCACCCCGATCGTTTTCCTGCATCCATCGGCTCCCGCCAAGGTCGGCGTTTCCGACGGCGCGCTGGCCTCGGCGTCCGTCGAGAACCTGGCGTCGGGCGCGCGGCGGGAGTTCGACCTTCGCGGCGCCCGGACGCTGGCCCTCGACCCTTCGGGAGGCCCTCTGGCGGTCGTCCTGCACCCGGCCGAACGACCCGGCGGGGAATCGCGCACGGCCGTGGAAGTCGGAGCGACGCGCGGGTTGACCGCGGAAGAAATCGTGGCCCGGGAGCGCGCCTGGGAGGCGGGACAACGCGAGCGCGTCGCCTCGTACGTGGGCGACATGAACGCCTCGCTGCGCTTTCGGGTCGCCGACGTGAACGAGACCTTCGACCTGACGATCCGCGGGCCGTTCTTCTACAGGCGCGGAGAGCCCGCGGACTGGCAGTGGAACGAATTCTTCTTGAACGGCGTGAAGTGGAAGGGGAAAACGCTGCCAAAGCTTCCCATCCTGCAGCCCGAAAAGGTAACGACCCTTCCGCTCGACCTGCGGCTCTCGGAGGATTACGCCTACGAGATGAAGGGTGAGGCGACCGTAGAGGGACGGCGCGCGTACCACGTCGCGTACACGCCGAAGAGCTCCGTCGCGGGCAAGGCCGTCTATCGGGGAAGCGTCTGGGTCGACAAGGAGACGTTCGCGCTTCTCCGCCGGGATTCGATCCAGATGAACCTGAAAGGAGAGACGCTCTCAAACGTCCAGTCGGAGCACTACCGGCCCGTTCCCGGCCACCCCGAGCTGCTCCTGCCGCTCGAGATCACGGGAACCCAGGTGTTTTCGACCGCTGGCCGCACGACGGCCATCGAGCGCGACGTCGTGCTCCAGGGGGTCGATCTGAACTCCCCGGACTTCGTCGAGCGCCGGGCGAAGGCGTACGCCTCCGAGTCGCAGATGATCCGCGACACCGACGTCGGAATGCGCAACCTGATCCCCGACCCGGCGACTCCCGGCGCACGGATCGTCGAAACGAAGGTTTCGAAAAAAAGCACGTTCGCGATCCTGGGAGGGTTCTACGACAAGTCGCTCGACTACCCCATTCCGCTGATAGGAGTGCAGCATTTTAACTTCGACCTTTTCGGGAAAGGCAAGCAGCTCTCCGTGTTCTTTGCCGGAGCTCTGCTCACGACGAACTATTCGGATCCGTCGTTTCTGGGAAGCCGGTTCGACTTCGGCGCGGATCTCTTCGGCGCCGCCTTCGCGTTCGGCGACGTCTCCTACCGCAACGGCTCTCAGGTCACCGCCGAGAAGATCAAGCACCTCCCGGCGGTCCTCCAGCTCAATCTGGGGCATCCGCTCGGCCCGTACCTGAAGGCATCGCTCGGCGTGTTCGCGAAGTACGACAACTATCAGCGCGACAAAGACACCGGCCCGAACTTCGTGACCCCCGTCGACACGATCACGAACGGCGCGGAGTTGAAGCTCGTCGCGAACCTGTCGGGTTATAACGCCTCGGTCTCCGGCAACTACTTTCGGCGCGGAAAGTGGGTGTTCTGGGGCGATCCGGCAACGTCGGAGTACAAGCCCTCCCAGAAGGACTACTTACGCTGGGATGCGACCGTCTCCAAGGACCAGTACTTTTCGGGTTTTCGAAAGCTTCACGTCGCGATCTCCTACCTCGGAGGCACGGACCTCGATCGGTTCTCCAAGTACGAGTTCGGCGCGTTTTCCGGACATCCGCTGCGAGGTTTCCAGAGCGGCAGCCTCCGGACCGAGCGCGCGTATCTCGCCAACGTCTCCTACGGAATCAACATCGAGGACATCATCCGGTTCGAGGGCTTCTACGACCAGGCCTTGTTGAACGACAGGGTTTCCGGATTCAAGAACACGTATTTCTCGGGAGCCGGCCTGCTGGCCTCGCTGAACGGACCGTGGAAGAACTCGCTCTTCCGCGCCGAGCTCGGCGTCCCCGTCGTCGCGCATGGCGTGTCCGGGTATGTCATCAACGTCCTTTTGTTGAAGCTGTTCTGACGAAGGCGCAGGACGAAGGGCGACCGGAAACTAGTCCTGCCGCGCCGGCCTTTCCACCTCGAAGATGAAAACGTCTTTTTCTTCGCGGACCGAAAGGAGCTTCGCCCCGGTCTCCCGGCAGTAGGACGCGACGTCCGGGCGCGCGTCCGGATCCGTGGCGAGAAGGCGCGCGGTTCCTCCCGGTCCGCAGCGCGCCAGCGCCGCCGCCAGGCGCAGAACCGGGATCGGGCAGTAGAGGCCGCGCGCATCCACGAGGACCGCGTCCTTCGGCAATTCGTTCAGGTCACACCTTTTGTCCGCTCACGGCCTCACGTCTCTCGGCCCTCGCTTCTGGCCTCGGCCTCCCGTGCCCCGCCTCTTGCCTTTCGCCCTTCGCCCGCCGCCCGAACCGCCCCGCCCTCCCGCAAAGCTATATCCTCCCCGGATGCCGGAGCCGAACCTGTCGCCTGCCGCGGTTGCCCCGGTCCGGCGGGCCCTCCTTACCGTGCACGACAAGACGGGGGTGGCCGAGCTCGCTCGTGAGCTCGCCTCTCGAGGGGTTCGCCTGGTCTCGACGGGGGGAACGGCCGCGCATCTGAAGGAGTCGGGGATCGACGTTTCTCTCGTCGAGGACGAGACGGGGTTCCCCGAGATGCTCGGGGGGCGGGTCAAGACGCTCCATCCGAAAATCTTCGGCGCCGTGCTGGCGGACGAGACGCGGAAGGATCATGCGCGGGATCTCGCCGAAAGCGCGATCGAGGCGTTCGATCTGGTCGTGGTCAACCTCTACCCGTTCGAAAAAACGGTCGCCGCCGGGGGAACTCCGGAGGAATCGATCGAGATGATCGACGTCGGCGGGACGGCGCTGATCCGCGCGGCCGCCAAAAATCATGCGCGCGTGGCGGTCGTCGTTGAGACGGTGGACTACACGGCCCTCCTCGACGAGATTCGCACGACGGGCGGGACCACGCTCGAGACCCGTCGGCGCCTGGCCACCCGGGCGTTTGCCCGAACGGCCGCGTACGACGGCGCGATCACCCGGTATCTCGCGGGCGACGGCGGCCCGGAGGGCAGCTTCCCCGAGAACCTGGTCCTCTCGTTCGAAAGACTCGGTTCTCTTCGGTACGGGGAGAACCCGCATCAGCGCGCCGCGGTCTACGGGGATCCTCAGGCGCCGGCTGATGCTTTGATCCGGTACCAGATGCTCCAGGGGAAGGAGCTCTCGTTCAACAACCTTCTGGATCTCGACTCCGCGGTCGCTCTGGCGCGCGACTTCGAAGGGCCGGCCGCGGTCATCGTCAAGCACAACAACCCGTGCGGAGCCGCGATCGGCGACACGCTCGTCGAAGCTTTCGGCCGCGCGTTTGCGTGCGATCCGCTGGCCGCATTCGGGGGCATCATCGCGATCCGCGGGGTGGTCGACGGCGCGATCGCGTCGCTGGTGCTCCAGCACTTCGTGGAAGCCGTTGCCGCCGACGACTTCACGACGGAAGCGACCGCCTTCTTCGCGAAGAAACCCAACATCCGGCTTCTGAAGTTGCCCGTTTCCCGGCGGCCGACAGGCGGGATCGACTGGAAGCGCATTGATGGCGGGCTCCTGGTCCAGGACGCGGACACGGAGGCCGATCAGCCTCGGGCCTGGCGAACGGTCTCGCAGCGCAAGCCGACCATGGTGGAGCGGGCCGCTTGCGAGCTCGCCTGGCGCGTGTCGCGCCGCGTGAAATCCAACGCCATCGTTCTGGCGAATGCGCGCCAGACGATCGGAATCGGGGCCGGGCAGATGAGCCGAGTCGACGCCTGCCGCCTCGCCGCCACGAAACCTGTGCTGCCGGTGGTCAACTGCGGAGCGGCGTCCGACGCTTTCTTCCCTTTTCGGGACGGCGTCGACATCCTCGCGCAGGCCGGCGTGACCGCGATCGTGGCTCCGGGCGGGTCGATCCGCGACCAGGAGATCGTCGCGGCCGCGGACGAGCATCAGATGGCTTACATGATTGCTCCGCGGCGGCATTTCCGGCATTGAGAGTCGCCGAGGCGGACGGCCGAAATGAGCGGGCAGGTTCCCGCGTTCGGGGAGGCATGCTCCCGTGGATCGCGGCCCTGCTCCTCGTGGGCTCTCCCCTCCTCGCCCAGACGGAAGCACCCCGGGCCGGATTGCCTCAAGACGTCGCCGCCGCGCTGGCCCGGGCCTCGGCCTTCTACACCGACGGCTCGGCCCACGCCGCCCCGTTCACGCAGATCTACACGCCTTCGGGGTTCTCGACCGCGCGGCGGGAGTCGGGCACGCTGTGGATCCAGTCGCCCCAGCGCCTGCGGTTCGACTACGACGCCCCGGAAAAGAAGACATTCACCTACGACGGAGGCGAGGGCCGCCTCTTCACTCCGGAGGACAGGCAGCTCACCATTCAGCGTCTCTCCCCGGAGGAGCGCGCGCGCCTGCCGATCGTTTTTCTTTCGGACCCCGCCGATCTCGCGCGGGACTACTCCGTCACCGGCGAAGCGGGAGAGGGCGGGGCGACTCGGATTCTGCTGAAGCCGCGCTCGGCTCGGCCCGAGCTGGCGTGGCTGCGCCTGACCATGGTGAAGGACGGCACGGTCGCGGAGCTCTCGTACGAAGACGGCTCCGGCAACCGCACGGAGTTTCGCTTCGAGGGCTGGCACCGGCAGAAAGCGCGGCCGGGCGCGGATTTCCGTGTCGCGGGGCCGCCCGGCACCCGGATTCTGCAGAACTAGTCTCCGCGCGAGCGTCGCCGCCCCTCGAGAACCTGGCCGGCGCCTCTCCGCGGGCGCCCTCGCTCCCTGAAATAGAATACGGGCCGCCATGGCAACGGAGTTCTCTTTCGACGTCGTCTCCAAGGTCGACCTGCAGGAAGTCTCGAACGCCGTGCAGCAGGCGTCCAAGGAGATCGCCACCCGGTTCGACTTCCGCGGAAGCGCCTCGAAGATCGAGTGGAACGAGAAAGAGCTCGAGCTGACGCTGGCGTCGGACGACGCCCACAAGTTGAAGTCGGTGGTCGATATTCTGGAGACCCGGCTCGTCAAGCGCGGCATTGCCGTCAAGGCGCTCGACTTCGGCAAGATCGACGACGCCGCCGGCGGGACCGTCCGCCAGGTGGTCAAGATCCAGCAGGGGATCGTCTCCGAAAAAGCCAAGGAAATCGTCAAGGCGATCAAGGACCGGAAGATCAAGGTTCAGGCGGCGATCCAGGGCGATCAGGTCCGGGTCTCCGGCCGCAATAAAGACGACCTGCAGTCCGCGCAGACCCTGCTGCGAGGCGGCGATTTCGGCGTGCCGCTGCAGTTTACGAACTACCGATGAGCGTGCGACGCCTCGCGAATCCGCGATTCGCGCGCGCCTACGACCTCATCGCGGACAAGCTGGCGCTCGTCGAAAAGGAGCTGGCCCTCCACTTCCGCTCGTCGATCCCGACGATCGACGGAATCGGAAGCTATCTGGGATCGGGAGGCGGCAAACGGCTGAGACCCGCGCTGCTGCTGCTCTCCTCCCGCCTGCTCGGTTACGAGGAAGGTGAGAAGGACGTCCGCTATGCGGCCGTCGTCGAGTTCATCCACACCGCGACGCTGGTGCACGACGACATCATCGACGAGGCGCGGTTGCGCCGCGGCCGCACCTCCGCCAACGCACGCTGGGGAAACAACGTCACCGTGCTCTTCGGGGATTACCTCTACACGAAATCGATGGGAATCGCCCTCGACGAGGGAGATCTGACGATCCTGAAGGTCCTGTCCGACACGACGCTTTCGATGATCGAAGGGGAGATCATCGCGATCGAGAAGACGGGAAACATCCAGGTCACCCGCGACGAGGCGCTCGACATCATCAAACGAAAAACGGCGGACCTGTTCTCGGCGGCCTGTCGCCTGCCGGCGCATTTCGCCCCGCGCGGAGACCTCTTCGCCGCCGAACGTCTCGCCGAGTACGGGCGCTGCCTCGGCGTGGCGTTCCAGCTGATAGACGACATGCTCGACTACACCGGAAGCGAGGAGTCAATCGGCAAGCCGGTATTGAACGACCTCCGCGAGGGCAAGCTCACCATGCCTCTCCTGCTGGCCCTCCCGCGCGCGAACGCCAGAGAGCGGGAAGCCGTGGCCACGGTCGTTCGAGAGCGGGAATTCCGCTCCATCGCGCCTTCGGAGATCCTCGATATCGTCGAGCGGCACAAGGGCATCGCGGAGACCCGGGCTCTCGCGCGCGACTACGCGGGGGCCGCTCGGGTGGCCCTCGGATCTTTCGCCGACGGCGAGGCCAAGGACGGGCTTCTGCTGGCGACCGAGTCCGTGATCGACCGGGTCAGCTGAAAAGACCGCTGGAAGGCCACGCGGGCGCGCACCAGCTTCGCTACAGCGAGCCCGGTACCGAATAAAATATTAAAAATATGATTTTATCCCGATTAAAGTTTGGTATTTAAGTATTTTACACTAATGAATTTAGGCCAGCGGCCGTCCCGACGTTCCCCGTACAAAAGAAGGAAAATCGCACTCGTTTCCTAAATAAACATTGCCGCGGGGCGACAGGCTGCCTACAATCAGAACAATATGTCACTTGCCCTCCCCTGGACCAGCATCACCAGCAAATTCAAGCACTTAGCCAGGCCGGGACAGCCGGATACCGCGGAGGAGGTCCGGCTCTACTACCGGCGGGCCTGTCTCGCCGCCGCCGAGGAGCGCTTCGACGTCGCACTCATCTTCTGTTCCAAGGCGCTCGAGATCGACCCTCGCCACCTCGCCACCCGGCTCCTGGTGGGAAAGATCCACGATCGCGGACTCGGAGACGTCAGCGCCGCGGTGACCGCGTACCGAAAGTTGATCGCGCTGGCCTCGTACGATCCCCACGATCCCTATTGCTCCGCCGCGCAGTCCGCCCTCGACCGGCTGGTCCACGCCCAGTCGGGCTGAGAAAACTCTCAGCACCGCTCTCAGTCTTTTCACCACCGCGCCCGGCGGGGCCGAGCCGCGGGGACCACGTGCGAAATCCGAACGGAGTCGCTACCCCGGCAGGGAGCTCTCGTTCTCCGCGGCAATGGATCGCCGTTCGTTCCGATCGTCGTATCGACCGTGGTCCGGCAGTTGGACGTGAGGTAGTCGCCGAGAGAGCTTGCGGTACTGGATGTGGTGTTCGTCTTGGTCTTGCCGTGGGCGTAGCTCACGTTTGCGTTCCAGTGATCGGAGAACCTCTTATCGAGGACAACCTCGGCTCCATAGAACTTGTGGTTACCCTCCCCGAAGTTTGCGTACGACACCGTCTGTTTTCCGGTGGAACGGGTGGGATGACCGCGTCCAGCCGGCCGTCGCACTCACCTCGCCTCTCGAGCCAGGTTCTTCCGCCGCGAGGGCGGCCGACCCTCCGCGCCCGCGGAAACGGGAGTCAGTGGCGGTCTGGTGACGGGGTCGAGCCGCGATGGTCCTCCAGGGCATCCCATCCCCAGGGAGCGAGCGGAGGCTTTCCGAGCACCACGGCGGCCCGCGGGTGCCGGGAGCCGCCGCCGGGACCGTCCGGTTCGATCGACCAGCTCGCGTCGCTGACGAGAACGGGAGACCCGGGGCCGCAGTCGAGCGCGAAGAGGAGGCCCCCCATTCCGTCCGGGCTTTCCGCCAGAACCGACACGACATTTCCGCCGGCGCGCAGGAGAGAAGCGACGTCGACCCTGGACGCGGTGTCTCCCGGCGTGTGGCCTCCCGTGGCGGCGAGAACTCCGTTGACCCACAGGGTGTACCGGCGGTCGATGAAGACATGCGCGACCGCCCGCCCGGGCGGCTTCGAAAGGGAAACCGAGGCCCGGGCCGTGAAGCGCGCGGGTCCGCGCTCGGGGCTGCCCGAGAACCAGATCCACTTCGCGCCGGCAAAGCCCGCTCGGCTCTCGCGGGCGTCTCGCGCGAGCGTGAGAAGGTCGTGCGAGAGCAGCGCGAGGGCGACGGCGGCCGCGAAAAGGAGCAGGGCCCGCCTCCGGGAGAATGCGCCGGCGGCGCCGCTTCGCGAGGAGCTGTGTTGACCCAAGGCGCGGCAGAGAATACACTCTTCTTCCCGACGTGATGACGATCGTCGGATTGAT
>JBDUBI010000223.1:0-6468 GCA_040004225.1 Acidobacteriota bacterium
GTCTTTTCGAGAAGGGCCTCGATCACGCCCTGAAGAAAGTGGGGGAGGAGGCTTCCGAAGTGATCGTGGCGATGAAGAACCCCGACGACGGAGAGCTCGCAGGGGAGATCGCGGATCTCCTGTACCACCTGGCCGCGGCCATGACGATCCGAGGAATCTCCCCCGAGCGGGTCAACGAGGTCCTCGCCCGGCGGCGAGGCGGAGAACGCTGACGCGGCATCCGCCGGATCAGGATTAATCCGAACGGTTCAATGCTCGGTGGGCGGAGTCGGCTGAGCGCCGGTCCAGCAGTGTTCCTCGACGATCGCAAGGAGCCGATCCAGGTCGAAGGGCTTGGCGATGAACCGGGTGCTCGGTGCGAACCCGGCGGGAAACGCGGAGATGAAAAGCACCGGGAACGTGGCCAGACGGGGGTCCGATTGCATGCGCTCGTAGAGCTCCCAGCCGTTCATCCGCGGCATCATGAGATCGAGCAGGATGAGGCAGGGACGGGTTTCGTTCCTGAGCAGGTCGAGCGCGACGCGCCCGTCACCCGCTGCCTGGACCCCGTATCCGGCGTCGCCGAGGGCGGAGCAGATCGCCGAACGCAGCGCGCCGTCGTCCTCGACCACGAGCACGCGTCGAAGCGGTTCGCGTTTTTCGCGGGACGGCCTTTCGCGGGACGGGGGAATCATGAAGGGAGATCAGCAAGGCGCGGGCCAGACGACCTCGTGCCGGTTCCGCGGCGTCACCGAGCATCGGGCACGGATCCTGCTTTCAGTCCGGATTGGAGGTAACCGATGCTACTCACAATCGGAATCATTTTATTGGTCGCCTGGGCGCTCGGACTCTTCGCGTTCCACGTGGGCGGAATCATTCATCTGCTGATCGTGCTGGCGGTGATCTCATTCATCGCGCACCTGTTCATGGGCCGGCGGACAGTCGCCTGAGCAGGTTTGTCAGATTCCGGGTAGCCCCCTCATTCGGGGGCTTTTTTTTGCCTCTTCGCTGAGACGGCGACGCCCACGCATGAGTGGCTCAGGTCTTTGACTCCTGGATCCGTCGGGCGATCGCGGTCACGAGCCGGCGCGGCGAGATCCGAAGCGCCTGAACCATGACCTTGTTCGCCATTCCGGGGATGACGACTCGGCGCCCGCGCCTCATGC
Source organism: Acidobacteriota bacterium (assembly GCA_040004225.1). Classification (GTDB taxonomy): domain Bacteria; phylum Acidobacteriota; class Thermoanaerobaculia; order UBA5066; family Gp7-AA6; genus JALYUA01. The sequence goes on from JBDUBI010000223.1 coordinate 1,146, forward strand.
CGCGATATCCGGCGCGAGCCACACTTCGCGCGTCCCCGACGAGGGGACCCGCGAACACGCGCGACTTCTCGAGCCCCGCGCGCTCCTGAAACGAGGTGCGAGTCGGGCCCGGGCACAGCGCCGTCACCGTGACGCCGCTTCCCGACAGCTCGTTCGCGAGAGCCTCCGAAAAGGAGAGCACGTATGCCTTCGTCGCGTAGTAGACAGCCATCAGGGGTCCCGGCTGAAAGGCCGCGGTGGAGGCGACGTTTAAGATCCGCCCCGAGCGTCGAGCCGCCATCGTCGGCACGATGCCTTGCGTGAGCTCGGTCAAGGCCACGACGTTCACGCGGATCATCTCGAGCGTTTCGCCCGGATTCGATCCCGCGAACGGTCCGTAGACGCCGAACCCGGCGTTGTTGACGAGCACGTCGACCGTCGAGCCTTTCCGCGCGATCTCGTCGAGAACGCGCCGCACGCCGTCCGGAGCCGCGAGGTCGCTTGCGAGAGCGGTCACCTCGACGCCGAAGTCGCGCGCGAGGAGACTCGCGACCTCCTGGAGCCTCGCTTCCCGGCGCGCCACGAGAAGGAGGTCGTACCGGTCGGCCGCGAGAAGTCGCGCTATCTCGAGTCCAATCCCGCTCGACGCGCCGGTGACGACGGCGGTGCCTCGGGAAGCGGGCGAGCTCACCCCGCGGCGCGGGGATAGGCGGTGTCGTCCGAAGCGGGTTGCGGCGCCGCCTCCTCCGCGGATTGGCTCTGACGGCGCGGCCGCGCCACGTACGTCCAGGCGTTTGCGATCTCGGCCTTCCCCCATCGAAGAAGCCCGTGCGCAATCATCACGAAAAGAGATGACCGGACCGAGAAACCGACGAAGCCGGGCCGCCGGCCGTCATTGTGATTGCCGTATATCCCGAGCGCCATCTTCCGCTTTGCGATCGCGGTGAGGCGCCGGTTGTAGAAGCGGATCGGGTAGTAGCCGATCTCCGCGCCGTCCTGAAAGAACGGGGGAAATCCGAGGCGTTCGTGCGCCCACCGGTACACCGGCATGATGGCCGCCGCGTAGTAGAGCCCCGTGTCCAGAAGAAACGCGGTCGTCATGGTGTCGTAATCGCCCATGACGTAGTACTTGTCTTTATAGATGGAATCGTAGAAGTAGCGCATATAGCGGTCGTAACACCGGTTGTGCTCGGCGTAGGCCTCTTCCATCTTGGACGGAGGAGTGCCCGAGAGCGCCTTCTTCATCAACTCCACCCGGGAGTAGACGGAGAACGCCATCTGGTCGAGACCGGGAGAGTAAAAAGGGTCCAGGAATCCGCCGGCGTCGCCGACGCAGGTCCATCCCGGGCCGATGAACTTGTCTACGAGGTAGGCGAGGTGGCCGTAAGACCGGCAGTCTCCTTCGACCGCCGTGGCATTCTCGAGAAGGTCGCGCGTTAAGGGGTTTCCATCCAGAAAATTTTCCAGCTTCTCGAGCGGAGTGGCTCCCATCGGGGTGACGAGTCTCTTGTCCCACACGAGGCCGACGCTCGTCTCCCCATCTTTGAGCGGGATGAACCAGATCCAGTACCCCCACCCTGTGAAGTGATTGGTGGCCAGTCGGCGGGAAGCGAGAACGGCGCGCGAGAAAGGGTCGGCCGGGTCGGTGCCGGCAATCTCCGTCCCGTCCATGTCCTTGACCCCGCGGTATCGGACCCAGAGCGCCGACGTCGGGTGCGAGTCGATCGGCGTCACGCCTCCGCGCTTGCGCGCGAGCATCGCGTGACGTCCGGTGGCATCGACGATCCATCGCGCCGAAACCTCGACGCGCTCTCCGGTCGCTCGGTCTACCGTCAGCCGGTTGCCGGCGTCGCCCCGGAGATCGAAGCTCGTGACGCGCGCTGGACGCCACACGTCGGAACCCTCGTCGGCCGCGACCTTCAGGAGATGCTCGTCCAGCTTGGAGCGGTCCAGCTGGAAGGAGGGCGTGCGCGCGAGCTGCGTCGGTCCGACTTCCGACGCTTCCCGAAGCGTGGTCACGCGGTCGTTCACGAACCAGTAGCGAAAGGCCTGCTTGGGGAGTTGTTCCCGAGAAAGGTGGTCGTACTGCTTCAAGACCCGCGTCAGGAAGTACGCCGAGATCTCGACCGTGGACTCACCGACCTTCCAGTCGAAGCGGTCGGTCTTCTCGACGACCAGGATCTTAAGCTCGGGCATCTGCCGTTTGAGCAGGATCGCCGTCGAGGCGCCCGAGATCGCGCCTCCGACGATGACGACGTCATAGGAATGAATGTCGGCCATGGGCCTCTATTTTATGGCAGGCGTCGGGCGAAAAACCTGGACAGCGGGCCCGGCCGGCGCGGGTTCCGCGACGACGAGGACCCGGTCCACAGTGTCGATCGGGCCGACGCTCTGGACGCGCCCGGACGGCCATCGGATGGAGAGGTCCTTCAGCCTCGTTGCGGGCCCGAGCCCGAGATGCGCGATCGGGCTGCCTGTCGCGAGGTACCCGCTCGCATTTCCGGTCTCGACCACCGTGCGGCGGCCGTCGGGGAACGTTGCCGTCAGCCTCGCCCCGACCCCGTCCGAGTTGTCGACGCCGGGGAATCCGCGAAGCCGCACGCGCAGGAAATGCTCGCCCGGTTTGCGCGAGCCCGAGAAAAGGGCCTCGGGCGCGCCGATCGACCGCACGTAGACTTCGAGAGCCCCATCTCCGTTCGCGTCAAAGGCCACGACGGCCCTTCCGTTAGTCTCGAGATCGAGTCCGTCGAGAAAGCCGCGCTCCTCGAATCGGGGCCCGTTTGCGCCCGCGGCGCCGCGGTTGCGGAAGTACCGGTCCCGCTCGATCCCGGCGATGCCGGCGCCCTTCCGGTCGAACGTCATCTTCCCGGCGACGTAATCCTCCCAGTAAGCCAGCGTTTCCCACCAGAACTCGAGCTCCTTGTCGTGGTCGCGTCCGTCGCCCCACATTCCATTCGTCGCGTAAATATCCGGCCACGAATCGTTGTCAAGGTCCGCGGCCGCGACGCTCCAGTTCCAGCCCGCGCGCGGCGCTCCCGAACGGTCGGTCGCGTTCGTGAACCGACCGTTTTCGGTCTGCAGAAGAAGAGTATTGCCGCGCGCCATCTGCTCCATCCAGTCGATCGCGATCGGGAGGAAGAGCCGGCCGGCGAGGGGGATGGGAAGCCCCGGATACTCGTGGACGAAGTACCACTGCGTATCGCACCCCGTCGTGTAGATGTCCAGCCGCCCGTCCCCGTCGAAGTCCGCCCATGCCCCCGACATTCCGTACGCGCGCGCGTGCGCTCCGGTCCGGCCGGTCACGTCCCGAAACGACCTGCCCTCGTTGTGGTACAGGTTTTTCAGTCCGAAGTCGTTCGTGACCAGAAGGTCCGGACGGCCGTCGCCGTCGTAATCCGCGAACAGCGCTGACAGGGACCAGCGCGTGACCTTGTCGATCCTCCAGGCTTTCGTCGCGTCCGTGAAGTGGCCGTGCCCGTCGTTCAAGAAAAGAAGGTTGGCCCGGCCGTCGTTCGCGTCGAAGGGCGGGTCGGGCATCTGGTTGTAGTAGTCGCCGGTGACCGCGACGAAGAGGTCGAGGTCGCCGTCGCCGTCCACGTCGGCGAACACGGCGGAGCGGGCGTTCTTCGGCACGCGAATGCCGGACGCTGCCGTGAAGTCCTCGAACGTGCCGTCGCCCCGGTTCCGAAAAAGATGCGGAGCGCCGAATGCGTCGGTGATGAAGAGGTCCGGAAAGCCGTCTCCGTCGACGTCGCCGGCGGCGACCCCGAAGGCCCGGACGCCTTCCGTCGCCGAGCGCGCGAGACCCGCCGCGGTCGTCACGTCGGTGAAGTGTCCGTGCCCGTCGTTCCTGTACAGGATCGAGCGCACGCCGTCGGCGACGAAGAGGTCCTCGGCGCCGTCCTGGTCGAAATCGAGAACAGCCACGCCCGAGCCCGGCCAGATGTCGGAGATCAGGTGGTTCGTGAGACGCAGCGCGGGATCTTGACGCGGCGCGCCGAGCCCCGCCTCCGCGGTCGCGTCGTGAAAGCGCGGGGAGGATTCCGATCGCTCCGAAACCGGGGAGGCGGACAGGACGCGCGTCACCGGATGGGCGCCGCCGAGTCCCGCCCGCACCTCTACGGACGCGCGTGTCGAGCGCTCGACGCGGGTTCCGTCCCGCCGAAAGCCGCCGACGGTGAAGAGGACGAATCCGGTCGTGCGCTCGCCCGCGGGACCATGCTCGTCCGAGGGTTTGCTGACTTCGAAGGTGGCGTACGAGATCCGCTCGAGCCCGCGCCATGCCCAGGAACGCAGCGGCGCGATTCCGTCGGGCTCTCCGGGGCCCGGTTCGGCTCGCCTTACGGCTCGGCGGACGGATTCACAGCCGTCGCGCCACCGTCCCAGCCGCGCCATCCAGGGCAGGAACTCGGCGCGCAGGCGGGGGAGCGACGCATTGGCGTAGACCCACACGCCTCCTCCGGCCAGCAGCAGGACGAGGGCGCCGAGGAGGAGGGGACGCCGCCTCACGCGCGAGCCAGGGCCGCGCCCGCGCCGCTCCGCGTCACGGGATTGCAGGCGGGCCGCTCCTCTGCGGCACGAGCGCGCCCGCCGAGACGATCATCTTCATCGCCTGCTCTCCCGTCATCTCCAGATACAGGATCTTCTCCTCGGGGATCAGGAGGAGAAATCCCGTCGTCGGGTTCACGGCGCTCGGGATGAAGACGCTGCGGATCGTATGGCCCGTCTTCTCGCCGGCTTCTCCCGAAACGGCGGAAGTCACGAAGCCGAGCCCCCAGGAGCCCGGCGAGGGAAACTCGACGATCGCCACCTTCCCGAACGCGCCCGACCGTCCGGGCCCGAGGAGAAGCTCCGCGATCTGCCGGAGGGTCGCGTAGATCTTGTTGATCAGCGGGACGCGGTGCATGACCCGATCCCAGAGGGAGAAGAGGCGCCGTCCGAGCAGGTTGGCCGCGAGAAAGCCGAGGAGGAGCAGGAGGACGTTTAAGAGAACGAATCCGAGCCCGAAGACCGAAATCCCCCGGGCCCGCAGCTCGTGTCCGAGGATGCCGTCGAAAAACGTGAAGAGGCTCCAGACGACCCATGCCGTCAGCGCGGTCGGCGCGAGGATGAAAAGACCGGCAATCCAGTATCGTCGCAGGCGGGACCAGAAGGGATGAGGCACGCGGGGAGTGTAACTGTCGCCAACCGTCGCCTTCGCTCACTGCGGGAGCTGCCTTCGCCGTGTGCGGCGAAGGCACCGGCGAGCGGCTCGCCTGAGGGCTCGACCGCTCACCTGCTCCCTCCGTACGCTTCGGCTCCCGCATCGAGAGGCTCCTCCTTCCCTTCGGTCAGGAGACTCCTC
>JBDUBI010000139.1:0-6454 GCA_040004225.1 Acidobacteriota bacterium
GCGCCGACCTGCTGGAAGTAGCCGCGGTTGATGATGAACGGATACGCGATGTACCAGGAGGGAACCGCGAGCCACTTGCCGCGCACGACGCCAACCCCTCTCGCTTCGGGGAGCCAGCCGCCGAACTCCTTGCCGAGCCGGTCGGCGACGTCGGACACGTCAACCAGGATCTGGTCGTAGAGCCACGCGCCGGTGCCGTTTAAGTGGAAGACGTCGTGGCCGCCGCGACGCGAGATGTCGGCCGCGATCGCCGTCGGCAGGTCCGCCGTCGCGACGTAGTCGACTTCGACCTTGCACTTGTTCTTCTCGCCGAACTCTTTGGCGAACACGTCGAAATACTTGTCGTAGTCGGGAACGAAGTGTTTCCAGTGCACCACCTTGAGCACGCGATCCTGGGCGAAGGCGTTGCGCACGAAAACCGTCGGCGCCGCGAGAGCCGCGCCCGCCGCGAGCGTCGCCTTCAGGAATTCCCGCCGCCCGATCCCGGAACCGCTCTCTTTTTTCCGACGTTCCTTCATGGCGCCTCCCTCTCTGGAGCCATCCGCCGGATGACCCCGGTTGTACGCGGGGACCTCTTCGATTGGGCGGAATCGTATGCCACAGCCCGCCCGTCCCGAAGGCAAAAATACGCACCGACCCGCGGGCGGAGCCCCGGGGGGCTGATGTAGGCTCGGAAAGCTCTTGGCCGGGAGGTTGGCATGGCGAGCGGAATTCAGGTCCTCGGAAGGTCGCCGGCGTCCGCGAAAACGGTTTTGTCGCAGAGCGCGCTGGCCTTCGTCGAGGCGCTCTCTCGCCGGTTCGAGCCCACGCGTCAGGACCTGCTCGCCAGGCGGGCACATCGGCAGGCTCGGTTCGACGCCGGAGATCTTCCGGATTTTTCTTCTGAGACGGAATCTGTTCGGGGGGAGGACTGGAGAGTCGCAGCGGCGCCTCCGGATCTCGAGCGCCGCTGGGTCGAAATCACCGGGCCCGTCGAGCGCAAGATGATGATCAACGCCTTGAACTCGGGCGCCGACGTGTTCATGGCGGATTTCGAAGACTCACTTTCGCCCACCTGGGACAACGTCGTCACCGGCCAGGCCAACCTGATCGACGCCGTCCGCGGCGAGATCTCCTGGGACAGCCCTGAGGGGAAGAGCTATCGCCTGAACCCGCGTGTGGCGACTCTCCTGGTCCGGCCGAGAGGCTGGCACCTCCCGGAAAAGCACGTCGAGGTCGACGGGCAACCGATCTCCGCGAGTCTCTTCGATTTCGGTTTGTACGTCTTTCACAACGCGCGCGAGCGGGTGACGCGGGGAACGGCGCCGTACTTTTACCTTCCCAAAATGGAGAGCCCCCTCGAGGCGCGCCTCTGGAACGACGTCTTTCTGTTCGCGCAGGAGGAGCTCGGGATCCCGCGGGGCACCTTTCGCGCGACCGTCCTCGTCGAGACCTTCCCCGCCGCGTTCGCGATGGACGAGATCCTCTGGGAGCTGAAGGAGCACGCGAGCGGGCTGAATGCGGGGCGGTGGGACTATCTGTTCTCGACCATCAAGACGCTGCGCGAGCGCAAAGACCTCGTGCTTCCGGAGCGGGCGCAGCTGACGATGACCGTCCCGTTCATGCGGGCGTACACGGAGCTCCTCGTCGCGACGTGCCATCGGCGGGGAGCGCACGCCATGGGGGGCATGGCGCCCTTCATCCCCAGCCGGAAGGACCCGGAGGTCAACGAGGCGGCCCTGGCGAAGGTCCGCCAGGACAAGCAGCGGGAGGCCTCCGACGGCTTCGACGGGACATGGGTGGCCCACCCCGGGCTCGTCGGGATCGCGCGGGAAGTCTTCGAGACGGCGCTCGCCGGCCGGGCGAACCAGAAGGAGCGGCTGCGCGAGGACGTGAAGACGACGGCCGCGATGCTGGCCGACACGCGGGTCCCCGGAGGATCCATCTCGGAAGCTGGCTTCCGGAACAACATCAACGTCGCGCTGCAATACTTGACCTCCTGGCTCCAGGGCAACGGCGCGGCCGCGATCTTCAACCTCATGGAGGACGTCGCGACGGCCGAGATCTCGAGGTCGCAGCTCTGGCAGTGGATCCACAACGGCGCCTTGCTGTCCGACGGGCGGCGCGTGACGCTCGAGCTCTACCGGCAGGTCCGAGCCGAAGAGATGGCGGTCCTAAGCGGCGAGGGCGCGGCGCGGCTCGAAGAAGCCGCGAAAATCCTGGACGAGCTCGTGGAGAGCCGCGGCTTCACCGAGTTCCTGACCTTTCCCGCGTACCGCCGTCTCGAGTAGCGCGGATGCGAGGACTTCCGGCATGAGCGCCTCCTCGCCCGCCGTCTCCGAGAGCCTCATCGCGCTCATGGCCGCGGCCGTCGGCCGGAGCCACTGCGTCAGCGAACCCGAGCAACTGCGGACCTACGAGAGCGACGGCCTCGCGAGCTTCCGCGTCACTCCCGGTCTGGTCGTCCTGCCGGGTTCTACGGCGGAAGTGGCGGAAGTCGTGTGCGTCGCGGCCGCGGCCGGCCTTCCCATCGTGCCTCGAGGAGCGGGCACCGGGCTCTCCGGAGGCGCGCTCCCCGTGGCCGGCTGCGTCGTGATCGGTCTCTCGCGCATGAAGAAAATTCTGGAGGTCGACTTCGAGAACGAGTGGATGCGCGTCGAGCCGGGGGTGATCAACCTGGAGGTCAGCCGCCGCATCTCGTCCGAGGGTTACTACTACGCGCCGGACCCCTCGTCGCAGAGCGTCTGCACGATCGGCGGCAACGTCGCCGAGAACTCCGGGGGAGCGCACTGCCTGAAGTACGGGTTCACGGTCAACCACGTTCTCGGCGCGCGGGTCGTGCTGGGCGACGGTTCGGTGGTCGACGTCGGCGGGCCCGTTCCGGACGCGCCGGGCTACGACCTGCTCGGGGTGCTCGTCGGGAGTGAGGGCATGCTCGGCATCGTGACCGAAGTCGTTCTTCGAATCCTCCGCAAGCCCGAGGCGACTCGCACGTTCTTCGCGACTTTCCCCTCGACCGACGAGGCCGGCAACGCCGTTTCCGCGATCATCGCGTCGGGGATCGTGCCGGCGGCGATCGAGATGATGGACCGTCTCGCCATCGTGGCCGCGAAGGCCGCCACGGGCCTCGACTGGCCCGACGTCGGCGCCGCACTCCTGATCGACGTGGACGGACCTCTGGCGGAAGTCGAGCACACGTCGGAATCCGCGACGCGCCTGGCGGCCGCGGCGGGAGCGATCGAGATCCGCCGGCCGCGGGACGAGAACGAGCGGCAGTTGATGTGGAAGGGGCGCAAGAGCGCGTTTGCCGCCGTGGGACGGATCAGCCCGAACTACATCGTCCAGGATGGCGTAATTCCGCGCTCGTCGATCGCGCCGGTGCTTCGGGAAATCGAGGCCCTGGCGGTCTCCGCGGGGCTGCGCGTCGCGAACGTCTTTCACGCGGGGGACGGGAATCTCCATCCGCTCGTGCTCTACGACGCGCGGGTGGCGGGGGAGGAGAAGCGCGCCGAGGAGCTCGGGGGCGAAATTCTCCGCATCTGCATCCGGTCGGGAGGCTCGATCACGGGCGAGCACGGCGTCGGAGCGGACAAGGCGCAGTACATGGCGGAGATGTTTTCCGAGGGCGACCTCGACACGATGGGCCGCGTGCGGTGCGCGTTCGACCCGGTGAATCGGTTCAATCCCGGGAAGGTGTTTCCGACCCCCCGCCTCTGCGGGGACCGGCCCGGGCCATACCGGCCGCATCCGACGGAGCTCTCGGGGGAGGCGGGCAGGGGATGAACGGGAGGACCTCCATCGATCGCACTGTCGTGAGGGTCGCGGTCCTGCGCTCTTCTTCCTCTGCCTCCTGCGCCGGGCGGCGGGGAACGCCTTGAACCTTCCCGTTCTGCCGGACCTCGTGTTCACTCCGGGGACCCTCGAGGAGGCCGCCGACGTCATGGCGCGGTGCGCGCACGAATCCGCCCGGCTCATTTTCGTCGGGGGGGGCACGGAGCTCGAACTCGGCCTGCCGCCGGACCGGATCGACGCCGTGCTCGCGACCGGACGCCTCTCTCGAATTCTCGAGCACGCGCCCTCGGACCAGATCGTCGTGGCGGAAGCGGGCGTGCCTCTTGCGGCCCTGCAGAGAGCCGTCGGCGCGCACGGGCAGAGGCTGGCCCTCGATCCTCCCTGGGCCGAGCGCGCGACGCTCGGCGGCCTGGTGGCGTCGAACGCGTTTGGTCCGCTCCGTGCGCGTTACGGGTCCGTGCGGGACTTGATCATCGGCATTTCGATCGTCCGGGCGGACGGCACCCTGTCCCGCGGAGGAGGGAAGGTCGTCAAGACCGTGGCGGGTTTCGACATCCCGAAGCTGATGGTGGGGTCGCTCGGGACACTCGGCCTGATCTCGACCGTCACGTTCCGCCTGCACCCCCTTCCGGAAACGTCCGCGATGATTCTCGTTCCGGGATGTTCCGGCGCGGTTCTCCGGGAGGTGGTCTCTGAAATTCGCCGGGCGCAGCTCGAGCCCGCCTCCGCCGTCGCCGTGCTCTCGGGCCCGGGCCTGTTCGACCTCGGAGTCGTCTTCGAGGGCTTCGGCGCGGGCGTCGACCAGCAGCGGGAGCGATTCCTGGCCCTCGTCGCACGGCGGGGCGGCGCCCCGCGCGCGGGAGTGGCGGACGCGAACGACAGGGCCACTTTTCAAGGCCGGCACGACGCCGTGCGCGAGCTTCCGGCGGTGCGCGTCAAAGTCGCCGCCCCGCGATCGGCCCTCGAGACGGTTTCCGCAGACGTGCTGCCGACCCTTCTCGAGGCGCTGGAAAACGGTGGCGCGGTCTGGTACCCGACTCTCGGCATCGGATTCGTCTGCGGAGACGCCGGCCCCGCGGCGGAGGCGGACGCGGCGGCCTCCGCGCTGATGCGCGCGCGGTCGGTCGTCGCTGGACTGGGAGGCTCGCTGACCGTTGCGGCGGCGCCGGAGTCGATCCGGTCGCGCGTGGACGTCTGGGGAGAGCGTCCTTCCTCCTGGCCGATCATGGAGGCCATGAAGTCCCGGCTCGATCCGGAGCGGCGTCTCGCGCCCGGTCGGTTCGTGGGAGCTCTTTAGTGGTGATCGAAAGCGGGCCGCACGGCCTCCAGCCCGGCACCGAGGAGGGCGCGGCCCACGGCGCACGGACGCTGATCGACGACTGCGTGCACTGCGGATTCTGCCTTCCCGCCTGCCCCACCTACAACTCGTGGAGCGAGGAAATGGACTCCCCGCGCGGGCGCATCGATCTCATGCGGGGCATCGCGGAGGGAAAGCTCGCGTTCACCGACACGGTCGTCGCGCACTTCGACCGGTGTCTCGGATGTATGGGCTGCGTGACCGCATGCCCCTCGGGGGTGCGCTACGACGTGCTCATCGAGGAGACCCGCGCGGCGATCGAAAAGGAGTACCGCCGGCCGTGGCCCGATCGGCTCTTTCGCGGATTCCTCTTTCTCCTGTTTCCGTATCCCGGGCGGTTGAAGTCGGTCCGCCGGCTGCTCGGCCTCTACTCCGCCAGCGGACTGCGGCGGCTGGCCCATCGCTCGGGGCTGCTGCGGATCCTGCCGCGAAGACTCGCGCAGCTTGAGAATCTGATGCCTGCCGTGCGGCGCGATGCTCCGTCCGCGGATCTGCCGGAGCGGACCGCGGGGGCCGCTCCCGTCCGGGCACGGGTGGGGCTGGTCGCCGGCTGTGTGCAGCGGGTCTTCTTTCCGGAGGTGAACCAGGCGACGGTGCGCGTTCTCTCGGCCGAGGGGTGCGACGTCGCGGTCCCGAAGGAACAGGGTTGCTGCGGGGCCCTCTCGATGCACGCGGGACGAGACGGCGAGGCGATCGACTTTGCGCGGAATCTCATCGCGCGGTTCGAGGGGCAGGGTCTCGACGCGGTCGTGGTCAACGCCGCCGGCTGCGGGTCGCATCTCAAGGACTACGGCCGCCTCCTTGCGGGGGAGCCCCTGTGGGCGGAGAGGGCGGCCGCATTCTCGTCGCGCGTTCGAGACGTGACCGAGTTCCTGGCGGCCCTGGGACCCGCGGCGCCGCGTCATCCGGTTTCCCTGCGTGTGGCGTACCACGACGCGTGCCATCTCGCGCACGCCCAGCGCGTTCGCGAGCAACCCCGCGCGCTGCTCCGGGGAATTCCGGGGCTGGAGATTCTGGAGGTTCCAGACGGCGATCAGTGCTGCGGGAGCGCCGGCATTTACAACCTCACAGAGCCGGCGAGCGCGGACGAGATCGGGCGGCGCAAGGCGGAAAACGTTCTCGCAACCGGCGCCGACCTTTTCGCGTCGGCGAACCCCGGATGCACCCTCCAGATCCAGAAAATTCTGAGGGAGCGCGGAAAGGACCTGCGCGCCGCTCATCCGATCGAGATCCTGGACGCGTCCCTTCGCGGCGTCCCCCTCGCCGTGCCATGACGGAGCGCTCGTCTTCGGCTCCGAAAGCGCGGGTCCTGCTGGTCGACGCCGA
>JBDUBI010000123.1:0-21596 GCA_040004225.1 Acidobacteriota bacterium
TGACCGAAGGGAAGGAGGAGCCTCCCGCTGCGGGAGCCGAAGCGAACGGAGGGACGAGGCGAACGGTCGAGGCCGCATCCGGCCGAGCCGTTCGCCGGTGCCTTCGCCGCGCACGGCGAAGGCAGCTCCCGCAGTGAGCGAAGGCGACGGTTGGCGACGGTTAAAATGTCCCGATGCGCCAGAACATCCGCCTCGCCCTCTCGAGCGTCCTCCCGGCCCTCCTGCTTTCGTGCGCGTCACATCAGCCCGCGCCTCCCTCCCGCGCGGCCGCGGGGCCTTCCGCGCAGGTCTCCTCGTATTCCCTCGACGGCCAGATCCCGATGCCCGGGGATACCGGCTGGGACTACCTGACGGTCGACGCTCCGTCGCACCGGCTCTATGTCTCACGAGGCGATCGCGTGCTCGTGATCGATGCCGAGAGGCGAAAAATCGTGGGCGAGATCGCGCCGACCCCAGGTGTCCACGGAATCGCCGTAGTTCCGGAACTCGATCGTGCGTTTACGAGCAACGGCCGGGCCGCGTCGGTCACGGTGTTCTCGGCTTCGACACTCGCGATTGTCGGCGAGATCAAGGGAACGGGGGAGAACCCGGACGCCATCCTTTACGACTCCGCGAGCGGGCGCGTGTTCACCTTCAACGGCCGGGGAAAAAGCGCCACCGCGATTAACGCGAAGACGCTCGCAATCGAAGGGACCGTTCCCCTCGACGGAAAGCCCGAGGGCCCCGCGTCCGACGGGGAGGGACGTATCTTCGTCAACATCGAAGACACAAACACCCTGGCCGTCCTGGATTCCCGGAGTCTCGCCGTTACCGCGCGGTGGTCTCTCGCTCCCTGCGACGAGCCGACCGGGCTGGCGCTCGACGCCGCGCACCAGCGTCTGTTCGTCGGCTGCCACAACAAGCGGATGATGGTCGTCGATTCTTCCACGGGCCGGATCGTCACTTCGCTGCCGATCGGAGAAGGGGTCGACGGAACCGCCTTCGATCCCGCGACCGGGTTGGCCTACGCCTCGAACGGAGACGGAACCCTGACGGTCGTGCACGAGGACTCTCCGGAATCCTTTCGCGTCGTTCAGAACGTTTCGACGCAGCGAGGGGCGCGCACCCTCGCGCTCGATCTCGCGACTCACAGGGTGTATCTCGTGACCGCGCAGTTCGGTCCCCTCCCGGCGCCGACCGCCGAGCGCCCGAACCCGCGCCCTCCGATGCTGCCAGGGACGGCCGTTGTGCTGGTGGTCTCGCCTCGGAACTGACCGGCGCAGAACACAAGCTCTCCTTTCGCGCGGATCCCGACGCAGGCCGCCCGCCCGTAGCCCTGAGAACCCTTCCTGCACCTCCATGCACAAAGTCCTAGAATCGCGGAAACGAACCCGTCGGATAGTCGACCGGTTATCCCGTTCCAGGAGGTCGCGATGCCCCAGAAAAGAGTTTCAGGAGTTCTGGCCGCGCTGATTCTCGGCGCATTTCTCTTGCCCGCACGATTGGGCGCACAAGACCTCACGGTCCTCGCCACCGGCTTGAAGGCGCCGGCGAAAGTCTCCCTGACGACAGCGGGAAACCTCCTCGTCTGCGAGGCGGGGACGGGGCCGAACACGGGGCGCATCTCCCTCGTGCGCCGGGACGGGACCCGGATCACGATTCTCGACGGCCTTCCCTCCGGACTCTCTGCAGTGGGGAACAACGCCCCCTCCGGGCCATCGGGCCTCGAGCAGATTGGCGACGTCTTTTTCCTCACGATCGGCTCGGGTGACGAAAGCCTTCCGGGTCCCGCGCCGGGCCTCGAGATCGCGAACCCGAATCCATCTTCCCCGATCCTGAGCTCCGTTTTGAAGCTGCGCTTCAGCGCGACGATCGACGCGACGGCGGGAAATTTCGCCCTCACCCCCGCGCAGCACGTAGCGCTGAAAAACGGAACTGAGCTCGTCATCAACAACCCGTCTGGTGAGACCCTCCGCATCTCGCTCCTCGTGGATTTCCCCGACCTCGTCGGCCCGAGGTCCTCCAATCCCTACGGGCTTGTCTCGCTGGGGAGCCGGATTGCCGTCGTGGACGCGAGCCTGAACTCGATTTTGAGCGTCGATCTCACGACCGGAAACTACGTGACGCTCGCCGCGTTCCCGCCCCTGACCAACCCGGTGGCACCGCCCCCCGTCGTGGACGCCGTTCCGGACAGCATCCGACTCTCCAACGGACAGATGCTCGTCCCGTTCCTGACCGGTTTCCCTTTCACTCCCGGTCTCTCGGAAATTCGCCGCGTCGATTCGACTACGGGAGCGAACACCCGCCTGATCGGAGGTCTGAACTCCGCCATCGACGTGCTTCCGGTGGCGCCCGTCGTCGACCAGTACCTCGTCCTGGAGTTTTCCACGAACATGACGGCCAACGCACCCGGCCGCCTGCTGTTCTACAGCACCCCGGCGGGGCCGCCGACCGTGCTGGCCAGCGGTCTCATCACCCCGACGAACATGGCTCTGGACCGGAATACGCGTGAAGTCTTCATCACGGAGTTTGGTCCCGGGCGGATCCGGCGGCTGAACGTGGGCGGCACGATCCCTCCGTTTCCCTGCGCGCCCGGCTCGCCGACCCTGTGTCTCGGCGGCGGCCGCTTCCAGGTGAAGGCGTCCTGGCGCTCCGCGTCCGCCTCCGGAATCGGCACCCCCGTCGGCTTGACCGATACGACCGCGCATTTCTGGTTCTTCAGCCCCGATAACGTCGAGGTCTTCGTAAAGGTCGTCCGCGGCTGCGCCTTCAATTCCAGATTCTGGGTCTTCGCCGGAGGCATGACCAACGTCGAGGTCACGTTGACCGTGACCGACACGCAGACCGGCGACGTGAAGACGTACGTGAATCCGTTGAACACGCCGTTCGCCCCGATCCAGGACACGAGCGCGTTCGCGGGATGCCCCGTCACGTTTCCTTAAGAGAGGAGAAGGCGCGTTGCCGCCGGCCGCTGGTCAGTTGCGGGTGCTGGAACCCTCGACCCTGGCGGCCGGCTCTCTTCGAACCACGCTTCTGTCCGTGACGGCGCCCCCGCCGGCCGAAGAGAAGCTCCCGGACTGCGTCAGACGGGACGGGACGATCTTTCTCGGACATTCCGGTGCCGCCAACCTTTCGGGATTTGGTCGTCGCGACGCCGGCAAGTAGCCCTCTTCGCTTCGATCGAAGAGCAAGTCGATCCATCGCGTCCGATCCGACGAAACTCTTGCCGCGCTGATGGTGATAGGAATCCTTCTCACCGCAAGGCGGGAGAATCGCCGGCGCGAAGCCGCGTAAGGCCGCCTCAGGCCGGGCTTCGCTCCAGTTTGAACTCGGAGAATGACCTCGCAATCGGTGCTATCGTGTTTCGGCTGCTAACTCATGGGCCGTTAGCTCAGTCGGTTAGAGCATCGGCCTTTTAAGCCGGTGGTCCTGGGTTCGAGTCCCAGACGGCCCACCAAAGATCCTCTCGACTCCCCAGCATGGGCCCCGGAACGGGTCTCTGTACGCTCGCAGCGGGCGCCAGGCGACCGGCGGTGAAAGGCCGGGATGCACACGTCGGAGGACTCTCGAGAAGCCATAGCGAGCTCCACCCGATTCCAGTGCCGCCCCGGGGAAGCGACCGCGCGCCCGCTTCAGCGGGACGCGGGGGGTGTGGCGGAAGGTGTGCGGTCGCGGTCCGGCGCCATGTTGCCGGGCGTCGCGCGATACCCCGGGCTGCTCGAGCCGCCGCCAGGCGTCACGGTGTAGCGGCCGCCCGTTCCCGAATCGGTCGACCCGCCCGTGCCGGTGGTCCCCGTCGTGCCGGTGCTCCCTGTCGTCCCGGTGCTCCCGCCGGTCGGAGATCCTCCCCTCGGAGTGGAAGACGAGCAGGCGGCCTGACCGGCGAGCAGGATCGCGGCGAGGACGGCACCCGCGGGTAAAAGGACCGCCGGAATCGAGACCTTCGAGCGTGATTTCATTTCAACCTCCATTCACCCGTCTGCAAGGGACGTTCCGAATCACGCTCCCGGCAGGGCCTTCAGGAAGTCACTGTCGAGGCGCCAGACCGTTTCTTCCCGCCGCGGGCCGGTCGAGAGAAACACGGCGGGCGCGCCGATCCGCTCCTCGAGGTACCGGACGTACCGGAGCGCCGCGGCCGGCAGATCTTCGGGGCGCGTCGCGGCGGTCGTTTTCGTCTGCCATCCCGGGACCGTCTCATACACGGGTTCGACACGGTCGAGGTCTTCGACGAGAGGAGGGACGTCCTCGAGCTTCCGACCGTCCAGGCGGTACCCGACGCACACCGGGATCTCCGCAAGATCGTCGAGCACGTCGAGCTTCGTGATGGCGACGGCGGCGGCGCCCGAGAGCTCGACGGCCGTCCGCGCGACGACCGCGTCGAACCATCCGGTCCGGCGGGGACGGCCGGTCGAGGTCCCGTACTCGTTCCCGCGCGCTCGAAGGAACTCGCCGGTCGAGTCCTTCAGCTCCGTCGGAAACGGGCCGGACCCGACCCGCGTCGTGTAGGCCTTCAAGACGACGAGCGAGCCGTCGAGAGCCTTCGGAGAGATGTGCAGTCCGGCGGCGACGCCCCCGGAGGTGCACGTCGAGGACGTTACAAACGGGTACGTCCCAGCCGAAAGGTCGAGCATCGCGCCGTGCGCGCCCTCCGCGAGGAGCGTCCCCCCGCGGGCGAGGTGGTCGCGCAGGTACCGGCCGGTATCGCGCACGTGCGGCTTCAGAGATTCGGCGGAGCGGGCGAGTGACTCGAGGACTTTGCTCGTCTCCGGGATGTCGGAGCAGCCGAGAGTTCGGAGAAGGCCGCCAGTCTCGGCGGCCAGAGCCTCGACGCGCCCCCGCAGGGTCTCGGGACGGTAGAGCTCCGCAACGCGGATGCCTCTGCGGGCCGCGGCGGACTCGTAGGAGGGACCGATCCCGCGCAGCGTCGTTCCGATTTTCGCGTCTCCCGCCGCAGATTCGCGCGCGGCATCGAGCAGACGGTGCCACGGGAGGATGACCTGCGCCCGGTCGGACAGGAGAAGGTTGTCGCCGATCTCGACGCCCTGCTCCCGCACGGTCGCAATCTCGGACAGGAGGGCGTCCGGGTCGACGACGACACCGGGGCCGATGACGCCGATCCGGCCGCGCACCGCGCCGGCGGGAAGCAGGTGCAGCGCGAAGTGCCGGTCTCCAAACTTCACCGTGTGGCCGGCGTTGTGCCCCCCATGGTATCGGGCGACGACGTCGAAGCGGTCGGAGAGAAGGTCGATGATCTTCCCTTTCCCCTCGTCTCCCCACTGGCCTCCGAGGATCGCGACGACCTTCACCGCGGGCTCTCCTTCGCGCGCCCGGGGGCGCAACCAGACGGTTTGTGAAAAACGAGGCAGGGTACCATTCCAGGCGAACCGGCGCCCCGCGCCCCGGCGCGATTTCCTGACGGAGAGCCCGCTGACGCCCGTCGATCCGTCGAAAGCTCCTACAATCGCGGACGGCATGAAAAACCTGTCGCTGTCCGGGTCCGATCTGCGCCTTTCGGACCTCCCCGCAATTGCGAGCCGTCGCGTCCGCGTGGTGCTGGCGGCATCTGCGCGTCGGGCGATCGCGGCTTCGCGGCGCGTCGTCGAACGCTCGGTCGCCCGCAACGATCGCGCGTACGGGCTGACGACCGGATTCGGGAAATTCGCCGACGTTGCCGTGTCGCGCGAGGACCTCGAGAAGCTGCAGAGGAATCTCGTGCGCAGTCATTGCGCGGGAGTCGGCGAGCCGCTGCCCGACGATGTCGTCCGGGTGATGATCGCGCTCCGAGTCAACGCCCTGGCGAAGGGATTTTCGGGCGTGCGGACCTCGACCGTCGAAGCGCTTCTTGGAATGCTCGCCGCCGACATTCTGCCCGTCGTGCCCGCGCGCGGATCCGTCGGCGCGTCCGGGGACCTGGCTCCGCTGGCGCATCTGGCCCTGGGGCTGATGGGAGAAGGCCGCGTGCGGGTCGGGGGACGGGAGCTGCCGGCGCGGCGCGCCCTGGAACGCGCGGGCCTCGAACCCGTGACGCTCCTGGCGAAAGAGGGCCTGGCGCTGATCAACGGCGTCCAGATGTCCGTCGCGGTCGGAGGGCTCGCGCTCGAGCGCGCCCTGGCGCTGACGCGCGTCGCGGACGTCGCCGGCGCGTCGACGCTCGACGCGGCCAGGGGTTCCGACGCCGCGTTCGATCCCCGGGTGACGTCCGCCCGGCCGCACCCCGGCGCGATCGCGTCCGCGCGCAACTTGAAAACGCTGCTGGCGGGCAGCGCCATCCGGGAGTCGCACCGGGGCTGCGGCCGCGTGCAGGACAATTACTCGCTCCGCTGCATGCCCCAGGTGCATGGCGCCGCGCGGGACGCGTTCGCGCACGCCCGGGACGTGCTCGAGCGCGAAATGAACAGCGCCACCGACAACCCGCTGGTCTTCGCGGACGGCGGAGAGATCCTCTCGGGAGGAAACTTCCACGGAGCTCCCGTCGGCCTCGTGCTCGACTACGCGGCGATCGCGGCCACGGATCTCGCCTCGATCTCCGAGCGCCGCATCGAGAAGCTCCTGAACCCGGCCCTCTCGGACCTGCCCGCATTTCTGGTGGCCGGGGGCGGTCTGAACTCGGGACTGATGATGGCTCAGGTGACTGCGGCCGCCCTCGTCTCCGAGTCGAAGATCCTGTCGCATCCGGCGTCGGTCGACTCGATCCCGACCTCCGCCGACAAGGAGGACCACGTCTCGATGTCGCCGATCGCCGCCCGCAAGTTCGCCGGGGTCGTCGATAACCTGGAGCGCGTCCTCGGCATCGAGCTCCTCGCCGCGTTTCAGGCGATGGAGTTTCTCCGTCCTCTCCGCTCCTCGAAGCTGCTCGAGCGCCTGAGGACGGCGTTTCGGGAGGTGGTCTCCCCGTGGGATGAGGACCGCCTGCTGGCGCCGGACCTCGAAGCCTCCCGGCGGTTCCTCTCAGGCGCGCCGATGGAACGGCTGGCCGCCCTGCTGGAGTAGTCCGGTACTATTTCGCCGTGCCCGCTTCGAACGCCCCTCGAACGATTCGCGCCGGCAGGGGGAGGACGCTGCGGTGCCGCGGATGGCAGCAGGAAGCGGCCCTCCGGATGCTGGAGAACAACCTCGATCCTGAGGTTGCCGAAAAGCCGGACGAGCTGATCGTCTACGGGGGCACGGGGAAAGCGGCGCGCAGCTGGGAGGCGTTCGACCGAATCGTCGAGACCTTGCGGCGCCTGCGCGACAACGAGACGCTTCTCGTGCAATCGGGCAAGCCCGTAGGCGTCTTCGAGACCCACCCCGACGCGCCCCGGGTCCTGATCGCCAACTCGCTTCTCGTGCCCGCGTGGGCGACGGGCGACGAGTTCCGGCGGCTCGAAGGTCTCGGTCTCACCATGTACGGCCAGATGACCGCAGGCTCCTGGATCTACATCGGCAGCCAGGGCATCCTCCAGGGGACGTTCGAGACGTTTGCCGCGGCAGGCGAGCACGAGTTCGGCGGAGATCTTCGCGGCCGGCTCGTCGTCACCGCGGGGTTGGGCGGCATGGGGGGAGCCCAGCCGCTCGCCGCCACGATGAACGGCGCCGTCGCTCTCGTCGCGGAAGTCGATCCCGAGCGCATCGAGCGGCGCCTGCGCACGCGCTACCTGGACGTCCGCGAAGCCACGATCGACTCCGCCATCGACCGGGCGATTGGCGCCCGGGAGAGGGGAGAGGCGGTCTCGATCGGAGTGCGCGCGAACGCCGTCGAGCTCCTGGAGCGCCTGCTCCTGCGCGGCGTCGTCCCGGACCTGGTCACGGACCAGACGTCCGCTCACGACGAGCTCTCGGGCTACGTTCCCGAGGCGCGTCCCGACGAGGACGTCGCGCGCCTCCGCGAGGCGGATCCCGCCGAGTACGTGCGACGATCCTACGAAACGATGGCCCGCCACGTCCGGGCCCTGCTGGAGCTCCAGCGGCGGGGCTCCGTCGTTTTCGACTACGGAAACAACCTTCGCGGCCAGGCGCGGAAGGGAGGCGTCGCGGACGCTTTCGATATCCCCGGGTTCGTGCCTCGATACATCCGCCCGCTCTTCTGCGAGGGTAAGGGGCCTTTTCGGTGGGCGGCGCTCTCGGGCGATCCGGAAGACATCCTGACGACCGACCGGGCGCTCCTCGAGCTCTTCCCGGAGAATGCCGCCCTCGCGAGATGGCTGAAGCTCGCGCAGGAGCGGGTCGCGTTTCAGGGACTGCCGGCTCGAATCTGCTGGCTCGGCTATGGAGAGCGGGACCGCGCCGGGCTCGCCTTCAACCGGCTCGTCGCGGACGGCCGCGTCCGGGCTCCGATCGTGATCGGACGCGACCACCTCGACGCGGGGTCCGTCGCGTCTCCGAATCGCGAAACCGAGGGGATGCGCGACGGCTCCGATGCGATCGCGGACTGGCCGATCTTGAATGCGCTGCTCAACACGGCGTGCGGCGCCACCTGGGTCTCCGTCCATCACGGTGGCGGCGTCGGCATCGGCAACTCCATTCACGCCGGCATGGTCGTCGTGGCGGACGGGACTCCGGAGGCCGCACGCCGTCTGGCGAGGGTTCTCAAGGCCGACCCGGGCACGGGCGTGATGCGCCACGCGGACGCCGGATATCCCGAGGCGGTCACCACTGCCCGCGACCACGGAATCGATCTTCCGTCCGTCCCCGGGGCGCCCCCTTTCCGGTGATCGCCGGCCGGAGGGCGGTGTTCGCGGCGGCGGCTATCGGCGCCCTGGCTCTCGCGTTCGCGGACGGGTGGGTTCCCGGCGGCGGGGAGAGCTCGGTGGCGCGGCCGCCCCGGGCGCTTCAGAGCGCGCTGCGCGAGGAGGCCGCTTCGCTTTCGAGGTGCGCGGTCGCGTTCGGAGCGCGCCCGGACGTCTCGCGCTCCCTCCAGGGCGGAGGAGTCGCGATCGACCGACTGACGCTTTTTTCGGCTGCGAGGCAGGCCGTCGAGAACGCGCCGATCGGAACGTGGATCGCCCTGACCGACTCGGCGGGCGGCGCGCAGGCGTGGTGGGGAGACGCGCCCGCGACGCTTGCCGGATTCCAGGCGCGAGATGGCCTCGGCACCCGCTGGTCCGCGACGAAGCTCGCGCTCATCGTCCGTGTGTCCCTTCCGGGAGAGCCACAGCCCGGAATCGTCTATTGCGCTCGCACGCTTCCGGTCGAGTCGCCCGACTTCGCGCGCGCGCTTCAAGTCCGCGGGGCCGCCGAGCGATGGGGGCCGACCGTCCCCCGGGCGGGCGCGTCCGAGGCGGTCTTGACCGACGCCGGCGGACAGCCCCTCCTGGCCCTCGAACGCGCCGGAGGCGGCCTGCCTCCACCCGTCCGCGGCCGGCGGGTGGCGCTGGCGCTCGCCGCGGCTGCGGCGCTGTTCCTGATCGGGAGGGGCGAAAACCCGCGCCGGGTGGGAGCCGCCCTGCTGCTTCTCTTTCTGACCGCGGCGATCGCGACCTCGGACGCCTCGCGCGTGACGGGCTCCGCGCGCACCTGGCTCTTTGCGGCCGGGCTTCTCCTGTTGCCGCAGTCTCTGGCGATGCTCCGGGAAGGGGCGCGCGCGCCGCGGCGCCAGGTCCGATGGGCCGGCGCCTACGCGCTGTTCGTTCTCGCGCTCCTTGCCGCGCAGCTCGTACAGCCGCCCGGGCTCGGCTCCCGGCTCGGCGGCTCGCCAGCAGCGCTCCTCCGGCTCGCCGGGCTCACGGCGCTCGTTCTCTCGGCGCTCGCGGTCGCCGGCTCCGCGGCGCGCGCCCCCCTGCGCAGCCGGGCGCTCGGACCGGCGATCGCCGTGACGACCGCCGCACTCGGCGGGGGGCTCGCGCTCGTTTCCGCCGCACCGGGATTTCTCGTGGCCGCCGTGGCGGCGGCCGGCGCCGCTTTTCACCTGTGGACGCGCGCGATCGCGGAGGTGCGCGGCCGCGGAACTCTGGCGGGCCCGCGGCTCGTTGGGGGCGCGGCGCTCCTCGTCGTCCTCGCCGCATCGCTCCTTTCCGAGCACGCCCGCGCGGTGTCCTACATGCGGCGGGCGTCGTCCATCCGGATCCCCGACCCCGCGCGTGCGTCCGCGGATGCCGCGTTCGCGGCGGAACGGGCGGTCGAGCGCGTCCGGGGGTTCGATCTGGAAAAGGGGCTTCCGGCGCCCCTTTCGGCCAGCGACCTCTCCGATCTGGCGTACCGCATCTGGAAGAACGGGGAGCGCACGACCGGGCCGCCGGCCGTGAGCTCCTATGAGGTGTTCAATCTCGCCGGCCGCGCCGTCAGCAAGTTCTCTCTGATCCCGGAGCCGGAGTTCGGACGCCAGACGCGGGGCGGACCCGTCCGGATCGACCGATACGATCTCGCGATCGTCCGGCGGGACGTCGATCTCTCCGCGGGCGGGCGCCGATGGGGGACCGTCGTCGTCCGGGTGGCGGACTGGCCCGAGTGGGAACCCCTCCCTCCGCGCATCGAGTTCTACCGGCGCGTCGTCCTCGGTATCCGCGAGGAGGCAGGAAGGGACCGCGACACACCGCCGAGAGCGCTGCTCGGCACCTATGCCCGTGACGGCTCGCGGCGCGACGAGGGACCCCTGTTGCCGCCTTCGCTTCTCGAGGCGCTCCGGACGTCGGACCATGCGATCCCGGTCCATCTCTCGTTTGCCGGAAGCGATCTCTGGGGGGAGGCTCGGCCGATTCCGGACGGTTATCGGCTGGTGGCCATCCCCGGTCCGGATTTTCTGGGCCGGCTCCTGACCTCGGCACTCCTCCTGCCCGGCATTGCGCTGCTCTCCGGGATCTCGGCGATTCTCTTTCTGTGGAGAGTCGTCGCGGCGCGTCGCTCCGGGGAGCAGACTTTTCCGGCGGGGCCCCGCACGTTCCGGGGACGGCTCGTCGCGCTTTTCCTGCTCGTGGTGATGATCCCGCTGATGGCGGTGACGTTCTTCCTGCGGACGACCATCGTGGCACGGTCGGTCCGCGACACGCTCGACCACGCCCGGACCGGGCTCGAGACGGCGCGTAAAGTGCTGGACGACTATCTGCCCTCCGCGTCCAGCGGCCACGGGAACCTGGTCGCGCTGGACGATGAAATCCTGGCCTGGCTCGCGAACGCCGTCGACTACGACCTCTCCGTCTACGCGCCGGACTCGACTCTGCTGGCGACCTCCCGGCGCGACCTCTATTCCGCGGGACTCGTTCCCGACCGCGTTCCGGCGTCGGCGTATGTCGCCATCGGCCTGTCGGGTTCCGGCCAGCAAACGGGCTCGCGGCCGGTCTCCGGCAGCCGGCTCGAGGAGATCACGACGAACCTGACCTCCGTCCCGGGCGCCCCCGGTGTGCGAAGTCCGGCCCTTCTTTCGATCCTTCTTCTGCCGCAGCAGCGTGTCGCGGAGGCGGAGGCGGCTCAATTCACCGCCGCCGTTTCGGCCTTCAGCCTGCTCGTGTTCCTCTTTTCGGCTCTCGTCGCGAGCCGCCTGGCGGTGCGTGTCGCGCGGCCGGTGGCGGATCTCGTGGCCGGCACGCGAGCCGTGGCCGCGGGCGACTTCGCGCCGCGATTGACCGAGCCTCCGGACGAAGAGCTCCGGGAGCTCGTTCGAGCCTTCCTCTCGATGTCGCGCAGCTTGAAGGAACACACCGAGGCTCTTTCTGCGGAGAAGGAACGGCTTGCGACCCTGCTGGCCCACCTGACGGCGGGCGTGGTCGCATACCGCGAGAACGGCACCGTGGTCCTCGCGAACCCCGCCGCGGCGGGGCTCGGCGGAGGAACGGCCGAGGGGCGGACGCTCGAGGAGGTCTTCCCCGGCCGCTCGATGGCCGTCGTGCGGAGCGTCCTCTCCGACGATTCGGTATCTTTGTCTTCAGTGGAGATCGAGCCGCGGCCGGGGGAGCGGTGGCGCGTTGTCACCGTCCCTCTTCCCCTCGGGGGAGAGGGCACCCGCATGGCCGTGCTCGAAGACGTCTCCGACGTGGTGCGCTCGAACAGGCTCGCCGCGTGGGCCGAGATGGCGCGCATCATCGCGCACGAGATCAAGAACCCGCTGACGCCGATCCGCCTCTCCGTCGAGCATCTTCGCGAGGTCTGGCGGCGAGACTCCGGCTCCGGCAACTTCGAGGCGGTGCTCGACGAATGCGTCGCGAACGTGCTGAAGCAGACGGAAGAGCTGCGCCGTTCCGCGTCGGAGTTTTCCGACTATGCGCGGCTGCCCGCGCCGGAGATCCAGCCGACGGACGTTTCTCGTCTCGCCGCGGAGGCCGCCGCCGCGTACGCCGGCGCCAGGGGCATCGACTGGGACCTGCGCATCGAAAGCGGGATCAGGTCCCAGGCGGACCCGAGGCTGCTGGGACGGGTCTTCTCGAACCTCATCGGCAATGCCGTCGAGGCTCTCGGCGGTAAACCGGGGACGATTCGGGTGATCGCGCGCCCCACGGGCGGTCACGCCGAGATCGCCGTCGAGGACACCGGTCCCGGCGTCGTCCCCGAGATCCTCCCGCGGCTCTTCGATCCGTACTTCTCGGCCAAGAGCGGGGGCACGGGCCTGGGTCTCGCGATCGCCAAAAAAATCGTGGAAGAGCATGGCGGACAGATCCGGGCCGAGAACCGCACCGAAGGAGGATTTCGCGTGACCTTCGATCTCCCCCTCCTGGAAAAAGCCGGGGTCCCCGTTTGAGCCGGGCCGGCCGTCGGGTTTTCCCTCTTGCCCTCGCTGTTCTCCTGCTTGCGCCCGGCTGCGCGCGTCGCAATTCCAAATCCACGGCGCGGCTGACGGCGGGGGACGCCGTCTGGCTTCAGGACGGCACTTCGGAGCCCGTGGACGCGATCGAGCCGGGGATGGTGCGGGCGGGATTCGCCTCCGTCTTCCTTCCCGCGGCGACGCTGACGCACACGAGAGGCCTGTGGTCCGCGACACCGGCGGAACGGCCCGCCGAGCCTTACCGGAAGCTCCCGGTGTCGCTCGTTTTCTCGACCGGCGCCGACACGCCGGCGCTGCTCGCCAGTCCCGGCGCGGCGCAGTCCCTGGGCGACGCGCTCTGGATCGCGGCAAAATCGATCCTCCGGGACTCTTCGCGATACGGCCGCGTTCGCGGCGTGCACCTCGATGTCCCCTTCGCGGCGTCAGAATCCGCCGTGTGGGCGAAAGCCGTCGAGGCATTCCGGGCCCGGCTCCCCCGGCCTCTGCTGCTCACGTGGACGCTGCCGTTTTCTCCGGCCAAGCCGCAGCACGAGGCTCTCGAGAAGATCAGCGCGTCGACCGACGGAGCGGTCGCGGTCGTCTTCGGCGAGGGGCCCACGACGGATCCGTCCGCGGTGGACCAGCTCGGTACCCCGTGGCTCGCCGGCTATTCGCCCTCCGCCCGTGGGCGCTCGACACCGGCGGGCGGAGCGGAGCGCCTTCTGGGAGAGTCGGTCCTGGCGCGCCTGACCGACGATCCCGCGGTCGAGTTCTCCCACAATCTTTCGCTGAAAGAGGACTCGAGCTCCTCGTTCCTCCTGACGCCGCATCAGCCGGTCACGGTCGGGGATGTTCGGTTCTCTTCTGGGGAGCGGGTCGTTTTCCGGCAGCCCTCCGTGTCGGACCTCGTGTACCGTCTGGGCGCGGACCTCGCCGGGCGCCGGTCCGTCCGCGGCCGAGTCGTTCTCCTCGCCGGGCGCGCCGAGGCGGACCGTATCTTTACGCTCGCCGCGCTGAACGACGTGCTGCTCGGCCGGCCCCTCGGACCCGACCTGCGCGTGAGACTCGAAAGGAGCGGCGGAGCCGTCATCGTCAACGCGGAGAATCCCACCCCCAATGCCTCGGTCATTTCCCGAACGTCCAACTGGATCGAGATCGACTTCCCTTCGGGCGGCATCTCGGACGTGCGCGCCGGGGGCTTCGACCGATTCGAGGTCTTCGGGCCGGATGGACGCGCCGTGACGCTCGGCCGCGCCACGCGCGTGCGATTCTTCGAGACCCTCGTCGGGCCCGGCGAGAAGATCGCCCCCGCGCGGGTCGTTCTGCGCAGGGCGCCGAAAGACTGCTGCGCCCATCGGATCCACATCATCGCGGCCGCAGGCCCCGAGGTGACGCGGGAAGGCGACCAGGACGCCGGCACCCCCGAAGCGACTAAAGGGCCGAGGAAATGACAGTCCACATCCGGGCGGCGGGGGCCTCGGGCGCGGCGACGAGCGCGGCGATCCCGATCGCCTCGGGCGAGGACCCGAACACGCTTCCGCCGCCGGGAGTCTGAACCCCGGGATCCGAACGGTTCGAGAGCAGGAGAGGAGGAGACAGTGGCGATCGACGTCCGGGGGCTCTCGCCTTTGCTTGCGGTTTTCGACATGCCGACCTCCATCGCGTTCTACTGCGGCACGCTCGGTTTCGAAATCCTGAAGACCTCCGCGCCCGGGGAGGATTTCGACTGGGCATGGCTTCGCCTGGGCGCCGCCGAGGTGATGCTCAACACCGCGTATGAAAAGGAGGAGAGGCCAGAGGAGCCCGACCCCGGCCGCGCAGCCAGCCACTCCGACGTGACGATCTATTTCGGCTGTCCGGACGTGGACGGGACCTACGCGCTCCTTCGCACCAGGGGAGTCGACGTGCCGCCTCCCGTCGTGCAGCCCTACGGAATGAAGCAGCTGACCATCGTCGATCCCGACGGGTTCCGTCTCTGCTTTCAGTGGACCGCGTCGTGAAGCGCGGCGGCCGTCGGCCGGCTCAGGCTTTTTTTCGCCGCCGCAGGAAGCCGTAGACCTTCGCGATCGGGCCGGACGCGGCGAAGATCGCCGCCAGAACGAGGAGCGTGGGATACGCGCTGTACGCGATCGCCATGAAGAAGACGGCGATCGCGGGCAGGATCCAGGCGGGCCGGCGGCGGCGCAGGTCGAGGTCCTTGAACGATCGGTATTTGATGGTCGAAATCATCAGGTACGAGAGAAGAAACGTGACGATCAGGACTCCCGTCATCCAGACCCGGTCGACCAGGGGCTCCGGTGTTGCGAGGACCAGGGTGCAGACGGTTCCGGCCGCGGCCGGAATCGGCAGCCCGACGAAATACTTCTTGTCCGCAATTTTCGTCTGAATGTTGAAGCGCGCCAGGCGCATCGAACCGCAGACGACGAAGAAGAAAGAGACGGCAAGGCCGAGGCGATGGAAGTCGGCGAGGCCCCACGAATAAACCAGAATCGCGGGAGCGACGCCGAAGGAGACGAGATCCGCTAGGGAGTCGTACTCCTCGCCGAACTCCGACGTCGAGTTGGTCAGACGGGCGACGCGCCCGTCGAGCATGTCGAGAATCGCGGCCAGAATGATGAGCAGCGCCGCTCGCTCGAACGTCCCGTTGATCGAGCTCCAGAGGGAGAGGTAACCGCAGAAGAGGTTCCCGACGGTGAAGAGCGTCGGGAGGACGAAGAGTCCCCGCGACAGACGTTCGCGGGAGAGGCGACGGCGCCGCGGCGGGTGAACGCTCGCTTCCGACACATCGAGCGAGGCGTCGTCGCTCACGCGCGCGGGGCGGGACGCCCGCTCTGCCCCGGCGGGGGCGCCGGAAACCGCGCCAGCCCGGTCAATCCGGCACGCACCTTCTGTCCCTTTTTGACCAGGACATCGGAGCCATCCGGAACGAAGAGGTCCACCCGAGAGCCGAAGAGAATGATTCCGATTCGCTGTGCCCGTTCGAGAGTCTCGCCCGGCTTCGGATAGAAGATGATGCGGCGGGCAATCGCCCCCGCGATCTGCTTGAACGCGACGCGGCCCCCGCTTCCCTCCATGGTGATCAGATTCTGCTCATTTTCGTAAGACGCCTTTTCGGCGAATGCGGCGAGCTTCTTTCCGGGCGAGTAGGTGTAATCGGACACGCGCCCGGAGACGGGGGCCCGGTTCACGTGCACGTTGAAAACCGACATGAAAATCGAGATCCGCGTACCTGCGCCCGGGGGAGCCTCCGCAGAGGGACCGATCGAGAGGATGGTTCCATCGGCGGGGGAGACGATGGTTTCGGGACCGGCGACGGGGCGACGCTCCGGGTCCCGGAAGAACGAGATGAGAAACAGGGTGGGCGCCCCGATCGCCACGGCCCAGATCGGATGCCCTGTCGCGGCGGCGGCGGCCGTCAACAGGAGAGGGGGCAGGATGAATTTCCATCCCTCGCGGGCGAGAGGGAAGCTCAGTGCGTGACCCCTTCGCGCCGAGTCCGCAGGATGGCCTCCATTTTGTCCTTGAGGGCGAGCTTCTCCTTCTTCAAGCGCTTCTCTTCGATTTCTTCTTCTTCGGAGAGGGCCGGTTTGCCGGCGAGGGTCTGAAGGCGGTGCTCATGATCCTGGTGGGCGTCCTGGAGGCGGCGGTACTCCGCGTCGACTTCCGGCAGCGACTCCGTCGAGTTTTCCATCGGATCGAACCTCCTTTTTCTGTTGCGGGGTGGAGCAAAAGGAAGGCCACTTCGCCGAGTCTAACGACCAACGCCCGGGGGGTGCAAGGACCTTGCCCCAACCTTCGGAGCCCGTTCGAGTTCGCACCGTTCCGCGTTCCACCGAAGGCGAACGGGAAGAGAAAAGCCCGGAGATGAGGCCTTCTGGCGACTCTCAGGGTTTCTCGTCGAGTGCCAGGACCATCGCGTAGGCATCCTCGCCATCCTGGTAATAGGACTTTCGGCGATAGGCCTCGCGGAACCCGTACGAGCGGTAGAACTCGCGCGCCGGAAGGTTTGAGAGGCGGACCTCCAGCGTGACCGCGGTCGCTCCGACGCTGCGGGCCCGTGAGAGCGCGTCTTCCAGCAGGCGCCGCCCGTGGCCCGAGTTCCTCAACCGCGGATCGGTCGCGATCTTGTTGATATGAAACTCTTCGTAGAGCGACACGGCAAAAAGGTACCCCCCGACGCGCGGCTCGGAGTCGCGGCCCCCGACTAAGACCCGCGCATATCGATACGGCTCCTCGAGCTCCGCCGCGAAAAACTCGCGCTTCCACGGAACGAGGAAGGACTCCCGCTCGATCCGGGCGATTTCATCCAGATCTTCGGAGCGCGCCGGCGCGACCGCGTAGGGAGAGGGGCTCGGGTTACGGAGCGCCACGCTTCTCCTCGGCGGCGCTCGGTCGCGAATAAATGGCCGCGAAATGGGCTGCCGGATTCTCGGCCGGCTGACGCGCCACGGCGAGCGCCAGCGCGCGGGAAACGGGGGCGTTCAGCGCCAGGCCGTCCGGTCCGATGAGATCGCGAGGAACGGACGCGAACGGGATCCCCGGGAACACCAGGGACCCGGCTTTCGCCCGGGCCGCCCGCGCCGCAGGGCCGAGCGCGGCCGCGCGGGGGCCCGTCAGGTCGAACGCCTGCCAGACGATCTCGCCGCGGCCGGCGTCGAGCGCCGCCGCGACACGAGGGCGCTCCGCTCCGCGGGCGGCTTCCGCGATGGCGTCGAGCGTCGACACGGTCTCGACGCCGCACCCGAGCGCGCGGCCGAGACCCCACGCCGTGGCGAGTCCAATCCGCACTCCGGTAAACGAGCCGGGACCCGAGCAGACCGCGATGCGCGCGCAGTCGGAGAGGGAAACGCCGGCGCGCGCCAGGCAGGTCTCGATTGACGCGAGGAGCCGCTCGGAGGACTGGCGGTCGGAAGGAAGAGCCTCGTCGAACACGTTTTCGCCGGCGACGACCGTCACGGCCGGCGAAGGGCTGGCGGTGTCGAGCGCGAGGATGCAGAAGGTCCGCAATGGCTTCACCGTTCCGAACCGGTATGCTAACCCGATCATCCATGGAAAGCCCGGGAAGACGAGGCCGCCCTCCCTTTCTTCGCGAGGCGGCGGGAGCGATGCCCCGGTGAGCACGACGAGCGCCCGCGAAACGCCGATGCTGCGGCAGTACTTCGAAATGAAGAGCCGGGCGCCGGACGCGATCCTCTTCTACCGCATGGGCGATTTCTACGAAATGTTCTTTGAGGACGCGCGCGAGGCCGCCCCCATCCTGGGAATTGCCCTGACGGCGCGCAATCGAGACTCGGACATCGAGGCTCCCATGTGCGGCGTGCCCTGGCAGAGCGCCGATCACCACATCGCGCGTCTCGTCGCCTCCGGCCGAAAAGTCGCGGTCTGCGACCAGATGGAAGACGCGAGGGCTGCCAAGGGCATCCTCCGCCGGGACATCACGCGCATCGTCACGCCGGGCACGGTGCTCGACGCCGAGTCTCTCGTCCCGGCGGCGGCGTCTTACCTCGCCGCCCTTCTCCCGCCGGAGGGTCCTTCGGCCGCCGCGGGGGACGCGGATTGGGAGGCGTCCTTTCTGGACCTTTCCACGGGGCGCTTTTTTGCGGGGTTGCTTCCGGCCTCACGTCTCGCGGATGCGCTGGCGCTCTTCCGTCCGCGCGAAGTCCTTCTGCCGGAAGGCGCTCTCGCCGAGATCCCGCGGGGAGCGGCCGAGACCCGGAGGCCCGGATCCTGGTTCGACGCGGCATCGGCCGCGCGCGCACGGCCGGAGTCGTCCGGCGGGGCCGCCGCCGCCGCGGCCGCGCTCGCGTACGCCACCGAAATGCGCCCCGGAGGCGCGGAGCACATCGGCCCGCCGGAGGCGCTGCGGTTCGGCGAGCGCATGGGGCTCGACGCGTCGGCGCTCGCGACGCTCGAGATCTTCGAGTCTTCCGACGGGTCGACGGAACGCAGCCTCTGCGCCCTTCTCGACCGCACTCGCACGCCTCCGGGAGCCCGGGCGCTCCGCGATGCGCTCGCCCGACCTTCGACGGACCCGGTCGAAATCGAGTCGCGGTGGGACGCCGTCTTCGAGCTCGTCACCCGGCCGGGTCCGCGGGAGGAGATTCAGCGAGCGCTCGACGGCGTGGGAGATCTCGAACGGCGTTTCGCCCGGATCTCAACCGCGACCGCCGGCCCTCGCGAGGTCGCCGCGTGGTCGGCCGGCCTCGAAGCGATTCCTCGAGTCCGCCAGGCGGGCGCCCTCCTGACATCTCTGCGTCTCCGCGGTTTTCTCGACGGCATGCCCGACGTGTCCGACCTCGCGGCCCGCGTCCGCGAAACGATCGCGGCCGAACCTCCGATTCTGGCCTCCGCCGGCGGCGCCATCCGCGACGGAGCGGACGCGGAGCTCGACTCGCTGCGGTCGCTCCGACGGGATGCGCAGGGGGCGCTGCTCGCCATCGAGGCGGAGGAGCGGCGCCGATCCGGCATCTCCAACCTCCGGATCCGGTACAACAGGGTGTTCGGCTACTCGCTCGAGGTCGGCCACGCGCACCGCGATCGCGTCCCCGGGGACTGGATCCGCCGGCAGTCGCTCGCGAACGCGGAGCGCTTCGTCACTCCGGCGCTGAAAACGCTCGAAGAAAAGATTCTCGGAGCCGAAGAACGCATCGGCGAAATCGAGGACCGGATCTACAGCGGGCTTCTGCGCGAGCTCGCTGCCGCCGGACCGCGCGTCTCGTCCGTGGCCTGCTCCGCGGCGGCAATCGACGTGACGGCGAGCCTGGCCGAGATCGCGGCCTCGGGGAGGTGGGTTCGTCCCACGCTTTCCACGCGGCCCCGGCTTTGCCTGAGCGATGCGCGCCATCCGATCGTCGAAGCGGTCCGTCGCGAGGAGCCGTTCATTCCGAACGACTGTGACCTCTCCGCCGATAAGAGGATTCTCCTCGTCACGGGACCGAACATGGGAGGCAAATCCACCTATCTGCGCCAGGTGGCGACGGCCGTCCTTCTCGCGCAGGCGGGCTCGTTCGTGCCCGCGTCGCAGGCCGAGCTGTCGATCTTCGACCGTATCTTCACCCGTGTCGGGGCCTCCGACCATCTGTCGCGCGGCGAGTCGACCTTCATGGTGGAGATGCTGGAGTCCGCGGCGATCCTCCGCGGCGCCACGGCGAAAAGCCTCGTCATCCTGGACGAAGTCGGCCGCGGCACCTCGACGTTCGATGGACTCTCGATCGCCTGGGCGCTGGTGGAGCACCTGCATGACGCGCCCGAGCGGGCGGGGTTCGTCCTTTTCGCCACGCACTACCACGAGCTGACGGAGATCGCGCTCGTGCGGCCCGGGATCGCGAACGCGACGATGGCGGTCCGGGAAATAGACGGCAAGGTCGTGTTCCTCCGCAAGGTCGTTCCCGGAGCCGCGGACCGGAGCTACGGGATCCAGGTCGCGGAGCTCGCCGGGCTACCGCGGGAGCTCATCCTTCGCGCGCGGGAGGTCCTCTCGAACCTCGAAAAGCAGGAGCTCGACGTCCAGGGAGCGCCCGTCATCGCGCGGCACGCGGGCGCGAGCGCGGGGGACGGGCAGATTCTCCTGTTTTCCTCCGACGAAGGGCTGGTTCTAGAAAAGATGCGCGAGGTCGACGTGAACCGGCTCACTCCCATCGCGGCGCTCTCGCTTCTGGCTTCGCTGCAGGAGAGGTTAAAGGGGCCCGCCTCGTGACCGGATTCGCACCGGCAAGCCGCCTTTTCGGGGTCGGCGTCGCCGGGACTTCGCTCACGGACGAAGAGCGCGGCGTCCTGGAGCGGTTCCCGCCCTGGGGCGTGATCCTGTTTCGCCGGAACATCGAAACGCCCGAGGGCGTCCGCTCGCTCGCGCGGGAAATCTCCCGGCTCCCCGGCCCGCCGCTCCTGTGCGTCGACCAGGAGGGAGGGCCCGTCGACCGTTTTCGAGATCTGTTCGGCCGGTCCGTCTCCTTCCACGACGCCGCGCGCACGGGGCTCGCCCGCGAAGCGGGAATTGTTGCGGGGGAGGCGTGCCGGGCCCTCGGAATCGACGTCGATCTGGCTCCGGTCGTCGACCGGGATCTCCCCGGAGCGTCCGAGAGGTTCCTGGCCGGGCGGTGCGCGTCGGCGGAGCCCGAGGCGATTGTGTCCGCGGCGAGCGCGTTCCTCGAAGGGCTTCACGGCGTCGGAATCGCCGGGTGCGTCAAGCATTTTCCGGGGCTCGGCCGCGGCGATCTCGACACGCATCAGGCGCTTCCATTCCTTCGGGACGATCCGGAGGAGGAAGCCAGAGATCTCGCGCCGTTTGCCGCGACGATGGATCTGGCCGGGGCGGTGATGATCTCGCACGCGGCCGGCCACGAGGGTCTCCCCGCGAGCCTTTCTCCCGCGCGCGCCACGGCGCTCCTGCGCGAGGGCATGGGCTTCGCGGGGGCCGCCTTCTCCGACGATCTCGAGATGGGCGCCCTGGCGTCCTTCGGCGAAATGCCCGACCGGTGCGCCGAAGCCTCCCGTGCGGGCTGCGACCTGCTCTTCGTCTGCAGCCGGATCCTCGAGTATCCGGACTGCGTCGAGCGGGTTGACCTCGAGGTCTCGGGAGACAGGCGCCGCGAAGCCGCCGAGCGCCTTGGCTCCTATGCGAGGAAGGCGGCGGAACGGCGCGCCGCGGTGAAGCGTCCCGTCCTCTCGCTCGAATCCCTGCGCGAAGCGACCCGCACACTGCACGAGCGCGCCTCGCGGCCGGGCGCGGGATCGCTTTCCGGCTGAGGGAGCCGACCGCCGCGAAAGATGTTCCGGCGTGCGAACCGCGTCAGGACCGGCCGCTCGGCGCTTCTGATCAGACAAAGACCTGCGGCGGCAGAGAACAACCCCGCAGAGGGACAACTCCACGGAGGGGCAACCGGCAGAGGGGCAACCTCGGCCATCGCCCCTCCGGGCGGTCAGTCCGCCCGGAGTGTCTCTCTTCAGTTCGTCGGCTCCTCGGGTCCTCAGC
>JBDUBI010000004.1:0-6444 GCA_040004225.1 Acidobacteriota bacterium
GCGGCGAAGTGCCGATCTGGATCAACGCGGACGGCAACGGCTACAAGATGAAGAATGCCGACAGCGGACCGATCGAGGTCGTGATCCCGAAGGAGGGCACGTTCTCGATGCCGCTCGTCATGGGGATGGTCAAGGGCGCCCCGCACCCGGACGAGACCCGGAAATATCTCGACTGGCTGCTGACGCCGGCCGCGCAGGCGGAGTTCTCCCGGGGATTCTTCCGGCCGGTGGTCGAAGGGACGATTCCTCCGGAAATCGCGTCGAAGTTTCTGCCGGCGTCTGAATACCGCCGCGCGCGCACACTCGATCTCGCGCGCATGGCCGCCTCGGCGGACGCCCTGAAGAAGGCGTGGCTCGACGAGATCCGGCGGGGACGCTGACCTCGCGATCGCGCGATGCGGGCGGGCGGATCGGTCCTTCGGCCGCCTGGCTGATCCCCGCCGCCGTGTTTCTGGTCTTCGCGTTCGTCGTACCGTTCGCGGCGCTCCTGCGGGCCGCCGGTCGGGGAGCTCCCGGCGCGCTCGTGCTGGAGCTCGCGGGGGTCTGGACGCACTCCCACACGCGCCGCGCGCTCGGTAACGGGCTGGCGCTGTCGGCGGGCGTGTCGCTCGCCGCGATCCTGCTGTGCCTCCCTCCCGCCGGCCTGCTCGCGCGCCGTCGGTTCGCCGGCCGGGGCGCCGCGAGGGTCCTTCTCTCCGTGCCGCTGGCGTTTTCCGGAGTGATCGTCGGATTTCTCGCCATCGTGATGCTCGGCCGCGTCGGATTTGTCCCGGCTGTGGCGCTGGCCCTGTTCGGGAGGCCTCTCGGCGCGGGCCTCGCCTACGCTCTTCCCGGTCTCTTTCTGGCGTATCTCTTCTTTGAGATTCCACGCGCCGTGCTGGCGCTCGAGGCGGCGTTCGCGCGGCTCGATCCCGAGCTCGACGCTGCGGCGAGGACCCTGGGGGCCCGCGCGTTACAGCGCTTCGCTCGAATCACCCTTCCCGCGCTGCGTCCCGCCCTCCTGGCGACGTTTGCCACGACGTTTTCGGTGTCCCTCGGGTCGTACGGAGCGGCGTTGATCCTGTCCCGACGTTTTTCCGTGCTTCCGGTCGAGGCGTACCAGGAGCTCACGGCTTTCGGTAACGACGCGGCGGCATCGGCGATGGCGATCTGGCTCGCCCTCGTTTCGATCGCCGTCTCGGTCGCGGCGTGGCGCGCCGCGGGACGGCCAGTCGCGGGCACGGGATGAGGGTACCGTCGTCGGGGCGGCTCAGGTTTGCCGTGGCGGCCGGGCTCCTCGTCGTTCTGCTCGCCGTGGTCGCGGCGCCTCTGGCGGTCGTGGTGGCCGGCTCCGTTCTAGACCCGCGATTTCTGGGACTGACGAGCGAGAGCTGGGAGACCGGATCCCGGCATGCCACCTGGTTTTCATATGTGCTGTCGCTCTACGGCCGCCATCTGGCGCGCTCGGCCGTCCTCGCTCTCCTCGTCGTCGCTCTCGCGTTCGTCGTCGGCGCCCCCGCCGCCTACGGCCTCTCGCGCCGGAAAGACGCCTTCGCGCGCGCCATGGCCGTCTTGCTCGATGCGCCGCTCGCGGTTCCCGGTCTCGCGATGGCGATCGGGCTGCTCCTCGCGTATCCGCGCGCGCGGTCGAGCGGAGCCACGCTTGCGGCGGGCCACCTCCTTTATGCGCTGCCGTTTTTCGTGCGTGCGGCGGGCAACGCGCTCTCGGGCGCCGATGCCGCGGAGCTCGAGGAGGCTGCCGCCGTTTCGGGAGCCGGCCGCTGGCAGAGGTTCCGGAGAGTGGTCCTGCCGCTCGCGCGCCCCGGGCTTCTCGCCGGCGCCCTCATGGCGTTCACGATTTCGTGGGGCGAGTTCAATGTGTCGTTCCTTCTGGCGACGCCCACGACCTCCACGTTTCCTTCGGCTCTCTACCTGACATATACGACGAACAGTTTTCCTGTCGCCGCGGCGGCGACGACTCTGTTTTTGGCCGCGGCCGTGCCGGCCCTCGCGTTGCTTCAGAGTATCGCGTCGCCCGAGGCAGCTCGATTCGGGGAGGCCGCGTGAGCGCCCGGGTCGAGGTCCGGAACCTGGGTCTTGCCTATGGCGTCCGCTCCGCGCTGCGGGACGTCTCGCTGACTCTCGAGCCGGGCACGACGACGACCCTCGTGGGCGCTTCGGGCTCCGGGAAAACGAGCCTGTTGCGGTGTCTCGCGGGCCTGCTGCGTCCGGCAACGGGAAGGATTCTTTTCGACGGGCGCGACGTCGGTTCGATCCCGGCCGAGCGGCGGGGCGTCGGCGTCGTGTTCCAGTCGTACGCGCTCTTCCCGCATCTGACCGTCGCCGACAACCTCGCTTTTGGTCTCGACGTGCGGAAAATTGAGCGCACCGCCCGTGCGCGGCGCGTGGCGGAGCTCGCGGAAGAGCTCGGCCTCGAGGGACTTCTTCAGAGGCGGCCGGGAGAGATTTCGGGCGGAGAGCGCCAGCGGGTCGCGCTCGGCCGCGCCCTCGCGTACAGGCCGGTCCTGCTCCTGCTCGACGAGCCACTCGCCGCTCTCGACCCGAATCTCGCGGACTCGGTCCGGGAGGCGCTCGCGCGGGCGATCGACGCAGAGCGCACGACGGTTCTCCTCGTGACGCACGACCGTGCCGACGCTTTGCGGCTGGGAGATCGGGTGGTCCTTCTGAGGGAAGGGCGCGTCGAGCAGCACGGCTCGCCTCGCGACCTCTACCGGGAGCCCAACACGGAGTACGCCGCGAATTTTTTCGGGTCGGGTGCGCTCCTCGAAGTGGAGGCCCGTGCGGAGGGGAGCGGGGTCGTGGCCGAGACGCCGCTCGGCCGCCTGGTCCTGCCGCGAGCCCGGCCGGGGCGGCTTCGCCTGGTCGTGCGCCCCGAGGCGCTGGCTCTCTGCCCAGCCGGAGGGACGCCCGTCTCGATCCGGGGCGTTTCCTACGAGGGCGATCGGACCCGGATCCTGTTTGCCGCGGGGGAAACGGAGGCGGTCGTGTACGGTCCGGCTGATCTCGAGGTGAAGACGGGGGATCGTCTTGGCGTCCTCGTGGATCCCCGTCTCGTCGTCGTCCTCCCCGAGGCCCTTGCGTCCGACTCCGCGGGGCTCGTGCGCTCGCAAAGCGCCTGAGGGCAGGGGTTTCACGAACGGGCAGGGCCTTTGCGTGTAATGTTCGAGGCGCCCCCGACGTTCTGACGAAAGCGAGGCGCCGCCCTGGAAGTTGCGCCGTCAGATCGGAGAGTCGTGAAAACCAAGATCATCTGGGTGGCCGTCATTCTCGTGGCGGCAGTCGGCCTGTATCTGGCGATCAACGGGCGGAGGAAGCCGGAGGAGAAATACCGCACGGCAGCCGTGGACCAGGGGGACATCACGCAGACGGTGGCCGCGACCGGCGCTCTCTCCGCCGTGACCACCGTCCAGGTCGGCAGCCAGGTGTCCGGGATCATCGCGAAGCTTTACGCGGACTTCAACAGCAAGGTGAAAAAGGGCGATCTTCTGGCGGAGCTCGACGAGACGCCCTTCAAGGAGAAGATCGCGCAGAACTCGGCGGCCCTGGACAAGGCGCGCGTTGAAATGCGCAATGCGGAGATTTCGCTTCGGCGCCAGAGGGCCCTCCAGCAGCAGGGACTGGCTCCCCAGGCGGACATCGATCAGGCGCAGGCGAACTACGACGCCGGGCGCGCGAGCGTCGCGCAGGCCCAGGCCACTTTGAATCAGGCGCAGACGGACATGCGCAACTCCAGGATCAAGGCGCCGATCGACGGCGTGGTCGTCTCCCGCGCGTATGACGTCGGGCAAACCGTCGCCGCGTCGTTTCAGGCGCCGACCCTCTTCACGATCGCGCAGGACCTCACCAAGATGCAGGTGTCTGCGGACACTTCCGAATCTGACATCGGGCAGATCAAGATCGGCGAGCCGGTGCGGTTCAGCGTCGACGCCTATCCCGACCGGCCGTTTCGCGGAAAGGTCGCCCAGGTTCGTTTGAATGCCACCGTCAACCAGAACGTCGTCACCTATCCCGTGATCGTGGAAGTGAACAACGAAGACCTCCTCTTGAAGCCGACGATGACGGCCAACGTCACCATCGACGTCAATTCGACGCGCAACGTCCTTCGGGTGCCGAACGCGGCCCTGCGGTTCCGCCCGGAACTCAAGGAGGGCGAAAAGGCGCCCGCGGCGGGCGCGTCAGCCGGAGCGGGCAGCGGGAGCGGGGCCGGCCGCGGCGCCGCGCCGGCAGAGTCCGGCCAGGCCGCGGTTCCCGGCGCGGGGGCCGGAGCGGGCGCGGGGGAAGGCGGGGGCGCCGCCGGATCCCGGGGTTCTCGTGCGCCGGGCGCCGGTCCGGGGAGGCCGGCGGGCGCGTCGGGAGGTCCGGGCGGGGCGGGAGCCGGCAGCGGAACGGGCGCTCCCGGCGAACGCTGGCAGCGGGGACAGGACGGGGGCCGCGGTCCGGGTGCTCGGGCGAGGGCGTCGACGGTCTATCTGGCGGGCGCATTGAACGCCGAACCGAAGCTCGTCGAAATCCGGACGGGGATCACCGATGGCCGCTTCACCCAGGTCGTCTCCGGGGATGTCAAGGCGGGAGATCTCGTAATCGTCGGTCTCGCGACGACGAAGGCCTCCAGCTCCAGCAACTCGCCGCTGGGGGCGCCGCGGCCCGGGGGTCCGGCCGGCGGGCGGAGAGGCTTCTGAGCGCTTCCCCCCGCGAACGCGCCCCCGCTGCCGGTGCTGTGACCGCCGCGACGGAGACAGACGTCATCCGCATCGAGGACCTGGTGCGCGTCTACACGATGGGCGAGGTCGAGGTCCGCGCCTTAGACGGCGTGTCGCTGTCGATCGCCCCCGGAGAGTTCGTCGCGGTGATGGGGCCCTCGGGGTCCGGCAAGAGCACCTTCATGAACATCGTCGGGTGTCTCGACCGGCCGACCTCCGGCCACTACTATCTGGACGGCACGGACGTGTCCGGGCTCGACCGCGACCAGCGCGCCGAGATTCGAAACGGGAAAATTGGTTTCGTTTTCCAGGCGTTCAACCTCCTCTCGCGGACTTCTGCGATCGAGAACGTGGAACTGCCGCTCATCTACGCCGCCACGGGGTACACCGCAAAGGAGCGGGCGGGGAAGGCGCAGCACTGCCTCGAGATCGTGGGACTCTCGGGTCGCGAGGGCCACATGCCGAGCCAGCTGTCGGGGGGGCAGCAGCAGCGTGTTGCGATCGCGCGCGCGCTGATCAACGAGCCGAAGCTCATGCTGGCAGACGAGCCGACGGGAAATCTCGATACTCGGACGTCCGAAGAGGTGATGTCCGTGTTTCAGGAGTTGAACGAGCGCGGCAAGACGGTCGTGCTGATCACACACGAACAGGACATCGCCCGGTACGCGCGGAGAGTCGTCGTGTTCCGGGACGGAAAACTGGTCGAGGACCGGCCGGTCGAGAACCGGCGCGCGGCCGTGAAAGCTTGAGGCCGCCGTGTTGAAGTTTCTGACGATCCTGAAAGTGGGTTTGAAGGCGATCGTGCGCAACAAGCTGCGTTCGACATTGACCGCGCTCGGCATCATCATCGGTGTCGCCTGTGTGATCGCGATGATCGCCGTGGGCGGCGGCGCACAACGGGCCGTTCAGGACCAGATCTCTTCTCTCGGCACCAACTTTCTGATGATCTTTCCCGGAGCCTCGACGCAGTCGGGAGCCCGGATTTTCACTGGGCAATCGACGATCACCGACGAAGACGTGACGGCAGTGAAGGCGGAGTGCCCGTCGGTGGCCTACGTGTCCCCGGCTGCCCGGTCCGCCGGGCAGGTGGTATTCGGAAACCTGAACTGGGGAACATCCGTTCAGGGCGTCGGCGTCGACTGGCCGTTCATCCGCTCCTGGAACGTCGACAGGGGTAGTTTCTTCGGGGACTCGGAGGTCCGGTCGGCCGCGAAGGTCGTGGTGCTCGGCGCCACCGTCGCCAGATCGCTCTTCGGCGACGAAAACCCGGTGAGCCAGACCGTGAGAATCAAGAACTTCCCGTTCAAGGTCATCGGCGTCCTGGAGGGCAAGGGCGGGAGCACCATGGGACAGGACCAGGACGACACGGTGATAGCGCCCTACACGACCGTCATGAAGCTCTTGAAGCGCACCACGAAAATCGACATGTTCATGGCGTCGGCCGTCTCGCGCAACGCGGTCGACGAGGCCCAGGCGGAGATTCAAGGCCTGCTGCGTCAGCGTCACCGTCTGGGACCCGGACAGGACGCGGACTTTC
Source organism: Acidobacteriota bacterium (assembly GCA_040004225.1). GTDB lineage: Bacteria > Acidobacteriota > Thermoanaerobaculia > UBA5066 > Gp7-AA6 > JALYUA01. The sequence goes on from JBDUBI010000004.1 coordinate 6,238, forward strand.
AGATCCGCTCTCAGCAGGAAATCGCCCAGGCGGCCGATCAGACGTCCAAACAGATGTCGGCGCTTCTCGCGGCGATCGCTTCGATCTCGCTTCTTGTGGGCGGGATCGGGATCATGAACATCATGCTGGTGTCGGTGACGGAGCGCACGCGGGAGATCGGCATCCGCATGGCGATCGGCGCCAAGGGCCGCGACATCCTCACGCAGT
>JBDUBI010000181.1:0-6441 GCA_040004225.1 Acidobacteriota bacterium
CCGGTGCCTTCGCCGCGCACGGCGAAGGCAGCTCCCGCAGTGAGCGAAGGCGACGAATATAATCCCCGCTGGAACAACCGACTCTCGGAGGAGCGCGCATGTCCGGCCACAGCAAGTGGAGCACGATCAAGCACAAGAAGGGCGCGGCGGACGCCAAGCGCGGCCGCATCTTCACCAAGCTCATCAAGGAAATCACCATGGCGGCGCGTCTGGGCGGGGGCGCGCCCGAGTCGAACCCGCGCTTGCGCAAGGCGATCGACGACGCGAAGGCCGTCAACATGCCCGCCGACAACATCAAGCGGGCCCTCCAGCGGGGAACGGGAGAGCTGCCCGGCGTCAATTACGAAGAGGTCACCTACGAGGGCTACGGTCCGGGCGGCGTCGCGGTCCTCGTCGAGGCGATGACCGACAACCGGAACCGGACCCTGCCGGAGGTGCGCACGATCTTCTCGAAGAACGGAGGCAACCTGAGCGAGTCCGGCTCCGTGCGATTTCTGTTTCAAAAGAAGGGATACATCGCCATCGAGAAGGACAAGGCCACGGAAGATCTCGTGATGGAAGTCGCCATCGAAGCGGGCGCGGAAGACGTCCGATCCACGGACCAGTATCACGAGGTCGTCACGGATCCCGATTCGTTCGCTGCGGTCAGGGCGCGCCTCGAGGAAAAGAAAATTCCGGTCGCGGTCGGAGAGCTTTCGATGATTCCCACCACGGAAGTCGAGCTCGACGCCAAAAAGGCGGACCAGATGATGAGGCTGATGGAGGCCCTGGAAGACCACGACGACGTGCAGCACGTCTGGGCCAACGCAAACTTCGAGGTCGAGGAAGCCTGACGCTCCCGGGGGGAGGGCGAAGGGCGAAGGGCGAAAGAAGGCAGATCTCCGGCCGCGCCCGGCTCCCGCTGCCCTTCCGTTCGCCCGGCGCCTTTCGGGGTCGGCCACGCGCGGAGCAGCCTTGAAAATTGTCGGCTTCGATCCGGGGACCATCGCGACCGGCTACGGAGTGGTGATTTTCGATCAGGGCCGGCTGATCCTCGAGGCGTGCGGCGTTTTCCGCCCCCCGGCCGCGCTTTCCCTCTCGGGGAAGCTCGACATGCTCCTGGGGTGCGCCTCCGCCCTTCTGGAGGAACGGCGCCCCGCCGCCGTATCCATAGAGACGATCTTCGCGGGGAAGAACATCGCCTCCGCCTTGAAGCTCGCGCACGCCCGGGGAGTCCTCCTCGCGGCCGCCGCCCGCTTCGCGATCCCCGTCTTCGAATACGAGCCCCGGCTGGTCAAGAAGGCGCTCGTCGGCTACGGCAACGCGGAGAAGCCTCAGGTCCGCTCGATGGTGCTCTCACTGCTGGCCCGCCAGCGCAGCCGGGTGCCGCTCGATGCGGCCGACGCTCTGGCCGTCGCCATCTGCCACATCCACGGAGGCGCGGGGGGCCGGTAACGGGAACGGGGACCGGAGAGAGGCACTTCCGGCCCGCACGGAAACGGCCGTTCAAGAACTGAGAACTCAAAACCGGACATCTTCCTGCTAGCATCCCGGCCCACATGTCCTTTCAAGGCTCTATCCAGGAGCTCCCGGTCCCGGACATCATCCAGCTCGTCTCGGTCTCGGGAAAGACGGGCCTCTTCACCCTGATCCGCGGGGTCGAGCGCGGCCAGATCTTCCTGAAGAACGGCCAGATGGTTCACGCGAAGATCGGCGATCTCACGGGAGAAGAGGCGATTTACGCTCTCGCGATCTGGTCGTCCGGCGACTTTCAGTTCACTCCCGGCGAAGAATCCGACACGGTGACGATTCAGAAGTCGAACACGAGCCTGCTCATGGAGTCGGCCCGGCGGCTGGACGAGTGGAAGGTCCTTTCGCGGAAAATCCCCGGGGTCGAGTACGTACCCGCGTTTCTGCCGCGGGACGCCGAGCCGGTCAGCCTGTCTCCGCTCGAATGGAACCTCGTCATCCGCATCGACGGGAAGAAGAGCGTCGAAGAGATCGCGCGCGGCGCGGGATCCTCCTCGTTTGAAACCGCCAAAATCCTCTACGGCCTGATCACCGCCGGGCTCGTCGAAATGCGGTCCCGCGACTCGGCCCGCCCGCCGACCCCCGCTCCGGGGACGGCTGCGGCGCTCCTCGGAGACGAAAAGAAGATCCTCATGATCCTGTGCACGCGCGTCAAACAGGAAGCGGAAATCGCCATCGGCGAATCGAACCTTCCCGCCGTGGAACGTCCCTACAAGCAGGCGCTCTCCGAGATCGACCGGGGTCGGGGGGTCGAGGCGGTCCGCGACCTGATCCGCCAGACGGAGAAGACCATTTCGTCCCTGCGCGGGCCGGCGAAGATGAAGTCCTTTCAGGACAAAATGTCGCTCGTGATGCAGCCGAAGGCCTGAGAGGCCGCCGGATTCTCCGAGTGGCCACCTGGCCGCTTTCCCGGATCTTCCGCGCCGCGGCCGCCGGGTGCCGCGCGGGGCTGACGATCCTCCTCTTCCTTCTCTTCATCCAAGCGGCTCCCTGTCGTGCCGGAGACGAGCCTCCCCCCTCTCCGACACCCGGCCCCCCGGGCTCCCCCGCCTCCGCCGCGCCCGGCGGCCAGGACACCCCGCCCGGGGCGCCACCCGCGGGGTCTCCCGCGGAGGAGCCTGAAAACTCGGGTCTTCTGCCGCGGTTCAACCTGTATCTGCCGGACGGCCGCGCGGACATCCGCCTCTTAAAGCCGATCCGCAATTCTCTTTTCGAAATGCAGGTGGCTTACAACTTCGTCAGCGGGGACATCTCGGCCTTCCTCCGCTACAAGTACTACGGCAGGACGGGCACGTCGACCTTCACGTTCTTCGATACGATCGAGTTCTCCGATCTGTCCCGGTTCTCCAACGAGTTCACCCGCACGAGGGGCGGCCTCTATCTCCTCCGCGTGCCCCTCGATTTCTACAACCGCATTTACGGACTGGCCGAGTTCGACCGGCTCACGTTCTCGAACCCCCTGGAGGAACCGGACGCGAACAAGACCAACGTGTATCTGAAGACGGGCTATCAATACGGAACGCCCTCCGACGAACGGTCGAACGCCATCGTCGGCGAGGCGCGGGACCGGGTCTTCAACCTGTTCACCGCCCTGCGCGAGATCGGCCCCCACGGCCGCGGGTTTTCCGGAGCGGCGACGTGGGGCGTGGGGCGTCTCGGGGGGGACTACAGCTATGTGAAGACGGAGTTTGAGGCCCTGCAGGCGATCTCGGTCGGACCCGACCGGCTGGTCCTGCGCCTGCACGGCGGCTACTTCCCCTTTCGAAAGCGCGTGCGCCAGGTTTCCGATCCGGCCATCGGGACGTCCTTTTCGATCCCGCGGTACGAGCTTTTCGCCCTCGACAGCCGGGAGGCCCTTCGCGGCTATCGCGGGCGCGAGCGCGGCACGAACGAGGCGCACCTCACGGCCGAATACGCGGTTCCCTTCTTCCGGGACGCCCGAAAGAACCTCGCCGGGCTCGACTGGGAAAGTCTTTACGCCGTCGGCTACGCGGGGACGGGAAACGTCGGGGACGGGACGCGCGTCTACGGCGCGTTTTCCGACTACAAGGTGGACGTCGGGGCGGGGATCGAGTCGAGCCTGTCCTACCGGCGCACGCAGGTCTTCCTCTCGGCGCTCGCGGCGAAAACTGTTGTCCGCGGCGTCGGAGGGGTCCGTTTCCTTCTCTCGCTCCGCAGCTACCGCTAGGAGCCCGAGCGGGGAGCCCGCGGCCGAGGTGGCGGGGACCCGGGGATCCTCGCGGACCGCCGGGCCTGTTCGCGGCGGGATCCGCGCCTTTCCTCTCGTTGGGCGGCCCTGTGCAGAATGATGTTTGGCATTTTCCCTTTTTTGGCTTATTCTATTAGGCATCTCTGTTTTTCCCGAGCCGGTTCGAAAGGAGACTGCATGAAGGCCAAGCGTACGGCGCTCCTCGGTATCCTCGTGTGTCTGACGGGCGCCGCGGCTTCCTCCGCCCAGATCGCCCCCAGCAACCAGGGCGACATCGGGCTCTTCACCATGCCCACGGCGGACACGGCCAGAGCGGGGCAGTTCACTCTCGGCGTGTACGGCTGGAAAGAACAGCTGGTCGCCGGTAACCTCGCGTTTTCGGATACGAACTACCGCAGCCGCCTCTATTCGCACTGGGCCGGCGAAGGTTCGATCGGGCTCGGGCTGACCGACAACTGGGACATCTCGGCGTCGGCCGGCACGGAGCGGTTCGAGAGCCGCGGCGGATGGAGAGGCGGCGCCCTGAACGGGATCCAGTTCTTCGGTCGCTTCCGCGCCGACGAGCCCCGGAAGCTTCGGATCGCCACGAAATACCGCATCTACTCGGAAGCCGATGGAGACTTCCGGCTCGGCCTCTGGCTCGCCGCGCACGTCCCCATGGGACAGGCAACGATCCACGTCGACCAGGTCGACGCGGACATCGACCGGGTGAAAACGCGGCGCACCGACTGGGAGTGGGGGGTCGCCGGCACCAAAGGCATCGTTACCGGAATGGTCTCCTACCAGCTCTCGTCGCGGCACGATCAGGACATCCGCGTGCCCAATCGCTTCAAGGTGGCCGTCGGCGTCGAAGTCCCGGTGCTGCCTTACCTGCATGTGATCGGAGAGCTCGACCGACACACGTTCGACGGCGGCGACCTGCCCGAGGAGCCATACTCGCTTCTGACCACGGGAGCGCGGTTCTACCTCGGCCGGACCGGCTGGGCGGTCAACGCCGCGCTGAGCGCCAATCTCGACATGCTCCTGCGGAAGGGCTTTTCGCCCAACCCGCTGGGCGGGCTGATCGGAGTCACTTACGCCGCCTGGCCGCCGCTCCCTCCCCCGCCGGTCGTCATGCCGGCCCCCGCTGTCGTGCCGATGGTGATCGAAGAGAGGACGGAAACCACGACCGCTCCCCCGCCCACCCCGAGGATGACCCGCGACGAGATCCAGTTCGACGCGGCGAGCGCCCGGCTCACGAACATCGCCAAGGCGATCCTCGACGGAATCGCGCTGCGGATGAAAAATGACCTGAACGCGACCGCCGTCGTGACGGGATATTCTGACAATAGCCCCAACGAGCCGGCCAACCTGGCCATTTCGGCGAAGAGAGCGCAGTCCGCAAAGGAATACCTCGTGACCAGGCACGGAATCGATCCGAATCGCGTCACGACCGCCGCGCGCGGTTCGGCAGACGCGGCGTACGACAACGCGACGCCCGAGGGGCGCGCGAAGAACCGCCGCGCTCTGATCGTGGTGACCCTCGTCTCCGGAACGTGACGCCGGACCTCACCTCGCCTTCTCCTTCAGAGCCCCCTCGCACCGAGGGGGCTTTTTCAGCTCCAGGCTCGGCCTCCGCGCCACGAGGCCGCTTTCCCGTCCTCCTGACCCTCGCGGCAGCAATCGCTCTTCTCTACTACGGGCGGACGTTTTTCATCACCATCTCGTTTGCGCTCTTCCTGGCCTTCGCGATCCGCCCGTTCGTTTCGCTCCTCGAGAGGGCCGGGGTGCCGCGAGTGCTCGCGATCCTCCTGCTCCTGTTCGTCTTGATCGGCGCGATCGTTCTGCTGGTGATCAACGTCACCGCGCAGTTCAACCAGTTCTACGTGGATCTGCCGCGGTACCAGAACCGGATTCGCGACGTCCTGTCCCAGTTCACCGACTACGTGAACCGGCTCCGGGAGCGGATGGGAAACATCCTTCCGGAGGAAACGCGCGCCGTGCGAGAGGTGAAGATCAGCGAATCCCCCCTTGCCGCCACGCGCGCCTTCATGGCCCAGGTCGGGGAGACCCTGCATCTCCTCCTCTACGCGGCCGCGGTGCCGTTCCTGACGTTTTTCATGCTGAAGGACCGGGAGAGATTCGGGCGCATCATCGACGGGATGCTCGCGCGCCACGGTCGATTTGCGGGAGACGTGACGGGAGCCATTTCGCGCACCATGACCGACTATGCGCTCGGGCTCTCTTTCGTGATGGCGATCATGGCGGCCCTGACGACCGGCGCGCTCATGCTGCTGCACGTCAGCTACTACTACATCCTCGGGCCGCTCGCGGGCCTCGCGATCACCCTGCCTTACGTCGGAGTGATCTTTTCGACGATTCCGGCGGTAGCCGTCGCGTTCTTCCAGTACGACGGACAGAAAGCGCTGATCGTCCTCATCGTCTATGCGGTTCTGCAGTTCATTGAAGGCAACATCCTGACCCCGCTGATCGTCGGCGGGCGCGTTCGGCTCTTCCCGCTGACCGTCATGCTGGCGTTCATTTTCTGGGGCCTCCTCTGGGGCATCGCCGGCGCTGTCCTCGCGGTGCCGCTCACGTCGGCGGTGAAAGTCGTCTGCGAAAACGTGCACGGTCTCGAGGGAGTCGCGAGGCTTCTGGGCGATCCCGACGTCGCAACCTAACGTTGCCACCATCGAGGTTGAAGCGCACCTCTGCCCCCTCGCCCCGCACTCGGGGAGAGGGTT